>JAJYNS010000007.1 GCA_021786195.1 Actinomycetes bacterium | reverse complement strand
CCTAGTGACAAATGGCGAGCACCCTGTCCACAATCGCTGGCGGCCGGCGCCGGGGGCGCGCCGAACCGGGAGGAGCGAGGAGAGTTGGCGAGCGCGGCGGGCCGCCGGAGCTGAGGGGGACGTCGGTGCCCGCCGTCGTCTACGCGGCACTCGGGCTGCTCCTCTTGGTCGGGGCCTACCTGCTGCGGATCGAGTGGTCGCGCTTCAAGGCCGACCGCAGCCCGGCGCCGCCGCCCTCCCCCGAGGTCGCGGCGCTCGACCGCTGGAACGCCGGGGTCGCGATGCTCATCGCTGGGATCTCGATCGTGGGCGCCCTGCTCGCGTGGTGGGCGTCGACGACCTTCGACGCCGCCTCGAGCCTTGACCAGCAGGCCCTCCAGCAGATGACCCAGTACCAGACGACGAAGGCCGTCCAGGACAGCTACATCAACCTCGGTGCCCGCCTCTCGGAGGCCTTCCAGGAGCACACGGTCGCGGAGAGCAACCTGTACACCCAGGCGGGCTGGGCCCGTAAGGCCGGCAACCTCCCCCAGGCGCTGCAGCTCGAGGCACAGGCACGCGTCGAGGGCGCCGAGGAGCGGGCGCTCTACCCGGGCTTCGTCGGCTACTGGGCCTCCCTGCCGAACGCGAAGGGCGACGTGGGCTACTCGAGAGCCCATCAGGAGGCCTACGCCTACGAGACGGTCACGGACCTGAGGACGCTCGACGCCGAGCACGTCGCCGCGCTGAACGGGTCCGCACGCTCGCTCCGGGCCAAGGGCCAGAGGATCCTGCTCGCCGGCGCGCTGCTGATCATGGCCGTCTTCTTCCTCACCGTGTCCTACCTCGGATGGAAGCACCGGCGGGTGCACACCCTGGCCCCGGGCGTGCTCGCGATGGCCGCAGCCCTCGCGGTCCTCGTCGTCGCGGGGATCGGGTGAGCCCGTACCGGGCCACCCGGCCGGGCCGGCCTCGCTCCCCGGGCGCGCCCGGGCGCCGGCCCGGAGCGACGAGGGGAGCCGGGCGTCGATGACCCAGGGACCGTTAGAGGGGGAGGCTCTCCCGGGGGAGCTCACCGAGCTCGCCGAGGCGACCGACCTGCTCGGCGCGGCGAGTGCCGTGCTCGACGCCGGTCCCTCCGGCCCGGCTGGCGAGCAGGGGGTGGAGCAGGGCGGCGGGTCTGGCCGACCTCCGGCAAAGCCGTCCTCGCGCTTCCTCACCATCGCCGTCGTCGTCGCGACGCTGCTTGCCGCCATCGTCGGCTACATGCTGAACCGGGCCAGCTCGGCTTCGTCCAACTACGCCGATCTCGCCCAGCAGCTCGGCCTCGAGGCGAGCGCGGCGCAGACGGGCGACTACCAGCAGGCCGAGACGGACTACTCCAACTACCTCGCCGACCAGGCGCTCCAGGCCAAGGCCTCGGCGGAGATGTTCGAGTCCTACCTCCAGAGCCCGAACGCCATCCAGTGGGCGGACCTGTACACCTCGACGGTCGACCAGGTGCGCCAGGACGCCCGGCTGCTCCCTGCCGACATGCGCCCGGGGCTCCCCGACGGCAACCCCGACCCGAACTTCCCCCAGGACTTCTTCGCCGCCCGTGCCGAGGGCGCGACCACCCTGCAGGCGGAGTCGGACGGCTACAACGACGCGAGCGGCAAGTGGGCGGGGCTCGCGACGAGGTTCACCGCGATTGTGACGCTCCTTGCCGTGGCGCTGTTCCTCTTCGGCTCGGCCTTCACGCTCTACGGCGCGAGCAGGGTGCTCTTCGCCGTCGTCGGCGTGCTCCTCGTGCTCGTCGGCTCGCTCTGGGGCGGGTTCGTCGGCGACGAGCAGCCCGGCACGCCCTCGCTCGCGGCGGCTCGGGACTACGCGCGGGGGGTCGTCGCCGCGGCGAGGGCGGTGACGCCGTCGCAGTACCAGCCGGCGATCGACGACTTCGAGGCGGCGATCGCGGCTCGCCCGGACGACGCCCAGGCCTACGCGCAGCTCGCCGACGCCGAGGTCGTCCGCGGCTCCCAGGAGCTCGGCGGCGGGTTCATCTCCAACACGAGCGCCTACTGGCAGGAGCGGGCCGCCCACGACGAGGCCGAGGCCTACGACCTCGGCGACCGTGACGCGGGGGTCGTCTGGGGCCTCGGCTGGGACCTCTACGAGCTGTGGCTGATGCGAGGCGGCCGCGGCTCGCCGCCGGCGGACGCGGTCTCCCTCGCCGGCCGGTTCGCCCAGCTCGACCCGACGAACCCGGTGAGCTGGATGAACCTCGGGCTGATGCTCGTCGCGGACGGCGAGTACGGGCCGGCCGATCGCGCCTACGAGGACGCGGCTGCCCACATGCTGTACTCCGACGTCGCCCGCCGGACCCCCCAAGCGCCGACGATCTACAGCCAGCAGCAGGCCTGGCTTGCCGGCGGCGTCACCGACCTCGAGGACCTCGCCACCTCCGCCGAGGCGGCCGCCAGCCCGGGGATGCGCTCGGAGATCGACCGCATGAAGGGCATCCTGATCGAGTCCTTCACGACGAGCTCGCTCGCTGCCGGCCCCGCTCCGGCGCCCCTGCACTTCGACCGCATGAGCGGGCTCGTCAACCCGAACCTGCTCGCCCTCGAGGCGTACCTGCCGCGCTCGGTCTCGCCGTCGGAGCTCTCGAAGCGGCCGATGACCGTGATCTGGTTCGAGCGAGCCGGCGGCTCGAGCGAGTGGAACGCGATCCCGGAGACGACCCACGCAGGCCCGGCTCGGGACTTCTACAGCAGCGACTACCGCGACTACTTCTTCGGCGACCAGTTCCTCGAGGACGCGAGCCAGTGCCTCCCCGAGCGTCAGTACAAGGCGGAGATCTACCTCGACGGCTCCCTCGCCGGCACCTACCTCCTCGAGCCGGGCGACCGCTACTACGACGTCACGTCCAGCCTCGCAGCCGCGCTCGCGAGCTCGATGAACGTCGGCGCGTGCGTGCCTTCCAGCTGGCACATGCGGCCGCTCGCCAACCTCACGGTCCCGGTGTTCGGCACCTCTCGAGACATCGTCGGCAAGTTCAACGGCTTCGAGACCGCTTACGCGTCCCCGGACGGCACTGAGGGCGTCTACCTCTTCCGCCTGTACCCTCTCCGCAGCGACTACGCCGGCGGCCCCGCAGGCGTCCGGCGGCTGGTGGAGAACGTGCGCGGCTGGGCCCTCACCTTCCTCGAGGGCCACGGGCTCCCCGCCGACATCACCTCGCAGCAGCCGAGCGTCAACGGCTTCGCCCAGAACGGCTCGTGGATGCTGCTCACCGACGCCGAGGAGCGCGCGTACGAGAGCCCGAGCACGGGCGTCGAGGCGATCGCCGGAGCCGGCGTGATCGACCCGAACCTGAACCCGGTCTGCTCCCCGAGCTTCTGCTCCGACCTGTCGATCGCTCGCGACGTCGTCGACGACGACGGCATCGCGGTGACCGTCGTCTACGGCCCCGCCTCCTCGGGCCTGTGGCGCGGCGAGGACCCGGTCGGCTCCCAGGTGTTCAGCTCCTCCTCCCTGCTCACGGTCGGCTAGGGCGGCCGGGGGTCTTGGCGGCGGTGGGGCGGGTGCGGAGCGGCTGGCCGGCTGCGGGGATCGCCGCGCTGGCCGCCGTGGCGATCGGGCTCTCGGCGCCGGGAGCCGGGGCCCGTGCCCCGGGTGGGCCCGACGGCCCCGCTGCGCTCGGCGCCCGGGCGCCCCGGCAGACGGTTCGGCTCGTCCTCGACCTGGCCGGCCGGGACCCCGCCGGTCTGGCCCGCCTCGTCGACGCCGGCCGAGCGGTCTCGCCGGCCGCCTATGCGAGGCGCTTCGGGCCCCGACCCCGGGAGGTCTCGACGGTGACCCGGATCCTCGCCGGCGATGGTCTCGCGGCGGCCTGGGTCCCCGGATCGCCGTTGCTGACCGTCGCCGGCGCCGTCGAGGCGGTCGAGCGAGCCTTCGACGTCCGGCTCGAGCGCCGGCGGTCCCCGGCCGGCGCCGCGTACCTCGTGCCGGCCGGCCCCTGGCGCCTTCCCCCTGGGCTCGGTCGGGTCGTGACCGCCCTGGTCGGGCTCGACGGCGCCCCCACCTACCACCCGGCCGGCGCCATCTGGACCCGGGTCGGCACCGACGAGGGCTCCGCCGGCCCCTCGGGGCTCGGTGGGTTCACGCCCGACCAGGTCCGCGGCTTCTACAACTTCGACCCGCTGTACGCCGGAGGGCTCGACGGGCAGGGCCAGACGGTCGTGTTCCTCGAGATCAGCGGATACCTCGCCGGCGACATCGCCGAGTACTCGTCGCAGTTCGGGCTTCCGAGCCCCGACCTCGGGCCTCCGGTGACGAGCCCGGCATGGGGCTCGCCCGAGGCGGTCGGCTCGGCGGGCTGGGAGCCGGAGGCCGAGATGGACCTCGAGATCGTCCACGCCCTCGCGCCGGGCGCTCGCCTCGTCGTCTACGAGGCAGGACCGACCCCCGGCGATCTCCTCCAGGCGCTCCAGGCGGCGATCCGCTCCTACCCCCAGGCCGTCTTCAGCGTCAGCCTCGGCGCATGCGAGCAGGCCGAAGTCGCCAGGGCGTGGAGCAGCCTGTTCACCGAGCTCGCGTCGAGCCGGGGGACCGCCCTCGTCTCCTCGGGGGACTCCGGCGCCTTCATCTGCCCGAGCGCCGGGCACGCCCCCCGTCCGAGCGTCTCGAGCCCCGCCGACGTGCCCGACGTCACCGCCGTCGGAGGGACGACGGCCTTCCTCGGCCAGGGCGACACCTACGGCGCCGAAGCGGCCTGGGGGTCCCCGGTCGAGCAGGTCGGCTCCGGCGGAGGGCTGAGCTCGGTGTTCCCCCGGCCGAGCTGGCAGGACGTGCCGGGCGTGGTGGGCCCGCTCTCCGACGGGATGCGCCAGGTGCCCGACGTCTCGGCGATCGGCGACGCCCTGACCGGCTGGGACGTCGTGGCACAGGGCCGGTGGGAGGTGGCCGCGGGGACCTCGGCCGCCGCGCCGCTGTGGGCGGCGCTGATCGCGCTCGCCGACGAGGCCCTGGCCCGGCACGGGCTCCCGGCCGTCGGCTTCGCCGACCGGGCCCTCTACTACTTGGGGAGCGTCGCGGCCAAGCTGCCCGCCCAGCCCTTCCACGAGGTCGTGCGCGGCGACAACCTCTACTACCGGGCCGGGCCCGGCTGGAACTTCGCGGCGGGGTGGGGATCGCCGAACGCCTCGGGGCTCGTCGACGACTTCCTCCTCTACGAGAAAGCTTTCGGATGAGCGGCGCCGAGCCCGTGCCCCCGGGCGCCGCCGTGCCGCCCGGGCCGCCAGGCGGCCCAAGGTTCTGCGCGAGCTGCGGCTTCGAGCTCGGTCCGGCGTCGAACTACTGCCCGGCATGTGGCTCGCCGGTGCGGCGCCACCTGGCCGTCCCCGGGGCGCCGGCCTCGGCGGGCACCGGCGAGCGCTCTGCCGGCGCCACGGCCCGTCGAGCCGGCTCCGCCCCGGCCCCGGTCCGCGCCGGTCGCTGGGCGCGCCTCCCGGTGCTGGCGAAGCTCGCCGTGCTCGTCGCCTCCCTCGTCGTCGTCGGCTCGGTGGTCCAGGGCCTGCTTCCCGGCCCCCCGACGAGCTGCGTCTACTCCTGCGGCCCCTCGACGGGCCCGCTCCTCGCGGACGCCCACAGCTACGTGAGCCCGCTCGGCTTCTCGGTCGGTTACCCGGGGGACATGTCGGAGGTGGCGAGCTCGTTCGGCTCGAACGTCACCTTCGAGACCTCGGACCAGGCGAGCGCGCTGATGGTCTACGCGGGCCGAGGCAGCGAGCCGCTGGGCGGCCTCGTCGTCGCCACGGCCCGGCACGTGTCGGGCCTGCTCGGCAGCTTCAGGCCGATCGGGCCGGTGCCCGGCGCGGAGATCGGCTTCGTGCCGGGAGAGGGAGAGTTCTACTCGGCGGATCTTCCCGGCACGTCGGACCAGAAGACGGTCCCACTGCGCGTCGTCGTGATAGCCGCCGAGTCCGGAGGCACCTGGGCCTCGGTCCTCGGCATCACGCCCTACGCGCCGGCCGCGGGCAAGTCGACGGGGTTCCAGGCGGGCAGCGAGTTCGACGACGTCCTCGCCCGGTGGCGCTGGCCGGCCGGATGACGCGGCGCAGGTCGGGGAGCGGAAGAGGAAGGAGCAGCGGATGATCCAATGCCCGCACTGTGGACGAGAGGCGCCGGACGAGGCGTTCTGCACTTGGTGCGGGGCGCACCTGGTCGGCTCGGTCGCCGACCCTCGAAGGCGCCGGCACCACTACGCGGCAGACCCGACCGAGCACGTGGCCCATCCGAGCGTGGTGACGACCCTGTTCCCCCACCTCCCTCGCCACCGTGTCCACGAGTTCCGCTGGGGCCTCGCCGGCGGGCTGGCTGTCGTCGTCCTCCTCGTCGCCGGAGGCCTGATCGTCGCCGCCATCCTCGCCGCCGCCGTCCTCGTGCCCTCGCTCTACCTCGTCTACCTCTACGAGGCCCAGGTCTACCGGGACGAGCCAGCCAAGGTCGTCGGCCTGACGATGGCCGCCGGGGCCGTGATCGGCGTGCTCGTCAGCGTCGTCGCCGATTCCCTGCTCCACGAGGCCTCCCCGCTCCACCTCTCGCCGACCGCCGGCTACCTCGCCGCCTCGGCGATCCTGCTCCCCGTCGTGCAGGAGGTGCTCAAGCCCCTCCCTGCCTTCGTGCTGCGCATCGGAGGCGGCTTCGCCGAGACGATCGACGGGTTGACCTTCGGGGTCTCGGCCGGCCTCGGCTTCGCCGCCGCCGAGACGATCGTGCAGTTCTCGAGGGTGCTCGGGACGGAGCCGGTCCACAGCGCCTCGGCGAGCTGGCTGTTCCCCGTGATCGGGATCACCGTGCTCACGCCCCTGATGCAGGCGAGCTGCACCGGCGCGGTCACGGCCTCGCTGTGGAACCGGCGCGGTCGTTCGAGGAGCGTCTACGCCGCCGGCGTGCCCGTCGCCTTCGGCGTCCACGTCGCCTACTCCGCGGTCGGCCAGCTGCTCGCCGACCACGGCGTCGACCCGGCGATCGTCGCCGGCTACCAGCTCGTGGTGGTCGGTGTCGCGCTCGTCTACCTGCGCGAGCTCGTCCACGTCGCGCTCCTCGACGAGGCCGTGGACGTCGGCTTCTCCGCGGTCGTCTGCCCGCACTGCCGGCAGAGCGTCGGCGCTGCGGCCTTCTGCCCCCGCTGCGGGGGCGCCGTGACCGCCGGTCCTCGGCGTCCCGAGGCGGCGGCGCTCCTGGCCGGCGAGGGGGGAGCGGCGGAGACGATCGGCGGCGGGGCCCCGGCGGGAGGCGCAGATGCCTAGCTCCTGCCCCCGATGCGGCGCGGCCGCAGCCGAGGGGGCGAGGTTCTGCGAGAGCTGCGGCCAGCCGCTCGACCAAGGGGCCGGCAGCGCGTCGTCGCCGAGCCCGCCTCCGGCCTCTCCGCCAGAGCGGCCCGGATCCGCGAGCCAGAAGGGCGCGCCGCGCCGCCTGGGAGCCGGCGGCGTGGCGATGACCGTGACGGGATCTCTCGCCGTCGCCGTCGTCGCGGGGCTCGTCGTCCCGAAGATCCTGAAGCACCCCGAGCCGATCCCGATCCCTCCGGTGCCTTCGACCTCGACGACGCTGCCGCCGGCTCCGACGACCACCACGCTCCCGCCTTCACCGCCGACGAGCACGACCACGACACCGACGACGACCACCACCTCCACCACCACGACGACCACGATCCCGGTCGGCGGAGGCGGCAACGGCGGCGGCTCGGGCGGCGGCGAGAGCGCGTCCAACAGCGTCGCCTCGGTCCGGGTGCCGGCCGGGTGGACCGTGGATCCGACCTCGACGTCGACCAGCCTGTTCCTGGACGGCCCCGACGGCCTCTACCTGCAGTTCTGGACCCAGCAGCAGTCCGGCTCGACGACGCTCGCGGCGGTGTTCCAGAGCGAGCTCGCCAACCGCCAGCAGCACTCGCCGGACGCCCGGGTCTGCGAGCAGCCCCAGCAGGCCAGCGTGCCGAACGGGCCGAGCGGCGAGGCGATCGTCATCTGCTTCACCCTCACCCCCGAGAACGGGCCGGCCGTGCCCTACTCCGACCTCGACTACGCCGCGCTCGTGCCGGTCGGCGATCTCCAGCTCCTCGTCGAGGCGGACGCCTTCATCCCCGGGGACCTCAGCGCGAGCGCGGCGACGAAGCTGATCGCCCCGCTCTGGTCGAGCGTGCGCTGGCGCCAGCTCCCCGGCGGGTAAGGGCCGTCCGGCAGGGGCGGACCCCCGCTAGGTCGTGAAGGTCGTCTCGCCGCTCCCCTGCAGGTAGCCGGTGTCGTCGACCGTGGCCAGCGCGCACCACTCGCCGGACTGGCGGGTGCTGAAGGTGAAGCTCGCCTGCCCGCTCGACCCCGTGGTCGCCGTGGCGCTCGACGCCGGCGTGCCCGAGCAGGTCGTGCCGGCGAAGACGTCGAGCGACACGGCCGCGCCCCCGAGCGGAGCGCCCGAGGTCGCGTCGGTCGCGGTGACCGTGAGCGGCACGTGGAAGTTGGGTCCCTTCTTCGTGGTGCTGCCCGCCCCGACGCGCACGGTCATGGTCGCGAGCGAGGTGATCGTGACCGAGGCGGAGCCGCTGATCGAGCTCGTCCCGCCGGAGACCGTCGCCGAGACCGAGCCGCTCCCCGTGCTCGTGCCCGCGGTGAAGGTCGTCGAGGCGCCGCTCGTCGGGCTCACGCTCGAGCCGCTCACGTCGGTGGACCAGGACGGGTCGATGCTCACCACGTTGCCGTAGGCGTCGTAGCCGGTGGCGCTGAAGCCCTGGGTGCCGCCCTCCGCGACCGTGGCGGTGGAGGGCGAGACCGTGATCGTGGCGAGCGCGGCGGGGGACACGGTCACCGTCATCGACCCGCTCGACCAGCCGGTCGCCGAGGCGGCCACCGTGGAGGTCCCGGCCTTGGTGTCCTCGTAGTAGAAGGAGCTGGTCTGGGCCCCTGCCGGGACCGAGATGCTCAGCGACGCGGCGAACGGCCCGTCGGACGAGGTCGAGAAGCCACCGCCGGACGAGCTCGTCGTGAGGGTGACCGAGACCGCCGAGTTCGTCGCGCTGGAGAGGTCCACCGAGATCGGCCCCGACACCGTCCCGGCGACGAGGCTCTCGTCGGTCGCGCTGAAGCTCAGGGCGCCGGTCGTGGCCGTCTTCGAGGAGAAGGCGGCGATCCCCTCGGGGGTGCCGAGCCCCGCCGGGCCGTTGTAGCCGCTCGTGAGGGAGTCGGCGGCGTCGCAGAGGTAGTCGCCGCAGCTCCCGTTGGAGCCGGAGGCCACGGGGGCGAGCCCGGGTGTCGGACCGCTCCCGCCGCCGGTGTCGGGGTAGAGCGCGCTCGGCAGCGCCTCGACGCTGCCCGAGCCTGCCGCGAGGGCGTAGGTCGCGCCGACGATCTGGGTGGACACGCTCGTCCCGCCGAACACCAGCCAGCCGGGCTCCTTGTAGGTGTCGTAGACCGCGACGCCGGTCGAGGGGTCGGCGACCGCCGAGACGTCCGCGACCTCGCGCCCGGCGCAGTCCGCCGAGAGGCTGTAGACGCCCTGGTCGTCCTGCCAGCTCGGGATCGGCTCGTAGGAGGAGCAGCCGCTGCCCGAGCCCGACCAGACCACCTGAGGGTTCCAGGCCAGGCTCGTGCCCGTGCCCGAGTAGGTCAGCGAGGTCCCCCCGACCGCCGTCACCCCGGGCGAGGCGGCCGGGTATTCCACCCCGTAGCCGCCGTCGCCGCTCGCCGCGGTGATCGCCGTGGCCGAGGTCGCGGAGTAGGTGCCGTCGTAGGAGGTCTCGGAGCTGAACTCACCGCCGCCGTAGCTGTTGGTGACGGCGGCAGGGTGGAGGGTCTTCGCGTAGGCGACGGCCGCGGCGAGGTTCGACATGCTCGACGAGGAGGCCTCCACGAGGACGATGTTGCAGCTGGGGCAGATCGCCGAGATCATGTCGAGGTCGAGCGAGATCTCCTCTGCCCATCCGGTGTTGCCGCGGGGGTAGCTCGTCCCGCCGCTCTGGTTCACCTTCGTGAAGGTCACGCACCCGCTCGTCGTCCCCGAGCCGCAAAGGGGCGGGATCGTCCCGTCGGCGAGGCCCGTGGCGGGGTCGGCCGCCCCGCTCAGGCTTGACCGGTAGGCGGCGAGGTCGGACGCGGCGTTCGGGTCGTCGTAGGCGTCGACGACCGCCACGGTCGGCGCGTTCGGGCCGGGGCCGAAGGACGCCGCTGCGCGCTCGAGGTCGTAGGCGCTTTGCAGGTCCGCCGGGTAGTAGCCCGAGCCCGGCGGCTGCGGGACCGTGCTACCCCCGCCCCCGCCCGGCCCGTGAGCTGCCGGCCCGGGGTGCCAGTAGATGGCCGGCTCGAGGAGCTCGATCGCGCCGCATTGGGCCTCGCGGGCGGCGGGCACGCCGCAGGCGTGCTGGACCGGAGGCGAGGCCGGCAAGGCGCCCGACGGCGCCTGGCTTGCTGACAGATTGCGTGGGCTCGGCGTCGCAGCGGCTGCCGCCCCGGCGAGCGACACGAGGAGCGCCGCTGTCGCGGCTGCCACGCCCGAGCGGACGTGGACCGAGCGGCTCTTCGCACCGGCTCGGCCAGCTCCGCGCTCCTGCCCGTGGGCAGGACCAGTCGGTGCTTCCCCCATGGCACCTCCCCGCTTCTCTGGTGCCGACCCTCGTTGCGACAGTGGGAAAGATCAACTATAGGCTGCACGCGTCCCATATGTGAAGCGACCATTGCCACATGACGCGCGCGGACGGCGTCGCTTGGTGGCGCCGGTGTCCGGGTGGAGGGTCGGGTCCGGTGCGGAGGTGAGGGTCCTCAGCATGCGTAGTCGCCGTCGACGGGGTAGCCGAGCCACTCCGCCAGCTCGACCGGGCCCCCGGTGAAGGAGGGCCGGGCGCAGTTCGCCTGCGCGCCGGCGAGGTCGCGCGCCCCGGCGATCCAGACCGGGATCTCATGGAGCGATCCCGAGGAAGGGCCGGTCCCGCCGGTGATGGCGTCCCACTGGGAGGCGGTCGAGTACACCCCGATCGTCGTCGCCCCGGCCGCCTCGAGCCCCGCGACCATGCCCTGCAGGTCGGCGACGTTCATCGTCGTGTCGGACTGCCAGGTGTTGGCGGTCTCGACGTCGAGCCACCAGGGGTAGCTCCCGGCCGACGCCGAGACCGTGAGCGGAGGGGACTGGCCGTCGATCGCCTTCGCGGCCTCCGAGAGCCAGGTTGCGTCCGAGGTCGCCTTCTCGTAGCCGTACTGCCAGGCGCAGGCGGCCGAGTCCTGACCGACGGCATGGGCGCCGCCGCCCAGCACCAAGGTGGTCGTCGAGCAGGGCCCGTAGGGGGTGCTTCCGGAGCTCGGCCAGTCCGCGATCAGCGTACCGTCGTAGACGTCCCCGGGGTCGCCGGTGTTGACGTAGAGCGAGGCCTTCGGCTGGTCGGTGCCGCCGACCGAGGACGCGACCGCCCAGTACAGCTCGCTCTGGCCGTAGCTCTTGTAGGAGGGAGAGGGGCCGAAGCAGGGGTTGAGGTCGTTTGCGAGGCCGCCGTTCACGCCGACGACGCCGAAGGCCGGGTGGGGCGGGAGGCTGCCGCCGCACTGGGGGTAGGAGACGTCGTTGCCGACCGCCGCCGAGGCTTCGGCGCCCGCCTGTTCGACCACCTCGCCCCGCTCCAGGGTCGCGGTCGGGTTCGAGACCGACACCCACAGCACGTAGCGGCGCGGGCTCGGCGACGGGTTGGCGGGGATCAAGGCCTCCCGGAGCACCGACGCGTGCCGGCAAGGGAAGCTCCTCGCCCAGCCCGGCACCTCCGGCTGGGCGCTGAGCGCGCAGGTCGTCCCGTAGTCGACCTCGAAGCGCACCTCGACGACCCCGCCGGAGGCGGCCATGTCCAGCTGCCGCGTCGAGAGCAGGAGCGAGGGCGCCCGGACCGGCTGGGTCACCTGGGCCGGCGCCGAGGCTCCGGCCGAAGCGGCGCTCGCCACCAGCCCAAGGGCCGAGAGCGCGAGACCGGCAGTGGCGAGGATGCCGCGCTTGGTGTGACCGGCACGCTGCAGGGCTCGAGACGACTTGGGTATGCCGCGACAGTACCGGCGAGCGTCGCCGGGAGCCCGTTTCGCCGGCAGCCCGTCCGGCAGCCCGTTCTCCGGCAGCCAGTTTTTGGCCGAGCGCCTCGACCGCGGCGCCATGGGGGATGCCTGGCGGTAGCCTTCGCCTCCTCGCCGGCGATGTCGCCGTGCGGGACACCGAGCACACCGAACTCACCGAATTCGAACCTCCGAGGAAAGGGGGGGCATCGATGAAGGCTCCTCGGCACCACGCCCGGCTTCGGCTGCGCCGGTCCTGCGCGTCGGCCGCCGTCGCCATGATCGGCCTGCTGGTCGGCGCGGGGGGCTCCGCCGCAGCGGCATCGGCCGGTGGCTCCGCTCGGCCCGCCGGCGGACCGCCGCCCGCGCCGGGCACGTCGTGCGCCGCCCCCGCGGCCA
>JAJYNS010000066.1 GCA_021786195.1 Actinomycetes bacterium | reverse complement strand
CCAGCTCCCCTACCTGTGGCAGGTCAACACGATCGGCGTCGGTGAGGTGTCGAAGAAGGTCACGGGCTACGTCCCGAACCCGCTCGACTCCATCCTCCCCGAGACCTGGCACATCAAGGGCTAGGGCCTCCGGCCGCCGCCGCCGTCGGCCGCCACCGGCCGGCGGCCCGGTCCCCGGCTCCGCCGCCATGCCGGCGGGCCCGGGGACCGGCCGGCCCGGGGTCCGCCCGAGGCGGCGCCCGAGGGCCTAGCCTGTCGTCCACGAGAGGGCGGGACAGGTGCTCTACTACTTCATCCGACGGCTGCTCCAGGGGATCATCGTCCTGGCCGGCGTCACCCTGTTCATCTTCGTGCTGTCCCGGGTCATCCCCGGGGGAGCGGCGCGCGGTGCCCTCGGCGCCCGGGCGACGCCCGGCCAGATCGCGTCGTTCAACAGGCTCAACGGCTACGACCTGCCGGTCCTCGACCAGCTCTGGCACTTCGTGAAGGGGCTGGTACTCCACTTCAACCTCGGCTACTCCTACAAGAACAACCAGCCGGTCTCGACCCTGATCGCCGGCCGGCTACCGAAGACGCTCGTGCTGGTCGGGATCTCGACCGTCTTCGCCCTGATCGTCGCCGTGCCGCTAGGCATCTTCCAGACGGTCCGGCGCTACAAGCCCGAGGACTACCTCTTCACCGGCATCTCCTTCCTGCTCTACGCGATGCCGTCGTTCCTCATCGGGCTGCTGCTCATCCTCTACTTCGCCGTCGACCTGAAGTGGTTCCCGATCGCGGCGCCGAGCGCGACCACGGTCGGCGGCATCCTCGCCGACCCGCGTGCCCTCGTGCTCCCGGTGCTCACGCTCTCGGCGATCACGATCGCCTCCTTCAGCCGCTACATGCGCTCGTCGATGATGGACGTGCTCACCCAGGACTACATCCGCACCGCGAAGGCGAAGGGCGTGAGCAGCCGGTCTGTCCTGTACCGCCACGCCCTGCGCAACGCCCTCATCCCGATCGTCACGCTCCTCGGCCTGTCGATCCCCGGCATCGTCGGTGGCGCGGTCATCACCGAGACGGTGTTCAACTACCCCGGCATGGGCCTCCTCGCCTACAACGCCGCGTTGAACCTGGACATCCCCCTGCTGCTCGGGACGACCTTCGTCGCGGCGATCGCGACGATCGTCGGCAACTTCGTCGCCGACGTCCTCTACGCCGTCGTGGACCCGCGCATCCGCTACGGCAAGCGCTGACGAGAAAGTAGGCCAGCCATGGCTGCGATGGACCCCGGCGAGTACTCGAGCGAGGACCTCGCGCTCATCCGCGAGGACACCGGGGGCCTCGTCACCCTCGAGGGGCCCGATGCGGGCGAGGTCGCCGGCCACGGGGGCTTCATCCGTCAGGTCGCCCGGGTCTTCGTCGAGAACAAGCTCGCAGTCGTCGGAGCGGTGCTGCTGCTGCTGATCATCCTGTTCTGCGTGCTCGGGCCCGTCTTCTACCACACGAACCAGACGAACGCCCAGAACGCCCTCCTCAACTCGACCCCGACGCTGCCGCCGAGCGCCGCCCATCCACTCGGGACCGACGAGAGCGGCTTCGACGTCCTCGGCCGCCTCATGTACGGTGGCCAGACGTCGCTCGAGATCGGCTACGCGGCGGCGGCGGTGGCGACGCTCGTCGGCGTCCTGTGGGGCGCGATCTCCGGCTTCTTCGGCGGCGTCGTCGACGCGGTGATGATGCGCCTCGTCGACATCTTCCTCTCCTTCCCGACGATCTTCCTGCTCATCACGCTGACGGTGATCTTCCATGCCTCGGTCGGGCTGCTCATCCTCGTCCTCGGCTTCACCGCCTGGCTCGTCCCGGCGCGGCTCGTGCGCGGCGAGACGCTGACGCTTCGCGTGCGGGAGTACGTCCAGGCGGTGCGCGTGATGGGCGGGAAGAACTCCCGCGTCGTGCTGCGCCACATCGTGCCGAACGCCGTCGGGACGATCGTCGTGAACGCCACCTTCCAGGTCGCCGACGCGATCCTGTTCCTCGCCGCGCTTGGCTACCTCGGCCTCGGCGTGCCCGCGCCGCGCACCGACTGGGGCTCGATGCTGTCGAACGGCATCTCCTACGTGGCCGGCGGCTACTGGTGGCTGATCTACCCGCCGGCGATCTTGATCGTGCTGACCGTGATCTCCCTCAACTTCATCGGCGACGCCTTGCGAGACGCCTTGGAGGTGCGCCTCCAGCGGCGCTGAGCCGGCGGCTCCGCCTGCCCTGAGCTTCAGTTCGAGGCGGTCGCCCCCGCGAGGGAGTCGTCGGGCTCCGGCGTCTGGAGCGGGAAGTGACAGGCGGCGGCGTGGCCGGGGCCGAAGGAGCGAAGGCGAGGCTCCTCCTCGGCGCAGATCGCCTGGGCGAGCACGCAGCGGGTGCGGAAGCGGCA
The DNA here is from genome assembly GCA_021786195.1 of Actinomycetes bacterium. Taxonomy (GTDB): domain Bacteria; phylum Actinomycetota; class Acidimicrobiia; order Acidimicrobiales; family Bog-793; genus JAKAOD01. Next base: position 51,059 of record JAJYNS010000066.1, on the reverse strand, counting down.
GCCGCTCGGCGGGTCGATGGCCGAGGGCAGCTCTCCCCGCACCAGCTGGCCGCGCCGGCCGTGGGCCACCTTGGGGTCGGGGACCGGGATCGTATCGATGAGGCCCTGGGTGTAGGGGTGGGCGGCGCGCCGGTAGACCTCGTCGGCCGGGCCGATCTCGACGAGCTTGCCGAGGTACATGACCCCGATGCGCGTCGCCAGGTAACGCACGACGGCGAGGTCGTGGGAGATGACGATGTAGGCCAGCCCGTGCTCCTGCTGCAGGCTGCGCATCAGGTTGAGGATCTGCGCCTGGATCGAGACGTCGAGGGCGGAGACGGGCTCGTCGGCGACGATGAGGCGAGGATGAAGCGCGAGGGCCCGCGCGAGGCCGATCCGCTGGCGCTGGCCGCCGGAGAACTCGTGGGGGTAGAGCTCGGCCGCGTGCCGGGGGAGGCCCACCTCGTCGAGCAGGCTCTCGACGCGCCGGCGTCGCTCCGAGCGGCTGCCCATGCGCTGGACGACGAGTGGCTCGGCGATGATGCTGCCGACGCGCATGCGCGGGTCGAGCGAGGCATAGGGGTCCTGGAACATGAGCTGCAGGTCCCGCCGCCGGTTGCGCAGCCGGGCGCCCCCCAGCCGGGCGAGGTCGTCGCCCTGGAAGTGGATGGCGCCCCTCGTCGGTCGCTCCAGCGCGACGACCAGGCGCCCGATGGTCGTCTTCCCGCAGCCGGACTCGCCGACGAGGCCGAAGGTCTCCCCCTCGGCGACGGAGAAGGACACACCCGAGACCGCGTGCACGGCGCCGTGCTTGCCGACCGAGAACACCCCCGTCGCGACCGGGTACTCCTTCACGACCTCCTCGAGTGTCACGAGCGGCGTGGTGCCCGACCCCTCGTCGGCCGAGGCGGCAGCCGGGGTGCTCACCCATGCAGGCGTGGTGGTGCGCCCCGGCTCGCCGGCCGCAGCAGGAGCGGTGGGCGCGGTGCCGACCGGGTGGAAGCACGCGAAGCGGTGCAGGGTCGCCACCTCGGCTCCGGCCGCGCTCGCGACCGCGAGACCGGAGGGCGTGAGGGACTCGAGCGGCGGCTCCTCGAGCCGGCACACCTCGGTCGCGTAGCGGCAGCGAGGCTCGAAACGGCATCCCTTCGGGGGGCTCGAGAGGTCCGGCGGCTGGCCCGGGATCGAGAACAGCGGCTGGGTGCGGTCCTGGTCGAGCCTCGGGATGGAGTCGAACAGCGCCTCGGAGTAGGGGTGGCGCATCGAGTCGAACAGCTCCTCGGTGGGAGCCGCCTCGACGATCTTCCCCGCGTACATCACCATCACCTGGCTCGCGCGCGCCGCGATCACCCCCATGTCGTGGGTGACGAGTATCACGGCCATCGACAACCGCTCGCGAAGGTCGTCGATCAGGTCGAGGATCTGCGCCTGGATCGTCACGTCGAGCGCCGTCGTCGGCTCGTCGGCGATCAGGAGCTTCGGTTCGCAGGCCAGCGCCATCGCGATCATGACGCGCTGGCGCAGGCCCCCGGAGAGCTGGTGGGGGTAGTAGTCGAGCCGCTCGGCCGGCCTCGGCATCCCGACGAGCGTGAGGACCTCGAGCGCCCGCTCTCGCGCCCGCTTGGCCGTCTGGCCCCGGTGCAGCATCACGGGCTCGGCGATCTGGCGGCCGATCGTCCAGGTCGGGTTCAGCGAGGTCATCGGATCCTGGAAGATCATGCTGACCTCGTTGCCCCGCAGCTTCTGCATCTCCTTGTCGGAGAGGGGGACGACGTCGCGGCCGAGGATCCTCACGCTGCCGCCGGTGACGTGCCCGTTGGCCGGGAGCAGCTTCATGATCGACAGGCCCACGGTCGACTTGCCGCAGCCGGACTCGCCGACGAGCCCGACGCACTCGCCGGCCCGCACGGCGAAGCTGACACCGTCGACCGCCCCCACGCTGCCCCGGCGCAGGTGGAACTCGGTGCGCAGGTTCTCCACCGAGAGGACGACGTCGTCGGGCGGGACGGACAAGCGATCGGCCATGCAGGTGAAACCTCCCCGGAGCGTGGTGCCACTCGACCTGCCGCGCTATCGTACCTGGTCATGCCCCAACCTCCCAGCCTCACACCAGAACAGCGCAAGGCTGCGCTCGACAAGGCCGCGAAGGCCCGCAAGGAGCGCGCGGAGATCAAGGATCACCTCAAGGCGGGCCGGGTCACGCTGGCCTCGCTGCTCGGCAAGGCCGACTCCGACGAGATCGTCGGGAAGATGAAGGTGCTCGCCGTCCTCGAGTCGCTCCCCGGGACCGGCAAGGTCAAGGCCCGTCGCCTGATGGAGCAGGTCGGCATCAGCGAGACCCGGCGGCTGCAGGGCCTCGGCGCCAAGCAGCGCGACTCGCTCCTCGAAGCGGTCCAGCGGCCCTGATCCTCGTCGTCGCCGGTCCCGGCGGTGCCGGGAAGGGGACGGTGGTCCGGCGGCTGGTCGAGACCGACCCGCGCTTTTGGCTCTCCCGGTCCTGGACGACCCGGGCGCGCCGTGTCGGCGAGGACGAGGACGCCTACACCTTCGTCGACACCGCCACCTTCCTCGAGCGAGTCGCCGCCGGCGGCTTCCTCGAGTGGGCGACCGTGCTCGGGGAGCACTACGGCACGCCGTACCCGGAGGCGCCGCCAGGGCGGGACATCGTGCTCGAGATCGACGTCCAGGGAGCCGAGCAGGTGCTCGAGCGGTGCGAGGACGTGGTCGTCGTCCTGCTCGTCCCCCCCTCCCGCGCCGAGCAGCGGCGGCGCCTGGAAGGCCGGGGCGACCCCCCCGAGCAGGTGGAGCGGAGGATCGCCCTCGGCGAGCTCGAGGTCGAGCGAGCCCGGCGGATCGCCCGGGCGGTGGTCGTCAACGAGGACGTCGACAAGAGCGCCGCCGAGCTCGTCGCTATAGTCGATCGGGCTCGCCGCCAGGCGAGCGCCTGATCGCGCCCGTACGTGGCCAAAGGAGCTGGCATGGCAGAGCCGCGCAGCACGATGATCGACCCGCCGATCGAGGAGCTGCTCGACAAGGTCGACTCGAAGTTCACCCTGGTGATCCTCGGCTCGAAGCGCGCCCGGCAGATCAACTCCTACTTCAACCAGCTCGGCGAGGGGCTCGGCGCGATCGTGCCCCCACAGGTCGCCTCGGTGGCGCGTAAGCCGCTCTCGATCGCGTTCGAGGAGATCGCCGCGGGCAAGGTCCGGCCGGGCCGGCAGGCGGCCGAGGGCGAGGCTCCCGAGGGCGCCGCAGCCGAGGGCGGCGGGGAGGAGGCGCCCGTGATGAGCCCCTCCGGTGCCGTCGACGCCGTGGGGACCGTCGACGGCGCCCAGCGCGTCGACGCCGACGAGACCGAGCAGTAGGAACCTGCGGGCGTGCCGCTCGCCGGAGCCCGCGTCGTCCTCGGCGTCTCCGGCGGGATCGCCGCCTACAAGGCCGTCGAGCTGCTTCGCCGGCTCGTCGACGCCGGGTGCGAGGTCACGCCGGTGCTCACCGGGACGGCGACTCGCTTCGTCGGGGCCGCGACCTTCTCGGCGCTCGGCTCGCACCCCGCGGAGACCGAGCTGTTCGGCGGGGCTGCGCCGATCCCCCACACCCGGCTCGGGAGGTGGGCCGACCTCGTCGTCGTGGCGCCGGCGACCGCGCGCCTGATCGGCGAGTACGCCGCCGGCATCGCCGCCGACCTGCTCGGGGCGACGTTGCTCGCGACTCGAGCCCCGGTCGTCATCTGTCCGGCGATGCACGCCGAGATGTGGGAGCACCCCGCTGTGCAGGACGCCGTGGCGCTGCTCCGCTCGCGAGGCGTCGTCGTCGTCGAGCCGGACTCCGGCCGTCTCGCCGGCGGCGACGAGGGCCCGGGGCGGCTGGCTGCGCCCGAGCGGATCCTCGACGCGGCGGCGGGAGCCCTGGCCGCCGCCCGCGCCGCCCGAGGGCTGGGAGGCGAGCTCGCCGGGCTCGAGGTGCTCGTCACGGCCGGGGGGACCCGAGAGCCGATCGACCCGGTCCGCTTCATCGCCAACCGTTCCTCGGGCCGCCAGGGCCATGCGCTCGCCGAGGTGGCCGCCGAGCGGGGCGCCCGGGTCGTGCTCGTGACCGCCTCGGAGCTGCCGGCGCCCCGAGTCGCAGAGGTCGTGCGCGTCGAGACGGCGTCCGAGCTCGCCGCCGAGGTGCTCGGGCGCTCGGGATCGGCCGACGTCGTCGTCATGGCGGCCGCCGTCGCGGACTTCCGCCCGGCCAGGCCCTCCGCCGAGAAGCTCGCCAAGGCCGACGGCCTGCCCGAGCTCGTCCTCGAGCCGACCGAGGACGTCCTCGCCGAGCTCGGCCGCCGGCGCCTGGCCGGCGAGGCGCCGGAGGGCCAGGTGATCGTCGGCTTCGCCGCCGAGACCCGAGACGTGCTCGAGCGAGCCCGCCGCAAGCTCGAGGCCAAGGGGGCGGACCTCCTCGTGGTGAACGACGTCACCCGTCCGGGAGCCGGCTTCGGCCATGAGACCAACGCGGTGACCCTGCTGTACCGAGGGGGCGAGACCGTCGAGGTGCCGACGGCGCCGAAGCCTACGATTGCCGGAGTTGTGCTTGACGCCGTGGCGCGGCTCCGTCGCAACCGCCCGCCCGCACGAGACGAGGGAGCTGCCCCGTGACGAGCTACACCTTCTCCTCGGAGTCGGTCACCGAGGGCCACCCGGACAAGATGGCCGACCAGATCTCCGACGCGGTGCTCGACGCCATCCTCGAGGTCGACGCCGAGGGCCGGGTCGCCTGCGAGACGCTGCTCACGACCGGCCTCGTCTGCGTCGCGGGGGAGATCACGACCTCCGCCTACGTCGACATCCCCCGCCTCGTGCGCTCCACGATCTGCGACATCGGCTACGACCGAGAGTCGTTCGGCTTCGACGGCAACACCTGCGGCGTCATCGTCTCGATCGGGGAGCAGTCGCCGGACATCGACCAGGGCGTCTCCCACGCCTACGAGGCGCGCAGCGGTGCCGGCGACGACCTGCTCTCCGAGCAGGGAGCGGGGGACCAGGGGATGATGTTCGGCTACGCCTGCGACGAGACAGCGGACTTGATGCCGCTGCCGATCTGGCTCGCCCACCGCCTGGCGCACCGCCTCTCCGAGGTGCGCCGGGCCGGCGTCCTGCCCTACCTCGGTCCCGACGGCAAGACGCAGGTGTCGATCCGCTACGAGGGAACCCGACCGGTGCGGCTCGAGACGGTGCTCGTCTCGACCCAGCACCTTCCCGGGATCGACCTCGACACCCTGCTCGTGCCGGACCTGCTCGACCACGTCATCCGTCCGCTGCTCCCCGAGGGGCTCGACGCCACCGGGATGCGCGTCCTCACGAACCCGACTGGCCGCTTCGAGCTCGGGGGCCCCCGGGCTGACGCCGGGCTGACCGGCCGCAAGATCATCGTCGACACCTACGGCGGCGCGGCACGGCACGGCGGCGGCGCCTTCTCGGGGAAGGACCCCTCGAAGGTCGACCGCTCCGGAGCCTACGCGGCCCGCTGGGTCGCCAAGCACGTCGTCGCCTCCGGGGCGGCCCGGCGCTGCGAGATCCAGGTCGCCTACGCCATCGGCGTCGCCCGGCCCGTGTCGCTGATGGTGGAGACCTTCGGGACGGAGGTCGTCGACCCCGAGCGCATCGCCAGGGCGGTCCAGGAGCTGTTCGACCTGCGGCCGGCGGCGATCATCCGCGACCTCGACCTGCGCCGGCCGATCTACCGCAAGACCGCCGCCTACGGCCACTTCGGGCGCCAGGAGAAGGAGTTCACCTGGGAGTCGACCCCGAGGGTCGACGAGCTTCGCGCCGCCCTCGGGCTCTGACCGAGGCGCAACCCGCCGTCGTGCGGGTCCTGCCCGACCTCTCCGGGATCGACAGGGCCTTCGACTACTCGGTCCCCGAGCGTCTCGCCCGAGAGATCCGGGTCGGCACGATCGTGCGAGTCCCGCTCCAGGGCCGTCGGGTACGAGGGTGGGTCGTCGAGACGGGCGCGGCCGCGCCCTCCGCGGTGCCGTTGCGAGACGTCGCCGAGGTGGTCTCACTCGGCCCGGAGCCCGGCGTCGTCGAGCTGGCCCGCTGGGGCGCCTGGCGCTACTCGGGCCGCCTGCGCCCGCTGCTGAGCGCCGCGTCGCCGCCCCGCACGGTTCACGCCCTGCCGCCGCCGTGCGCGCCGGGAGCCGGCGCCGACGCCGAGGCGCGTCAGGGACCCGTCCGGGGCTGGGCGCCCGCCCTCGCCGCCGCCGCCCGCCAGGCGCTTTCCGCCGGGCGGGCGGTGGTGCGCCTGCCGCCCCTCGCCCCCCGGCTCGAGCTCGTCCTCGCCCTGGTCGGCGGGGACCGCCGGAGGTCCGCCCTCGTGCTGGTGCCCGAGCGCCACGACGTCGAGGTGCTCTCCGGGCGCCTCGAGCGCGCCGGCCTCCCGGTCGCCAGGTACCCCGAGCAGTGGGCAGAGGCGGCGGCCGGCGGGCGAGTCGTCGTCGGGAGCAGGGCGGCGGCGCTCGCAAGCCTGGGCGAGGCTGCCGTGTTCGTGGTCCTCGACGCCCACGACGACGCCTACGTCGAGACCCGGGTGCCGACCTGGTCGGCCCCGGTGCTCGTCGCCAGGCGTGCGGCGCGTGCCGGAGCGCCCTGCGTCCTCGTCTCGCCCTGCCCGACGCTCGAGCAGCTTCGCTGGGGCCGGCTCGTCACGCTCTCGAGGGCGCTCGAGCGGGCGGGATGGCCGCCGGTCGAGGTCGTCGACCGCTCGGCCGAGGACCCCCGCGCCGGCCGGTACTCGCCGAGGCTCGCGCCGGCGATCGCCTCGGCCCGGGCGGCTCGGCCGGACCTGCCGGTCGTCTGCGTGCTCAACCGGACAGGCCGCGCCCGGCTGCTCGCCTGTGCCGCCTGCGGGGAGCTCCGCCGCTGCGAGCGCTGCCATGCGCCCCTGGCCGAGCGCGAGGACGAGGCGGGCCGGGTCGCGCTCGGCTGTGCCCGCTGCGGCGCCGGCGCCGAGCCCACCTGCCCACGCTGCGGCGGGACGCGGCTTCGGCTGCTCGGGCTCGGCGTCCAGCGGGTCGGCGAGGAGCTCGCCGCCCTGACGGGGCGCTCGGTCGCCGAGGTGAGCGGGCGTGCCGCCCGGCGCGCGGGAGACCTGCCCGAGGCCGAGGTGCTCGTCGGCACCGAGGCGGTGCTCCACCGGGCTCGGGCCGCGTCCCTCGTCGTCTTCCTCGACATCGACGCCGAGCTCCTCGCGCCGCGCTTTCGCGCTGCCGAGCAGGCGCTCGCGCTGATCGTACGGGCCGCCCGGCTGCTCGGCCGCGCTCGCAGAGGCCCCGGCGGCCCGACGCCGAGGCTGATCGTGCAGACCCGCCTTCCCGGCGACGAGGTCCTTCGCTCGGTGGAGCGCGCCGACCCGGGGATCCTCGCCACCGCCGAGCTGGCCCGCCGCGAGGCGCTCGACCTGCCGCCGTGGCGCGCGCTCGCGGCGCTGTCGGGTGCCCAGGCGGCGGAGCTCGCCGCCGCCCTCGAGGGGTCCGTGGAGGTCGCCCGGGCAGCCGGCGGCCGCTACCTCGTGCGTGCGCCGGACCCGGAGGCGCTCGCCGACGCGCTCGCCGACGCGCTCGGCGGAGCAGGCAAGCTCGGGGCGAAGGTCCGAGTCGAGGTCGACCCGCGTGACGCCTGAGGGCGGCCGACCTGCTAGCCTGGTGCGGTCGGTCCAGGCCGACCCGGTCGCGCACCCATCGCGGCCGGACCGTCCTCCGGGCGTCCGGGCATCCGCTCGAACGGTCGGGGCTCGAGCCCAATCCGAGGTCTGCAGCGCGCATGCCCGACAAGACGGCGACGATCGCCGAGTACCGGCTCCACGAGACCGACACCGGCTCTCCCGAGGTCCAGGTGGCGCTCCTCACGGAGCGGATCAACCACCTCACCGAGCACCTCCGTCTCCACAAGGGCGACCACCACACCCGCCGGGGGCTGATGAAGCTCATCGGGCGTCGGCGGAGGTTCCTCGACTACGTGAGGGCCAACGACGTGGAGCGCTACCGCGGGCTGATCGCGAGGCTCGGAATCCGCCGCTAGGAGCTCGCCCCCGGTCTCGGCCGGCGGGCGCTCGAGGGACCGGCCGGGCGGGGCACCTGCCCGGCAGCACATAGGGTTCTGCCGGGCCGGGTGCCCGCAAAGGCAGGTCCCGCGATATCCGTGGCCCCCGCAGGGGTCAGCTGCCAGTCGCCGGGTCCTCGGCACGCTCGGGTGCTCGACCACTGGGAACTGGCCGGCGCGGGTGCCCTCGAGCACCTAGGAGCTACATGCCAGATCCCACGAAGGTGTCGGCCCCGATCTCGGGGACCGACCGCGTCCTTTCGTTCGAGACCGGGAAGCTCGCCCTCCAGGCGGACGGAGCGGTCGTCGCCCGCATCGGCGACACGATGGTCCTCGTCACCGCGACGGCCTCGAGGACCGTCCGCGAGGGGCAGGACTTCTTCCCCCTGACGGTCGACGTCGAGGAGCGGATGTACGCCGCGGGCAAGGTGCCCGGGTCGTTCTTCCGGCGCGAGGGCCGTGCCAGCGACCAGGCGATCCTCATCGACCGGCTGATCGACCGCCCGCTTCGCCCCTCGTTCCCGGAGGGCTTCCGCAACGAGGTGCACATCGTCGGCACCGTCCTCGGGGCCGACCAGGAGAACCCCCACGACGTCGTCGCGATCAACGGTGCCTCGGCCGCCTTGATGATCTCCGGGATCCCCTTCGACGGCCCGATCGGCGCGGTGCGCGTCGCGTGGTCGACCGAAGGGGAGTGGCTGCCCCACTGCACCTACCAGCAGGGCGACGCGTCGACCTTCGAGCTCGTCGTCGCCGGTCGAGCGCTCTCCGAGGAGCCCGACGCCGAGATCGCGATCATGATGGTCGAGGCCGGCGGGACCGAGCGGGCCTGGCAGTACTACGAGCAGGGCGCGCCCAAGGCGACCGAGGAGGTCATCGCGCAGGGCATCGAGGCGGCCAAGCGGTGGATCCGAGAGTCGATCCAGCTGCAGCGGGAGCTTGTGGCGGTCGCCGGGGCCAAGCCCCCGATCCCCTATCAGCTCTATGTCGACTACGGCGAGGACGTCTACGACCGGGTCGTCGCGGTCGGCGGCGAGGCGATCGCGGCGGCGAACTCGATCACGACGAAGGCGGAGCGCTCGGCGGCGCTCGACGCGGCGACCGCCGAGGTCCTCGAGGCGCTCGAGGCCGAGTTCCCCGAGCGCGGCCGGGAGATCAAGGCGGCGGTGCGTGCCTACACCAAGAAGATCGTCCGGCGGCGCATCGTCGAGGAGGGCGTCCGCATCGACGGGCGCAGGACGACCGACATCCGCCCGCTGTCGGCCGAGATCGGCCTGATCCCGACCGCGCACGGCTCGGGGCTGTTCCAGCGGGGAGACACCCAGGTGCTCGACGTCGCGACGCTCGGCATGCCCCGCATGAGCCAGCAGCTGGACACGATCGGGGTCGACGAGACGAAGCGCTACATGCACCACTACAACTTCCCGCCGTTCTCGACGGGAGAGACGGGCTTCCTGCGCGGCCCGAAACGGAGGGAGATCGGCCACGGCCTGCTCGCCGAGCGGGCGCTGCTCCCCGTCGTGCCGCCGGAGGACGAGTTCCCCTACACGCTCCGGCTCGTCTCCGAGGTGCTGTCCTCGAACGGGTCGACCTCGATGGCCTCGGTCTGCGCCTCCACGCTGTCGCTCATGGACGCCGGTGTCCCGATCAAGGCTCCGGTGGCCGGCATCGCCATGGGCCTCGTGCACGCCGAGGGCAAGTACACGACGCTCACCGACATCCTCGGCGCCGAGGACGCCTTCGGGGACATGGACTTCAAGGTGGCGGGTACCCGTGACTTCGTCACCGCCCTCCAGCTCGACACGAAGATCGACGGACTTCCCGCCGAGGTGCTCGCCCAGGCGCTGCGCCAGGCACGAGAGGCTCGCCTCGCGGTGCTCGAGGTGATGGCGAAGGCGATCGCCGAGCCGGCACCGGCGGTGAAGCCCCACGCGCCGAAGATCGTCACCTTCGAGATCCCCGTCGACAAGATCGGCGAGGTGATCGGCCCGAAGGGCAAGGTGATCAACACCCTGCAGCAGGAGACCGGCGCCGACATCGCGATCGATGACGAGGACGGCGTCGGCCGGGTCACCATCGGTGCGAAGGAGTCCGTCGCCGTCGACGAGGCCCGCCGCCGGATCGAGCTCATCCTCGACCCGCCCGTCGCCGAGGTCGGCGGCGTCTACGACGGCAAGGTCGTGAACATCACGAAGTTCGGCGCCTTCGTCAACATCCTCCCCGGCCGGGACGGCCTGCTCCACATCAGCCGCCTCGGCGGCGGGAAGCGGGTCGAGCGCGTCGAGGACGTCGTCAGCCTCGGTCAGAACGTAAGGGTGATCGTCGACGACATCGACCCTCAGGGCAAGGTCTCCCTCTCCCTCGTCGGGGAGGACGGCGAGCGCATCGGGGGTGCCAGGCCCGAGCCCACCTCGCCGGCCCGCTCGGCGGAAGAGCCGGCCGGCTCGGCGGGCGAGAAGGCGGGCGGCCCGAAGCGGGTGTCCTTCGAGGACGAGTTCGCCGCCGAGATCGAGCGGGACTTCGGCCGCCTCGGCCCGGTCGACGCCCGCCCGCCGAGCGGGCCGCGCTCCGGCGGTCCCCGCCGGCGTGGCGGGCCACGCCGCTGAGCGCGACCGCGGGCCGCTCGCCTAGTGCCGGCCGGTCGACACGATGATCCGGGTCGACCAGCTGGCATGCGGGATCCGGCTCGTCACGGAGAGGATGCCGGGCGTCCGCAGCGCCTGCACCGGCTTCTGGGTCGGCACGGGCTCGCGCGACGAGGACGGGCACCAGGCCGGAATCTCCCACTTCCTCGAGCACCTGCTGTTCAAGGGAACCCCCGAGCGCTCGGCGCGCTCGATCGCCGAGGACGTCGACGCCGTCGGCGGCGACATGAACGCCTTCACGACGAAGGAGTACACGACCTTCTACATCCGGACGCTCGCCGAGGACCTCGGTCTCGGCCTCGACATCCTCTGCGACATCATGACCGACCCGGCCTTCCGGCCCCAGGAGGTCGACGCCGAGCGCCAGGTGATCCTCGAGGAGGTGCTGATGCACCTCGACGAGCCGGCCGACGTCGTGCAGGAGCGCTTCGCCGGGGCGCTGTTCCCCTCCCATCCGCTGGGGCGCGACGTGCTCGGCGACCCGGAGGTGATCTCCGACGTCGGCATCGCCGAGATCCGGTCGTTCTTCGAGGACCACTACCGTCCGGCGAACATCGTCGTCGCGGCGGCCGGCGACGTCGAGCACGACCGCATCGCCGAGCTGCTCGAGCGAAGGTTCGCCGGCGCCGACCGGGGCGGCCCGCCGGCGCGCCTCGCCCCGGGGAAGGAGGTCAGACCGCTCGACGTGACGACGAGGGACACCGAGCAGGCCCACCTCGTCATCGGGATGCGTGGCCCGGAACGGCGCTCGCCGAAGCGCTTCGCCCTCTCCCTCCTCAACCACAGCCTCGGGGGCGGGATCTCCTCTCGGCTGTTCCAGAAGATCCGCGAGGAGCGTGGCCTCGCCTACTCGGTCGTCTCCGACCGGGTCGCCTTCGCCGACACCGGTGCGCTGTCGGTCTCGGTTGGCACGGCCCCCGAGCGCGTCAAGGAGGTCCTCGACCTCGTCGTCGGGGAGTTCGAGGAGCTCGCGGCCCAGGGCGCGCGTCCAGAGGAGGTCGAGCTCGCGAAGGGCCACCTCAGCGCCGACACCATCCTCGGCCTCGAGGAGTCGGGCTCGCGCATGTCGCGCATCGGCGCGAGCCTGCTGCTCCACGACGAGGTGCTGAGCGTCGAGGAGGTGACCCGCCGGATCAAGGCGGTCAGCGTCGAGGAGGTCGCCGAGGTGGCGCAGGAGGTCCTGTCGGCGACCCGCGTCCTCGCCGCGGTCGGTCCCTTCGACGAGGAGGAGCTCGCCTGCTGAGGCTCGCGGTGACCGGCGCCGCCGGGCGCATGGGTCAGACGGTCTGCCTCGCCGTCGCCGAAGCGCCGGACCTCGACCTCGTCGCCGCGGTCGACCCGGCCGTGGCCGGCCGGCCGCTCGGGCAAGTCGTCCCCGGGATCGCCGGCCCCGCCGGCGACATCACCGTCCTCGCCGCCGTGGAGGAGCTCGAGGGCCGCGGCGTGGACGTGGTCGTCGACTTCACCCGGGCCGGCGCGGCGCTCGCCGTGCTGGAATGGTGCGCCGCGCACGGGGTGCGCGCCGTCTCGGGGACCACGGGGATCGGGGCGGAGGACCTCGAGCGCCTCGGCGACCTGTTCGGCGCCGAAGGTGCCCCTGCTTGCGTGCTCGCGCCGAACTTCTCCATCGCCGCGGTGCTGTCCATGCGCTTCGCCGAGATCGCGGCCGCGCACCTCCCCGCAGCCGAGATCGTCGAGCTGCACCACGATCGAAAGCGCGACGCCCCCTCGGGCACCGCCATCGAGACCGCCCGCCGAGTCGCCCGGGCGCGCCGTCGCGCGGGGCTCCGGCCGCCCGCCGAGCCGACCAACGAGGAGCCCATCCCCGGGGCTCGGGGCGCGAGCTTCGAAGGCGAGGTCCGCATCCACGCCGTCCGCCTGCCCGGTCTCGTCGCGCACCAGGAGGTGCTCTTCGGGGGCCCGGGCCAGTCGCTCACCATCCGGGCGGACTCCTACGACCGGACCTCTTTCGTCCCGGGGGTGCTCGCCGCCGTCCGGCGGGTGCCCGAGCTTCGGGGGCTGAGCGTCGGGCTGGAGGCGGTGCTCGGGATCTGACGGCGCTGGAGGCAGGAGCAGGAGGCGTCCCCGAGGGCTGCAGCTGCGCCGGGCCCGGGCGTCCCTGGTGCTGGTAGCGTCGGGTCGATGCGCGAGCACCCGCCGCCGGCCCGCTTCGGCCGGGTGGTCACGGCGATGGTGACGCCGTTCGAGGAGGCCGGCGCCTTGGACCTCGACGGCGCCGTCCGCCTCGCCCGCCATCTTGTCGCCGAGGGATCGGACGGTCTGCTCCTCACCGGATCGACCGGGGAGGCCTCGGCGCTCACCGACGAGGAGCGCGTCGAGCTCTGGCGCGCCGTCGGCGGGGCCGTCCCCGTCCCCGTCCTCGCCGGCGCCACCTCGAACGACACGGCGCACTCGGTCGAGCTCGTGCGCCGCGCCGAGCAGGCTGGGGTCGCCGGAATCCTCGCCGTCACGCCCTACTACAGCCGCCCGTCGCAATCTGGCATCGAGGCGCACTTCCGAGCGGTCGCGGCCGCGACGACCCTCCCCGTCGTGCTGTACGACATCCCCGTCCGCACCGGCCGGAGGATCGCCCGGGAGACGCTTTTGCGCCTCGCCGCCGAGGTGCCGAACGTCGTCGGGCTGAAGGACGCGGCCGGTGACCCGGCCGGCACGGCCCGCCTGCTGGCCGAGGCCCCGGCGACCTTCGAGTGCTACTCGGGCGACGACGCGCTCACCCTCCCCCTGCTCTCGATCGGCGCGAGCGGCCTGATCGGCGTCGCCACGCACTGGTGCGGGCGAGAGTGCGGCGAGATGATCGGCCGCTACCTCTCCGGCGACGTCGCCGGCGCCCGCGAGGTCAACGCCGCCCTGATCGAGAGCTTCGGCTTCGAGACCGGCGACGAGGCGCCCAACCCGCAGCCGACGAAGGCGATGCTGCGCGTCCTCGGCTTGCCCGCCGGGCAGTGCCGGCTTCCGCTGGGGCCCGGCCCCTCTTGGCTGGAGGAGCGCGCCGAGGCGGTGCTCGGGCGGCTCGAGGCCTGGCGGCGCGACCGCGCGGCGGCCGGCGCGGCGGCGCGTTGAGCCCACAGCCAGCCGGGGACGTCCGGGTCGTCTTTCTCGGCGGTCTCGGCGAGATCGGCCGCAACTGCGCGGTCGTCGAGCACTCCGGGCGCATCCTCGTCATCGACTGCGGGGTGATGTTCCCCGACCCCGAGATGCCCGGCGTCGACCTCGTGCTGCCGGATTTCACCTACATCCTCGAGAACGCCGAGCGGGTCGAGGCCGTCGTGCTGACCCACGGCCACGAGGACCACACGGGCGCGCTCGGCTACCTGCTCACCGGCCTCGACGTGCCCGTCTACGGCTCCGCGCTCAGCCTCGGCCTGGCGCGCTCTCGCATCGACGACGCCGGCCTCGGCGGCCGGGCGAGGCTCGTCGAGGTAGGCGACGGCGAGCGCCGGCAGATCGGGCCGTTCGACGTCGAGTTCATCCCCGTGACCCACTCGGTGCCCCACGGCTTCGCCCTCGCCCTGCACACCCCCCAGGGCGTGATCCTGCACTCGGGCGACTTCAAGCTCGACCTCACCCCGGTTGACGGCAGGCGCACGGACCTCGCCCGGATCGGGGCGATCGCCGACGGCGAGGGGGTGCGGCTCCTGCTGTCGGACTCGACCAACGCCGAGGAGCCGGGGCACACCGAGTCCGAGCGGTCGGTCGGCGAGACGCTGCGGCAGATCTTCGGCGAGCGGGCGGGGCGCAGGATCATCGTCGCCTGCTTCGCGAGCCACTTGCACCGCATCCAGCAGCTCGTCGACGCCGCCGTGGCGAACGACCGCCGGGTCGCGCTGCTCGGTCGCTCGATGATCCGCAACGTCTCGCTCGGCCGGGAGCTCGGCCTGCTCTCGGTGCCGGAGGAGGCCCTGGTCGAGGCCGAGGCGGTCGACGAGCTCTCGCCGGGCGAGGTCTGCGTGATCTCGACCGGGTCCCAGGGCGAGCCGATGTCCGCCTTGACGCTGCTCGCCGCCGGCGAGAACCGCCGCCTGACGGTCGCCGACGGCGACGTCGTCGTGCTGAGCTCCCACGCGATCCCCGGCAACGAATGGGCGGTGGCCAAGGTGATGGACGGGCTCTCCCGCCGGGGCGCCGAGGTCATCCATTCCGGCATCGCCCACGTCCACGAGAGCGGCCATGCCAAGCAGGGCGAGCTCGCGACGCTCCTCGCCGTCGCCCGCCCGAGGGCCTTCATCCCGGTCCACGGCGAGTACCGGCACCTCCTGCGCCACGCGAGGCTGGCGATCGAGATGGGCGTCGACGAGCACGAGGTGCTGCTGTGCGAGGACGGCGACGCCGTGCTGCTCACCGGGGACGGGATCGACTTCGACGGCGAGGTTCCCGCCGGGTACCTCTACGTCGACGGGATCGTCGGCGACATCGGGACCGGGGTGCTGCGCGACCGCCGCGTGCTCGCCGAGGAGGGGGTCGTCGTCGTGGTCCTCGCCGTCGACAGCCATGCCGGTGAGGTGATCACCGGGCCGGAGATCATCACTCGCGGCTGGGTGCACGCTCCCGAGGCCGAGGAGCTGATCGAGGAGGCAAGGCTCGCCGTGATCAAGGCGGTCGGCGAGGCGGTCGGCGCGGGGTCCTTCGACGTCGACACGCTGCGCCGGGCGACCCGGCGGGCCGTCGGCCGCCTCGTCAACGAGAGGACCCGCCGTCGTCCGATGATCGTCCCCGTCGTCATGGAGGCCTGATCGGGCGTGGGACCGGCCGGGCGCCGGCCCTCGCCCCAGGCGGCCGGCCGGGCCGCCGGCGCGTTCAGCCGCGAAAGGTCGCCGTGCGGGGCGGGGCGGTCGCCGGCGCGGACGAGGCGCGCACGACGAGCTCCGGCTCGAAGCGCACCGCTCGATGCTCGTGGGCCGGGCTCGTGATCTCCTGCAGGAGCAGCTCGGCCGCCGCGGCACCCAGCTCGTACTTCGGCTGGCGCACGGAGGTGAGCGAGGGTGAGAGCATCGAGGCGAACGTGACGTCGTCGTAGCCGACGAGGGCGACGTCCTCGGGCACCGCCACGCCCGCGGCGGTGAGCCCGCGCAGCACGCCGAGCGCGAGGAGGTCGTTCGCGCACATCACCGCCGTCGGACGTGGCGCGAGCGCGAGCAGGCGCTCCGCCGCCCGCTCGCCCTGCTCCACCGTCAACGCGGCCACGTCGATCTCCAACAGTCTCGACGCCCGAAGGCGCCGGGCCCGCCGGGTCGCCCGCCTCGCGCCCTCCCGGCGGTCGACGCACTGGCGGATGGTGCCGGGCCCGTTGACGAACGCGATGACCGAGTGGCCGAGCTCGAAGAGGTGCTCAGCCGCGAGCTCCGCGCCCCGTGCGTCGTCGACGCTCGCGGAGCACAGGCCGTGCTCGCCGCCGTCCCGGTCGAGCAGCACGGTCGGGATGCCGTGCGCGACGAGGTTGGCGACGCCGTCGAGCTCAGGGTCGACCGGCGTGATCAACAGCCCGTCGACCCGGTGCTCCTCGAGCGCGCGGAAATAGCGCTGCTCGCGCTCGGCCGACTCGTCGCTCGAGCAGAGCATCAGCACGTAGTCCTTCTCCCGGAGCACGTGCTCGGCGCCGCGGACCATCTCGGTGAAGAAGGGGTTGGCGATGTCGAGGAGCACGACGCCGATCGTCCGGCTGCGGCCGCCGCGCAGCTGGTGGGCCGCGGTGTTGCGGACGAAGCCCGTCGCGGCGATCGCGTCGAGCACGCGCCGGCGTGTGCCGGGGGCGACGAGGTCCGGGCTGTTCAGCACGTTGGAGACCGTGCCGAGCGAGACCCCGGCGAGGCGGGCCACGTCCCGTATGGTCACCCGGCGCGCCGCCGGGGAGGGGGCTGGAGGTCCGGCCGGGACGCCGCTCACCGGCACGGACCGGCCGATCCCGCCACGCCGGTCTCGGCGCGGCGCGGGGGGCGGGAGCAGACGCCTTGACACCTGCCAGGCACGTTCGTACTATACCTTCGAGCTCGCATTGGAACGGTTCATCGACCGGCGGGCGGGGAAGCGGGGAGCGCACGGCGAGCGAGCGGGAGCGGTCGCGAGCACGCGTGCCGTCGGGGGAGAGCACGGGACCGTCATTGGACGCCATCAGCGACCTGAGCGCGCCGGGGCCGGGCCGAACATCCTGCAAGGACGGCGCACCTCGAGCCGCGTTGCTGGTCCTCGAGCACGCCACGAAGTTCTTCGGTGCGGTACGGGCGCTCGAGGACGGGGAGATCGAGCTCTACGCCGGCGAGACGCACGCGCTCGTCGGTGAGAACGGCGCGGGGAAGTCGACCCTGGTGAAGATCCTCGCCGGCGTGCACCGGCCCGATGGCGGCCGGATGCTGGTGCGCGGCGAGGAGCTCGAGCTCGCCGGCCCAGCAGCTGCGCGGGAAGCCGGGATCGCGGTGATCTACCAGGAGCCGACGCTCTTTCCCGACCTGAGCGTCGCCGAGAACGTCTTCATGGGCCGGCAGCCGCTTCGCCGGGGGCGCCGGATCGACGCCCGAGCCATGCACCGGCGGGTCGAGGAGCTCCTCGAGCCCCTCGGCGTTCGGCTCGATCCCGGGCGCATCGCGCGAGGCCTGTCGATCGCGGACCAGCAGATAGTCGAGATCGTGAAGGCGCTGTCGCTCGACGCCCAGATCATCGTGATGGACGAGCCGACCGCGGCGCTCTCCGCCTACGAGGTCCGGCGCCTGTTCCGGGTCATCGAGACGCTGTGCGGCTCGGGCCGCGCGGTGCTGTTCATCTCGCACCGCCTCGAGGAGGTGTTCGAGATCTGCCAGCGAGTGACCGTGATGCGCGACGGGCGCCACATCCTGACCGAGCCCATCGAGGGGCTCAGCTCAGAGGACCTGGTTCGCGCGATGGTCGGGAGGGAGCTGGTCGCGCGCGAGGAGACGGACCGAAAGGCTCCGGGCGCCGCGGTGCTCGAGGTGGAGCGGCTGACCCGGGAGGGAGTGTTCCTCGACGTGTCCTTGAGCGTGCGGAGCGGAGAGATCGTCGCCCTCGCAGGGCTTGTGGGAGCCGGGCGCAGCGAGGTCGCGCGCGCGATCTTCGGCATCGACCGCTACGACGCCGGCCGGGTCGTGCTGAACGGGACGCCCCTTCGCGCCGGTTCTCCGGCGGCGGCGATGGCGGCCGGGGTCGGCTTCGTGCCAGAGGACCGCCGCCAGCAGGGTCTCGTGATGGAGCTGTCCATCAGCGACAACATCGCGCTCGCGTCCCTCGGCCGCCTCCAGCGCTTCGGCCTGCTCCGCAGGGTCGTGGAGCGCCGGTTCGCGCAGGACTGGGCGAGCCGCCTGAGGATCAAGTTCGGCCGGACGACCGACCCGGTCGGCACGCTGTCCGGCGGCAACCAGCAGAAGGTCGTGCTCGCCAAGTGGCTGAGCCGGAGACCTCGCCTGCTCATCGTCGACGAGCCGACTCGAGGGATCGACGTCGCGACGAAGGCCGAGGTCCACCGGCTGCTCCTCGAGCTGGCCCGCGAGGGGGTCGCGATCCTCATGATCTCCTCGGAGCTCCCCGAGGTGCTGCGGGTCGCCGACCGGATCCTCGTGATGCGCGAGGGGCGGCTCGTCGCCGAGCACGGCCAGGCGGAGGCGACGGAGAGCTCGATCGTGGCCGCGGCGACGGGTCAGACGGGGATGGTGCTCCCATGAGCAGCGCCCTGACCGGCCGGCTGGCCGCGGAGGAGCCCGGCCGCTCGCGTCGCCTGGTCGACCTGATCTTCAGGGCAAGAGAGTTCGGGATCATCGCGGTCCTCGCGATCTTCGTCGGGGTGACGACGGCCATCCAGCCGCGCTTCCTCGACGACCAGAACATCAAGTTCGTGCTCCTCAACACGACGATCTTCGCGTTGCTCGCCCTCGGGGAGACGATGGTCGTCGTCACGCGCAACATCGACCTCTCGGTCGGGTCGTTGCTCGGCCTGTCCGCCTTCCTGTCCTCCGAGGTGCTCTCGGAGCACCGTGGCATCCCGGTCGTCGTCGCCTTCCTCGTGGGGCTCGGGATCGGGGCGGGCTGGGGGATCCTCCACGGCCTGATCGTTGCCGTGGCCAAGGTGCCGAGCCTCGTCGTCACGCTCGCGACGCTGTACATCATCCGGGGCATCGACGTCGTGATCGCGGGCGGCACGGAGGTGGTGGCGAACTCGCTTCCCTCGTCGTTCCTCGGGATGTCCACCGCGAGCTTCGCCGGAGTGCCCGTGCTCGCGGTCGTCGTGGCCTGCGTCGTCGGAGCCGGCGCCTTCTACCTGCGCTCTTTCCGCTCCGGACGCGAGCTGTACGCGATCGGCTCGAACCCGGAGGGAGCTCGGCTCGCAGGGATCCCGTCAGGGCGGCGAGTGTTCACCGCCTTCGTCGTGAGCGGCTCCATAGCCGGCGTGGCGGGAGTTCTCTGGGCTTCCTACTACGGGACGATCGACTCGACGGCCGGGACGAACTACGAGCTCCAGGTGGTCGCGGCCGTCGTCGTCGGCGGCGTGGCGATATTCGGCGGCAGCGGCAGCGCGATCGGGGCCGCCTTCGGCGCCCTGCTCCTCGCGACGATCGACCAGGCGCTCTACGTGCTCGGGATCTCCTCGTTCTGGGACCAGGCGATCTCCGGTCTGCTGATCGTGCTCGCGATCGCGCTCGACCGCGGCATCTCCGTGCGCCTGACGTCGGCCCTGCGCAAGAGGAGCCTGCGCCATGCAGCGTGAGCTCGAGATCGGCGCCGAGCAGGCCGAGGCGACCGCCCCTCGATCGACGGGCGAGGCGTCGCCCTCCGGCGGCCGGGGCCGGGATGAGGGAGCCGGACCGCGCGCTTGGCGGCTTGCCCGGTGGGAGGTGGGCCTCCTCGTCGCGACCGCCGCGACGGTCGTCCTCGGGGTCACCACCTCCTCGCAGTTCCTCGGCTCCTACAACATCTTCAGCGTCGGCCTGTCCAACGGAGAGGTCGCCATCATGACGCTGCCGACCGCTCTCATCGTGATCGCCGCGGAGATCGACCTCTCGATCGCCTCGACGCTCGCGCTGGCGAGCAGCGTCCTCGGCTATCTCTGGATGCACGGCTGGCCGATGCCCGGCGCGATCGTCGCGGTGCTGGTGCTCGGGGGTTTCCTCGGGCTCTTGAACGGTCTCCTCGTGACGAGGCTCGGCCTACCGTCCCTGGCCGTCACGATAGGGACGATGACGCTGTACGCGGGGATCGCCGAGATCGTCCTCGGCTCCACGATCGTCGCCGACTTCCCCTCGACCTACACCACCATCGGCGTCGACGCATTTCCCCATACCGACCTCTCCTACTCGGCGGTCATCTTCGTCCTGCTCGCCGTGATCTTCGGCGTCGTGCTCCACGCGACGCCGATCGGGCGGTCGATCTTCGCGATCGGGGCGAACCAGGAGGCTGCGCTGTTCGCCGGGATCCGCGTGAAGCGGGTGAAGACGGGGTTGTTCGTCGTCTCCGGCCTGATCGGCGCGCTCGCCGGCGTCCTGTACACGCTGCGGCTCAACACGGCGGAGTACGACAACGGCTCGGGCCTCATCCTCTCGGTCGTCGCCATCGTCCTCCTCGGCGGAGTCTCGATCTTCGGGGGCAAGGGCTCGCTCGTCGGGGTGTTCCTCGCCGTCCTCGTCTTCGCAGGGCTCCAGGACGCGTTGCTCCTCACGAACTTCCCAGAGGACGCCACCGACACGGTTGCCGGCGGCCTGCTGCTCGTCAGCGTGCTCGTTCCCTACGTCGGTGGCGTCCTCTCGAGACTCCGGCGGTCGACCGCCCGCCGGCAGCTGGGCAGCGCTCCCTAGGGGGGAAGGAGGTACAAGGGGGACCATCGAGGACACAGGCCACTGAGGAAGCGGAATTGAAAGGATCCAAGACATGTTGAAGCTCAGGAAGCACGCGCTCTTCGCGCTCGGCCTGGCGGCCTCGACGACGGTCGCCACGCTCGGGGTCGCGGGCACCTCGACGGCGGCGACCCGGCACGGGTTGCAGAAGGGCCTCAAGGTCTTCGTCATCCCGAAGAACCTCGGCAACTCCTACTTCACGACCGCGGACAGCGTGAAGACCGGCGGGGCGCTGCTCGCCCTGAAGCAGCTCGGCGAGATCGGCCAGGAGACGAGCGGCACGACCGACACCCCGAGCGCGCAGCTCCCGGTGATCCAGGCCGACATCAGCAAGGGTGCGAACGCCCTCATCATCTCGGCGACCGACCCGACGGCGCTGTGCCCGACGCTGGAAGCGGCGATGAAGCGCGGGATCACGGTCGTGACCTACGACTCCGACGCCCCGACCTGCCGGACGCTCTTCGTCAACCAGGCCTCTGCTCAGGCCATCGGCGAGTCCGAGGTCCAGATCCTCGCGAAGGAGATCCACGACACGGGTGAGATCGCCGTCGTCTCGGCCGGGCCATCGGACACCAACCAGAACACCTGGATCAAGTGGATGAAAGTGGAGCTCAAGCAGTACCCGAAGATGAAGCTCGTCTCCGTCGTCTACGGCATGGACGAGACCTCCACCGACACCTCGGTGACCCAGGGCCTGCTCTCCCACTACCCGGACCTGAAGGGCATCATCGCCCCGACCTCGGTGGGGTTGCCGGCGGCGGCCGCGGTCATCGACGCGGCCCACGAGAAGGGCAAGATCATGCTGACGGGTCTCGCGACGCCGGACGAGATGAAGAAGTACGTCGCCAACGGCACGGTCCCGGAGTTCGAGCTGTGGAACCCGGCAGACCTCGGGTACCTCGCGGCCTACGCGGCGGTCGAGCTCGCGTCGCACGCGATCACCAACGCCGCCGGGCAGTCCTTCGTCGCCGGCAAGCTCGGGAAGTACACCGTCGGGCCGGACCACACGATCCTCCTGGGCCCGCCCTACGTGTTCGACAAGGCGAACGTCAACAAGTTCAACTTCTGATCCCTCGGCCGTGCCCGGGGGCCGGGACCGCACCCGGCCCCCGGGCCTGCCGGGAATGGAGCGCTCGTGCAGCGGGTCTGCTTTCGCCTCCGGGTCAAGCCCGGGCGGGTCGAGGAGTACGTCGAGCGGCACCGGGAGGTGTGGCCCGAGATGAAAGAGGCGCTCCGCCAGGCCGGCTGGCGGAACTACTCCCTTTTCATCTCGCCGGACGGCGAGCTGACCGGCTACCTCGAGTGCGAGGATTTCACGAGCGCGGTCGAATCGATGAACCTACTGGAGGTGAACAGGCGCTGGCAGGAGCAGATGGAGGGCTTCTTCGAGGCCGGGGGTGCGCCCGACCGGCAGATGCGCCCGCTGGAGGAGGTCTTCCACCTCGACTGACGGCGTGAGGAGTGCCGAGCGGCTCACGGCCGCCGCGGCGTAGCGGAGAACGAGCAGGGAAGGGTTGAGATGGCGTCCAGAGAAACGGGCATCAAGGAGCAGCTTCGACGGCAGTGGATCGAGACGCCGTCGTGGGCCTACGGAAACACGGGGACGCGTTTCAAGGTCTTCCGCCAGCCTGGCGCCGCGCGTGACGCCTTCGAGAAGATCGAGGACGCGGCGGTGGTCCACCGGCTGACTGGCGTCGCGCCCTCCGTCGCGCTCCACATCCCCTGGGACAAGGTGGACGACTACGCCAGGCTCGCCAAGCACGCCGCGGATCTCGGGATGAGGATCGGGGCGATCAACCCCAACGTGTTCCAGGAGGACGAGTACCGGCTCGGCAGCGTGTGCAATCCTGATCCGGCGATCAGGAGAAAGGCGATCGACCACCTGCTCGAGTGCGTCGAGATCGCCGCAGAGACGGGCTCGCCGGCGATCAGCCTCTGGTTCGCCGACGGGACCAACTACCCCGGCCAGGACGACATCTCGCGCCGCCAGGACCGCCTGGCCGCGGCGCTGCGGGAGACCTACGACGCGATGCCCGAGGGTGTGTCGATGCTGCTCGAGTACAAGCTGTTCGAGCCGAGCTTCTACACCATGGACGTCCCGGACTGGGGCACCTCGCTCCTCCACTGCCAGGCGCTCGGGGAGAGGGCGCAGGTGCTCGTCGACACCGGCCACCATGCGCCGGGGACCAACATCGAGTTCATCGTCGCGAACCTGCTGCGGGTGGGCCGCCTCGGCGGCTTCCACTTCAACAGCCGCTTCTACGCCGACGACGACCTCCTGGTCGGCGCGGCGGACCCGTTCCAGCTGTTCCGCATCATGAACGAGATCGTCGCCGTGGGCGCGCACGCGCCGGACTCGGGCGTCGCCTTCATGCTGGACCAGTGCCACAACATCGAGGACAAGGTGGCGGCGGAGATCCGATCGGTCCTCAACGTCCAGGAGGCGACCGCAAAGGCGCTGCTCGTGGACCGCCCAGCGCTCCGGGCGGCGCAGGAGGAGGGCGACGTGCTCCGAGCGCACGAGGTGCTGATGGATGCCTTCAACACCGATGTCCGCCCCCTGCTCGCGGAGCTGAGGACCGAGATGGGGCTCGACCCCGACCCGATCGGGGCCTACCGGCGCTCGGGGCACGCGGCGCGCACCCGTGCCGATCGGGTCGGCGGCTCGTCGAGCGGCTGGGGAGGCTGAGCGGTGGGGAGGGCGCCGGTCGCGGTCGCAGAGCTGCTCGAGCGTTCCCATCGGCTCGGCAGCGACCCCGCGAACACGAACTACGCGGGCGGCAATACGTCGGTGAAGGGCCTGGGCGACGACCCGGTGACCGGCGCCCCGACCGAGCTGCTGTGGGTGAAGGGCTCCGGCGGCGACCTCGGCACGCTCACCGAGGCCGGTCTCGCCGTGCTGCGTCTCGACCGGCTCCGCTCGCTCGTCGGCGTCTACCGGGGTCCGGAGCACGAGGACGAGATGGTGACGGCCTTCGAGTTCTGCCTGCACGGCCGCGGCGGCGCCGCGCCCTCGATCGACACGGCGATGCACGCGCTCGTCGACGCGAGGCACGTCGACCACCTCCATCCCGACGCGGGCATCGCCATCGCGACGGCCCGCGACGGCGAGGAGCTGACGCGCCGCTGCTTCGGCGAGCGAGTCGCCTGGGTGCCCTGGCGCCGTCCCGGTTTCCAGCTCGGCCTCGACATCGCCGAGGTCGCCGCGGCCCGTCCCGAGGCGATCGGCGTCATCCTGGGCGGCCACGGCATCACGGCCTGGGGTGCGACGAGCGAGGAGTGCGAGGCCCGCTCGCTCGAGATCATCCGCACGGCCCAGGCCTACATCGACGAGCACGGCCGTCCCGACCCCTTCGGGGCGAGGCTCCCCGGCTTCGAGCCCCTCCCCGAGCAGGACCGGCGCCGGCGAGCGGCGGCGCTGTTCCCGGTGATCCGCGGCCTCGTGAGCACCGACGTCCGCCAGCTCGGCCACTTCGACGACAGCGAGGTCGTGCTCGACTTCCTCGCCCGAGCACGTCACCCCGAGCTCGCGGCGAAGGGCACGTCGTGCCCGGACCACTTCCTGCGCACGAAGGTGCGGCCTCTCGTCGTCGACGTCCCGGCCGGCGCGCCGCTCGAGGAGGTGGTCGAGCGCCTGAGAGCGCTGCACGCCGCCTACCGCGAGGAGTACCGCGCCTACTACCAGCGGCACGCGACGCCCGGCTCCCCGCCGATGCGCGGGGCCGACCCGGCGATCGTCCTCGTGCCGGGCGTCGGGATGTTCAGCTTTGGCCGGGACAAGCAGACGGCTCGGGTGGCCGGCGAGTTCTACCTGAATGCCATCAACGTGATGCGGGGCGCAGAGGCGCTGTCGAGCTACGAGCCGATCCCCGAGGCGGAGAAGTTCCGCATCGAGTACTGGGAGCTCGAGGAGCAGAAGCTTCGCCGCATGCCGCCGGCGAGGCCGCTCTCGACTCGGATCGCCCTCGTGACCGGCGGCGGCTCGGGCATCGGCGCCGCCACGGCGCGCCGGCTCGCCAAGGAGGGCGCCTGCGTGGTCGTCGCCGACATCGACGGCCCGCGTGCCGATGCGGTCGCGAAGGAGATCGGAGGACGGGACGCGGCCATCGCCTGCGCGCTCGACGTGAGCTCAGAAGCGCGCGTGGCCGAGGTACTGGCCGAGGCGGTCCTGGCCTTCGGCGGGGTCGACCTCGTCGTGAACAACGCCGGGCTGTCGATCTCCAAGCCCCTGGTCGAGACGACCGTCGAGGACTGGCGGCGCCAGCACGCCGTGATGGCGGAAGGCTCCTTCCTCGTCTCCCGCGAGGCCGCCCGGGTCATGATCGACCAGCAGATGGGTGGCGACATCGTCTACGTCGTGAGCAAGAACGCGGTCTTCGCCGGGCCGAGCAACGTCGCCTACGGCGCGGCGAAGGCGGACCAGGCCCATCAGGTGCGCCTGCTCGCGGCGGAGCTGGGTGAGCACCAGATCCGGGTGAACGGCGTCAACCCCGACGGGGTGGTCCAGGGATCGGGGATCTTCGCCGGGGGCTGGGGCGCCGAGCGGGCCGCGCTCTACGGCGTTGCGGAGGAGAAGCTCGGCGAGTACTACGCCTCTCGGACCCTGCTCAGGCGGGAGGTGCTCCCCGAGCACGTGGCCGCCGCGATCTTCCTGCTCGCGACCGGCGAGCTCTCCCGCACGACGGGGCTGTTGGTCCCCGTCGACTCCGGCGTCGCGGCGGCGTTCCTGCGATGAGCCGTCCGGCACCGGCCCTGCAGAGGTGAGCGGTCCCGCCCGCTACGCCGCCCTCGACCTCGGCGCCTCGAGCGCCCGGCTGGTCGCGGGGAGGCTGGAGGGGGGGAGGCTCGAGATCGAGGAGCTCGCGCGGGTCTCGAACCGCCCGCTGCGGCTCCCTGACGGGCTGCACTGGGACATCGGCGGCCTCTACGACGCGATGCTGCAGGGGCTCGCCACGCTCGCCCGGCGCACGGGAGGCCGGCCGGTCTCCATCGGCGTCGACAGCTGGGCGGTCGACTACGGGCTCATCGACTCGAGGGGGCGGCTGCTCGGCGAGCCCTACCACTACCGGGACGCCCGCACCTCGGGCCGGCTGCAGGAGCTCGACGACCTCGTCGGCCTGCGGTCGCTCTACGAGGCCACCGGGATCCAGGAGCTCGAGCTCAACACGATCTGCCAGCTCCTCGCGGAGCGGGACTCGCCCGCGTACGGCGCCGCCTCCGAGATGCTCCTCGTGCCGGACCTCCTCGCGTACTTCCTGACCGGCGAACGCCGATGCGAGCTGACGAACGCGTCGACGACCCAGCTGATGGACGTGCGCTCCGGGCACTTCGTCGACGAGCTGTTCGAGAAGCTCGAGCTGCGCCAAGAGCTCCTCGCCCCGCCCATCGAGCCGGGTGAGCCCTACGGGACGCTGCTCGAGCAGGTGGCGCAGGAGGTCGGGCTCGCAGCGGGCACCCGGGTGGTCGCCGTCGCCTCGCACGACACCGCGTCGGCGGTGCTCGCCGCTCCGGCCCGAGGGGAGGACCTTGCGTACGTGGTGAGCGGGACCTGGTGCCTCGTCGGGCTCGAGCTCCCTGCGCCGGTGATCACCGACGCCAGCTGGCGGGCGAACTTCTCGAACGAGCTCGGCCACGGCCGCCGGACCCGGTTCCTGAAGAACGTCATGGGCTTTTGGATGCTGCAGGAGTGCGAGCGGGCCTGGGCGAGAGAGGGCCGGCGCCTGTCCCTGCCCGCGCTGTTCGAAAAGGCCGCCGAGTTCCCGGACTTCTCGACGGTGATCGACACCGGCGACCCCGAGCTCGCCCGGCCGGGCCCGATGGCAGGTCGCATCCGGGCCCAGTGCGAGCGGACCGGTGAGCGCCCGCCGTCGAGCGAAGCGGAGCTCGTCCGGGCGGTCCTGGACTCCATGGCGCTCGCCGCGGCAGCCGCGCTCGAGGAGGCCTGCGCCCTGGCCGGCCGCAGCGTGGACAGGGTGCACCTGGTCGGCGGGGGGGCGGCGAACCGCCTTTTCCGAGAGGCGCTCGCCGCAGCGACGGGGCGCACCGTGCTCGCCGGACCCGTCGAGTCGTCGGCGATCGGGAACCTGATGGTCCAGCTGGAGGCGGCGGGCGAGCTCGCAGGCACGCCCGAGGGCCGGGCGGTCGTCGAGGCCTCCTTCCCGCCCGAGGTGGTCGCCCCGGAGCCCGGACGCCGCGAGCGGGCTGAGCGGGCCGCGCGCCGGCTTGCCGGGATCGTCGCCGAGGGCCACGGATGAAGCGGACGCCGGCGCCTCCTCCCCGGACGCCTGGGGCGCCCCTCGTCGCGTCCTCCCCCTGCGGCGGGTGTTGCGGGTGTTAGCGTTGTTGACACTGTGGCGGTTGTGAAAGGTGCGCACTCGAGGACGAGGCGCCCGGCGGGCCGACGCCCCGCGGCGGCTCGGGCCACCTCCGGGTCGGGGAGGCGCCCCTCCACGGCCTCGCCGAGGCGAGCGGCGCGCAACCCGAGCCCCGGCCGAGCGGCACGAGGCCGAGCCCCGGCGAAGCGGGGCGCCGGCGAGCGCTTCGTCGCCTTCGTCGCCCGCCAGCCCGACGACCTGTGGGGGTGGCTGCTCCTGACGCTCGGCGTGCTGTCGGGCCTCGCCGTCCACGCCGGCCTGCTCGGCCTCGTCGGGCGGGGCGTGTTCCGCTACGGTGCCGCGGCCTTCGGATGGGGGCTCGACGTCGTCCCGCTCGGCCTCGCCGCCGCCGGCGCCTCGCTGATCGCTGGCCGTCACCGCCGTGGGGCCCTCGGCGCCGTCGGCTCGCTGGCGCTCACGACGATCTGCTCGGCCGGGCTGGCCGACCTGTGGTCGGGGCTTCCTCGGCTCGACGCCCCCGCGAGCCGCCTCGGCGGCTCGGGCGGCGCGGTCGGAGCCGGAGTCGGCGGCGGGCTGCACGCCCTGGTCGGTTCGGCCGGGGCGACGATCCTCCTCCTCGCGGTCGCCTTCGTCGCCGCCTGCGGGACGACGGGGCTGCCCGTGCGAGCCGCGCTCGGCGGGATCGGGCGTGCGCTTCGGGCGGCCGCAGTCGTGTCCTGGCACCTCGCCGTGCCCCGAGCCCCTGCTGAGCCGGGGACGGCTGTCGGTGCCGGGGACGCGGCCTGGCCGGCCGGCGGGCCATGGTCGATCGGCCGGGAGGGGCGAGCCGCTTCTGCCGGGGCGCTCGGCACCCCGGGAGTGCCGACCGGCGAGAGCTACGACGGCGCCCGGGCCAAGGCCTCGACGAGCGCGCCTGGCGGGACCCGGGGCGGCGGGGACGCCCTTGCCAGGCTCCCTGTGGCCGGCGCCGGGCACAGCGACGCCGAGCCGGCCGGAGAGGGGGCAGGTGCCGAGGACCTCTCGGTGGCGGGCGACGTCGTGGAGCTGACCGGCGCCGTCGCAGCCGACGAGGGCTCGGCCGCCCAGCTCCCCGGGCACTCGACAGCGGGCGCAGGGGAGGCCGAGGGCGCCGGCGCTCGGCCCGGTGCCGGCGTCGCGGCGCGCTCCGGGCCGGCGGGCGGGGGCGAGCAGCTCGGCCTCGGCATCGTGCGCCCGCCGGGGCCCTGGAAGCTCCCGGCTGCAAGGCTGCTGCGCCGGGGCGAGCAGCGGGGCCTCGACCGGGTCGCCGTCGAGGAGCGCGGCCGGGTCCTCGAGCGGGCGCTCGCTTCGCACGGCGTCGAGACCCATCTCGTCGGGTTCACCGTCGGGCCCACGGTGACCCGCTTCGAGCTCGAGCTCGGCGCCGGCGTCAAGGTCGCGCGGGTGACGAGCCTCGCCCGGGACATCGCGTACGCGATGGCCTCGCCCGACGTCCGCATCCTCGCACCGATCCCCGGCCGGTCGGCGATCGGGGTCGAGGTGCCCAACGTCGACCGCCAGCTCGTGACGCTGGGCGATGTGCTCGCCTCGCCCGAGGCGCGCCGAGCCGGCCATCCGCTGGAGGTCGCGCTCGGGCGGGACGTCGCCGGTCGGGCCGTGATGGCGAACCTCGCCGAGATGCCGCACCTCCTCATCGCGGGCGCGACGGGCGCCGGCAAGTCCTCCTGCATCAACTCGATCATCACCTCCCTGCTCATGCGCTCCACCCCCGACGAGGTCCGCCTGATCCTCGTCGACCCGAAGCGGGTCGAGCTCGGGCACTACAACGGACTGCCGCACCTGCTGACCCAGGTCGTCGTCAACCCCAAGCGCGCCGCGAACGCCCTCAGGTGGGCGGTGACGGAGATGGAGCGCCGCTACGACCTGCTCGCCGAGGTCGGCATGCGCGACATCACCGGCTACAACGCCGCGGTCGACCGCGGGGACTTCTCCGCCGGGCCGTTCGACCCCGGCTTCGCGCTGGGCTCCAGGGCGGGCGCCGTGCCAGGGACGGCGATGGCGGCCGTCTCCGGGGCGGGCCTCGCCCTCGGAGGGGCCGCCCCCGGCGCCGCCGCGGGGGGCGCCGCCGCGCAGGAAGGAGCTGATGCCGCCCCGCTCGAGGAGGCGGCGGGTGCCGGGGAGGCGGGCGAGCAGGGCGCCTCCGCCGAGGGGTTCTCGGAGCCCCCGCCGGTCCGTTTCGAGCGCCTGCCCTACGTCGTCGTCGTGATCGACGAGCTGAACGACCTGATGATGGTGGCGGCCCGCGACGTCGAAGAGTCGATCTGCCGGATCGCGCAGATGGCCCGTGCGGTCGGCATCCACCTCGTGATCGCGACCCAGCGCCCGTCGGTCGACGTCATCACGGGGCTCATCAAGGCGAACATCCCTTCCCGGCTGGCCTTCTCGGTCTCCTCGATCGCCGACTCCCGGGTCATCCTCGACCAGCCAGGGGCCGAGCGCCTCGTCGGCCGGGGCGACCTCCTCCTCCTGACGGCATCCTCGAGCGTCGCCCGCCGCGTCCAGGGACCCTGGGTCAGCGAGGACGAGGTGCGCTCGGTCGTCGCGCACTGGCGCAGGCTGTCCGCCCCCGCCTACCTCGAGGGCGTCGTCGGTGAGGACGAGCCGGGCGAGCGCGCCTCGGGCGGCGGCGAGGACGACGACGACCTGCTCCACCAGGCCATGGAGCTCGTCGTCCGCTCGCAGCTAGGCTCGACCTCCATGCTGCAGCGCAAGCTCCGGGTCGGCTTCGCCCGCGCCGGGCGGCTGATGGACCTCCTCGAGCGCCGCGGCGTCGTGGGACCTTCGGAGGGCTCGAAGGCGCGGGCGGTCCTGATGACGCCCGACGAGCTCGACGAGGCCGGCTGAGCCCAAGAGCGCGGGGGCACCAGGTGTTGGCCGCGCCGCGACCGGCGCCACTTGCGGGCCCCCGGGTCGCCCCCGACCGGGAGGCGCTGCTCAGGCGCCGCCGGGCGCAGTTCCGCCGGAGGCGGCTGGTGCTCGCCTCGGTGCTCGCCCTCCTCGGGCTCGGTGGCTACGCGATCTTCGGCGGAGGCTCGCCGTCGCGCTCCCTCGCGTCGACGACCTCGCCCCGGGAGCTGCTTCCCGCCCCCCGGCTGCTCTCGCTCGTCAAGGGGAGGACCGTCCTGGGCGGGCCGGCGGAGGCGCCCCTGCCCTGGCCTCGCTCCGGAGAAGGGGCCGTCGCCGTGCTCGGGTCCGGCCTCGTCGCACGTTCCCCACGTCAGCGCGAGGTGCCGATCGCCAGCGTCACGAAGATGATGACCGCCCTCCTCGTGCTGAGGGACCACCCCCTCGCCCTTGGCCGAGGCGGGCCGAGGGTGCGGGTCACTCGCGCCGACGTCTCGACCTGGGTGAGGGACTCCTCCATCGGCGACTCGACGGTGCCGGTGCGCGCCGGGGAGGTGCTCAGCGAGTACCAGCTGCTCGAGGCCCTGCTCATCCCCTCCGGAGACAACATCGCCACGTTGCTCGCCGAGTGGGACGCCGGCAGCGAGCGGGCCTTCGTGCGGAAGATGAACGCCGAGGCCCGCTCGCTCGGGCTGGACCACACCCACTATGCCGACGCGAGCGGGGTCGACCCCGGGTCTCGGAGCACCGCGGCCGACCAGGCGCTGCTCGCGGCCCAGCTGATGTCCTACCCCGTCGTCCGGAGGATCGTCGCCTACCCGAGCCGTCCCTTCCCGGTGGCGGGGACGATCTGGAACTACAACCCTGCCCTCGGCGTGGACGGGATCGTCGGGGTCAAATCAGGGTTCACCGGGGCGGCCCAGGGCTGCCTCGTCACCGCGGCCTACCGGGAGGTGGGCGGGCGGAGCGTGCTCGTCATCGCCGTCGCCCTCGGCCAGCCCGACGGCCTCTACGGCGCGGCCCGGGCCGACGAGGCGCTGCTCGCAAGGACCTCGGGGGCGCTGCGGCGAGTGCGGATCGTCCCTGCCCACGGCCGGGTCGGCGAGGCGCTGCTCGCCTGGAGCCGGGCGCCGCTGCCCCTCGTCGCCCCCTCGATGCCCGCCACGCTCGTTGCCTGGCCGGGCACGCTCATCACGACCCGCCTCGTCGAGAGCGAGGCGGGGATCCCCGTGGGAGCGGGGCCGGGCGCGAGGATCGCGACGCTCCTCGTCCGCTCGAGCGGCGGGCTCGACCTGTCGGTCCCCGTCGTCGCCGCCCTGCCGATCCCGACGGCCCCTGCGGGTTTCGCGCAGGCGACCGCTCGAGCGGCCGGGTCGGGCTGAGCGGCGGTGCGGGCACGCGCGCCGGGCTCGACGTCGAACCTCGGGCCCGGCTTCGACGTCCTCGGCCTCGCCCTCGCCCTCCACGTGGAGGTCGAGGTCACCGACGCCCCGCGGCTCTCGGTGCGCACCGAGGGCGAGGGGGAGGACCTGCCGCAGGACTCGAGCCACCTCGCGGCCCGCGTCGCCGCGGAGGTCCGGGGTCACGACCGCCTCGAGATCGCCGTCCGGTCCTCGATCCCCGTCGGCCGTGGGATCGGCTCGTCGGCGGCCCTCGCCCTGGCCGCGGCGGCCGCGGCGGGCTCGGCGGACCCGCTCGCGCTCGCCGCCCGCTACGACGGGCATGGCGAGAACGCCGCGGCCTCGGCGTTTGGCGGGCTCGTCGCCGCGCCGATGGTCGGCGGCACGCCCGTCGTCAGGCGGCTGCCGCTCGACCCGGCGTTGCGCTTCGTCCTGCTCGTGCCCGACCGGCGGCTTCAGACCTCGGCGGCTCGCGCCGTGCTGCCGGCGTCGGTGCCCTTCGACGACGCCGTGGCCAACCTCGGCCGGCTCGCCCTGCTCCTCACCGGCCTCGCGGACGCCTCCCTGCTCGAGCGCGCCGCGGGCGAGGACCGGCTCCATCAGGCGGCGCGCGCCGCGCTGTTCCCCGAGGCGCCGGAGCTGCTCTCGGCGCTGGAGGAGGCCGGCGCAGCCGTCGCCTGCTGGTCTGGGGCCGGCCCGAGCCTGCTCGCGATCTGCCGAGCGGGGAGCGAGGCCGCCAAGGTCCGCGAGGCCGGCGAGGTCGCGATGGAACGCGCCGGAGTTCCCGGGAGGGTCCTCGAGGTCCAGCCGGATCTCCAGGGCCTCGTCGTCGAGGCCTGAGCCGCTCGTGGCCGGCCCGGGCCGGGAGGAGCCGGGCACGAAGGACCCGTGAGCTCCCCCGGGACGCGGCGGGCCTCAGGCGCCTGTTTCCAGCTCGTCGAGGCCCTGGCTCAAGGTGTTCCAGGACAGCGTGGCGCACTTGATCCGGACGGGGAACTTCACGACCCCCTGGAGCGCCGCGAGCTCGCCCATCGCCTCGGGGTCGACGGGCTCGGGAGCCTCCTCGACCTCCAAGGTCGTGCCGTCGGACCCTGCACCGGCGTCCCCGCCGTCGAGGCGCTGCTCGTGGATGGACATCATCGATTTGAAGGACCGCACCAGCGAGCGCGCCTGCGCGATGCTCCTCCCCTTCACCGCCGCCGACATCATGGAGGCCGAGGACTGGCTGATCGAGCAGCCCTGGCCGCCGACGCGCACGTCCGTGATCATCCCGTCGTCCACCTGGAGGTAGAGGACGACCTCGTCCCCGCACAGGGGGTTGTAGCCCTCGACTCGGTGCGCGGGCGGCGTCGGCAGCTCGCCGCGGTTGCGCGGCGAGCGGTAGTGGTCGAGGATGATCTCGCGGTAGAGGTCTTCGAGCCCGGACATCGTCACTACCTGAACAGCCTACGGACCTCGCCGAGCGCGTCGACCAGCGCCTCGACGTCCTCCTCGTCGTTGTAGAGGTAGAGCGAGGCACGAGTCGTCGCGCTGACCCCGAGCCGGCGCATCAGCGGCTTCGCGCAGTGGTGCCCGGCCCGGACGCAGACGTTCCTCGTGTCGAGGACCTGTGCGACGTCGTGGGGGTGCACGCCCTCGACGGCGAAGGATATGACCCCGCTCCGCCGCAGGGGGTCGGGGGCCGGACCGAAGATCTTGACCCTGTCGCCGTGGACGGCCTCGAGCCGCTCGATCGCGTAGGCGGTGAGCGCCACCTCGTGTTCCCTCACCCGCTCGAGCCCGATCCCCTCGAGGTAGCGGACGGCAGCCTCGAGGCCGACCGCCTCGGCGATCGGGGGGGTGCCCGCCTCGAAACGCCATGGGATGTCGGTCGGGGTGAAGCCGTCGAGGCGCACGTCCCGGATCATCTCGCCGCCGCCGAGGAACGGCGGCATCGCGTCGAGGAGCTCCTCGCGGGCCCACAGCATGCCGATCCCCGTCGGCCCGAGCATCTTGTGCCCGGTGAAGGCGAGGAAGTCGACGCCGAGCGCTCGGACGTCGAGCGGACGGTGGGGGACGAGCTGGGCGCCGTCGGCGAGCACGAGCGCCCCGGCCCGCCTCGCCGAGGTGACGATGGGGGAGAGGTCGACGACCGTGCCGAGGACGTTCGAGGCGCAGGTGACGGCGACGAGGCGCGCCCCGTCGACGAGCCGGTCGAGGTCGGACAGATCGAGGTGGTAGTCGGCGCCGAGCCTGAGGTAGCGAAGCTCGACGCCGATCTCCTCCCGGAGCATCAGCCAGGGGACGAAGTTGGCGTGGTGCTCGATCTCGCTCAGCACGACGACGTCACCTCGGCGCAGCTCGTGGCGTCCCCAGGCATAGGCGACGAGGTTGATCGCCTCGGTGGCGTTCTTCGTGAACACGATCTCCCGCTCCGGGCGCGGCGCGCCGATGAGACGGCCGACGGCGGCCCGCGCCTGCTCGTAGCGGCGGGTCGCCTCCTCGGCGATGGCGTAGATCCCGCGGTGCACGTTGGCGTGGGTCGTCGAGTAGTACTCGTCCATCGCCTCGACCACGACCCTCGGGCGCTGAGCCGAGGCCGCGGAGTCGAGGTAGACGATCCGCCCGCCCGGACGGTCCGGCGCGAGGAGCGGGACGTCGGCACGGAGGGCTCGAGGGTCGAGCGGCCGCGGGGGTGCCGCCGTGCCGGCAGCGGCGAAGCGGTCGCCGGCGCTCACCGGCGCCATGCCTCGTAGCCGTCGCGCTCGAGCCTCGCCGCGAGCTCGGGCCCAGAGCTCTCGACGATCCGCCCGTCGAACAGGACGTGGACCCGGTCCGGCGACAGCTCGTCCAGGATGCGCCGGTAGTGGGTGACCACCACGACGCCGAGACCCGGCCGGGCGAGGCGCACCTCCTCCACGCCTCGCGCCACCGTGCGCAGGCCGTCGATGTCAAGCCCGGAGTCGGTCTCGTCGAGGACCGCGAGGTCCGGCTGGAGGAGCGCCATCTGGAGGATCTCGTTGCGCTTCTTCTCCCCGCCGGAGAATCCGTCGTTCAGGTGGCGCTCGCCGAAGGTGGGGTCCATGCCGAGCCGGTCGAGCCACTCCCTGAGGCGCACGCGCACCTCGAGCACCGACACGGGCGAGCCCGTCCGCTCCGCCGCCGCCTGGCGGAGGAACTGGGAGATCGGCACGCCGGGGATCTCCTCGGGGTACTGGAAGGCGAGGAACATCCCTCGACGTGCCCGGGCGTCGGGCGGGAGGGAGGTGACGTCCTCGCCCCGGTAGAGCACGCGCCCGGAGAGGACCTCGTAGGCAGGATTGCCGAGGAGCGCGTTGGCGAGGGTCGACTTGCCCGAGCCGTTCGGCCCCATGATCGCGTGCAGCTCGCCCTCGCCGACGGCGAGGTCGACGCCGTGCAGGATCTCCCTGCCCTCGGCGGCGACGTGGAGGTCCTCGACCTGCAACAGCGGCGCTCCGGCCGCGACCGCGCCGGGGGCCTGCTCGAGCTCTCCCCGCGCCGCTGGAGCCACCGGGGCCGTCTGCGCCATGGCCACCATCCTACGTCCGGTCGCAGATTTGCACTACACGGGTAGGAGAAATCGTCGATGTGGGGCGACCTGCCGGCCCCGGGGCCAGGCGAGGCCGCGGATGCCGGCCCTGCCGGGGCGAGCTTGGTAGTCTGGGCCCACCAGAGAAAGGAGGTGGTCCAACTGAGCAGTCAACCCGTAGGGACCCTGGAGGTGGCTGGCCGCTAGGCGGCAAGCTGGACCCTCTGGCGAATACCCACCAGACACCGTCGGCGCACCGGCTGGGAGCTGGTCCCCCCCAGGACGACACCGGACGCCGATGCCTTTCCCAGCGGTAGTCGCGGTCCGTCTGCGGACCGGCGTCGAGGGGCGCTACGGCGCCCCTCGACCGCGCCTGGCGGGGACTCGCAGACCCGGCGGCCTGCCCCCGGCACCGCCCAGCGAGGCGAGGGAGCGGGAAGCGGCCTTGAGCGAGCGCTTGTGCTCCCGGACCCGCTCCAGGGCCTCCGGGCTGTCGACGTCGGCGACCGAGACGAAGCTGCCCGGGGCGCCGTAGGGGCCTGCTGCCCGCTCCCACCCGGGCGGCTGCACCTGGAGGCGCTTGCCGAGCAGCGCGAGGAGGATCTGCGCCTTCTGCTGGCCGAAGCCCGGGAGGCCGCGAAGCCGGGCGACGAGCTCTCGCCCGTCGGCGGCGGTCGTCCAGATGGACGCCGCGTCGCCGCCGTGGCGATCGCAGACGGCGCGCGCGAGCGCCTGCACCCGCTGGGCCATGCTCCTCGGGAAGCGGTGCAGCGCAGGCTTCGCGGAGAAGGCGGCGGCGAGCTCCTCTGGATCCGCGGCGGCGATCGCGGCGGGGTCGAGCCGGCCGCCGAGGCGAGCCTTGAGGGTGCTCGGCGCGCTGAAGGCTCGCTCCATCGGCACCTGCTGGTCAAGGAGCATCGCGACGAGCAGGGCGAAGCCGTCGTGCTCGAGCAGGGCGTCGGCTGCCGAGTCGCCGGTGAGCCAGAGCGCCATCGATCTCAGGCGAGCCGGGGGTCGGCGGCGTCGGCGTCGACGCCGTAGCGAGCGATCGCGAGCTCGACGTCCGACGCCTTGCCCTGCCCGGTCGCCGCGAGGGCGGCGAGCACGGCGACGACGACGTGGGCCGAGTCGACCTCGAAATGCCGCCGGAGCGCCTCTCGGCTGTCGGAGCGGCCGTAGCCGTCGGTGCCGAGCGAGCAGAAGGGCTGGCGGACGAACCGGGCGATCTGGTCGGGCACGGCCTTCATGAAGTCGGTCACGGCGACGATCGGCCCCGACGACGAGGAGAGCGCCCGGCTGACGTAGGGGACGCGGGTGGCCGACGTCGGGTGCAGCCGGTTCCAGCGCTCGACCTCGAGGGCATCCTCGCGCAGGTTCTTGTAGCTGGTCACCGACCAGGCCTCGGCCGAGACGTTCCACTCCGCCGCCAGCATCTCCCGCGCCTGCATGGCCGCCGCCCACGCGGTCCCCGAGAACAGGATCGTCGCGTGGCGCACCTCTGCCGGGACGTCGAGGTCCTCCCCGGAGGACGCCAGGCCGCTCGTCCCGGTCCGGTCCCGGGCCGGGCCGGCCGGCGCACGGTCGCCGGCCGTCACCACGGTGGCCGGCTCTGCGAAGCGGTAGATCCCCCGGACGGCTCCCTCTCGTGCCTCCTCGCCCCCCCAGCCCTGGGGGAGGGCGGGCATCGGGTAGTTCTCGTTGTAGAGCGTGACGTAGTAGAGGAGGTCCTTGCCCTCCGGCCCGTACATCTCCTCGATGCCGTGCTCGACGATCGCCGCCACCTCGTAGGCGAAGGCCGGGTCGTAGGCTCGGACGCTCGGGTAGGCCGAGGCGAGCAGGAGCGACTGGCCGTCCTGGTGCTGGAGGCCCTCCCCGCTCATCGTGGTCCGCCCCGCGGTGCAGCCGAGCAGGAAGCCCCGGCCTCGAGCGTCCCCGCACTGCCAGATCTGGTCGCCGACGCGCTGGAACCCGAACATCGAGTAGTAGAGGAAGAACGGCAGCATCGGCCGGGAGAGCGTGGCGAAGGAGGTCGCCGCCGCCGTGAAGCTCGCCATCGCACCGGCCTCGGTTATCCCCTCCTGGAGGATCTGCCCGTCCTTGGACTCGCTGTACTGCAGGAGCAGGCCGGCGTCGACCGACACGTAGCGCTGGCCGGTCGAGGAGTAGATCTTCACCTCCGAGAACAGCGCGTCGAGGCCGAAGGTCCTCCCCTCGTCCGGGATGATCGGCACGACGAAGCGACCGATCCCCGGGTCCCGGAGCAGGTTGCGCAGCAGGCGGGCGAAGGCCATCGTCGTCGAGACCGACTGGCCCCGTGAGCCCCCCCAGAACTCGGCGAACACCTCGGGGCGGGGGGCGGGCAGGGGCTCGCGCCCCTTGCCGCGCACGACCCGGCGCGGGAGGGAGCCGCCGAGGGCGCGGTTGCGCTCGTGCAGGTACCGCCACGCCGGCGAGCCCTTCGGCGGGCGGTAGTAGGGGGGCTCGTCGGCGTCGAGGGCGGAGTCGGGGATCTCTTCTTGGAGGTAGAGGCGGTCGCGCAGCTGCAGGAGCTGCTCGCGGGTCATCTTCTTGATCTGGTGCGTGGCGTTGCGCGCCTCGATCTCCGGCCCGAGGGTCCAGCCCTTGATCGTCTTGGCGAGGATCGCCGTCGGCGAGCCGGTGTGCTCGGTCGCCGCGCGGTAGGCGGCGTAGAGCTTGCGGTAGTCGTGCCCGCCGCGTGGCAACGCCTGCAGCTCGTCGTCGGAGAGGTGCTCGACGAGCGCCCTCAGCCGGAGGTCCGGCCCGAAGAAGTGCTCCCGGATGTAGGCCCCGCTCTCCGTGGCGTACTTCTGGAACTCGCCGTCGGGCGTCTCGTTCATCTTGTTGACGAGCACGCCGTCGACGTCCCGGGCGAGCAGCTCGTCCCAGCGCGAGCCCCAGATGACCTTGAGGACGTTCCAGCCGCTTCCCCGCAGCTCTGCCTCGAGCTCCTGGATGATCTTGCCGTTGCCGCGCACCGGCCCGTCGAGCCGCTGGAGGTTGCAGTTGACGACGAAGACGAGGTTGTCGAGCCCCTCTCGCGCCGCGAGGCCGAGGGCGGCGCGCGTCTCCGGCTCGTCGAACTCGCCGTCGCCGACGAAGCACCAGACCCTGGAGCCGCTCGTGTCGAGGATCCGTCGGTGGAGCAGGTAGCGGTTGAAGCGGGCCTGGTAGATCGCCGAGATCGGCCCGAGCCCCATCGACACGGTCGGGAACTCCCAGAACTCCGGCATCAGCCGCGGGTGGGGGTAGCTCGAGAGCCCGCCGCCGACCTCGAAGCGGAACCGGTCGAGGTCCTCCTCGTCGAGCCGCCCCTCCACGTAGGCGCGTGCGTAGATCCCGGGAGAGGCATGGCCCTGGAAGTACACCTGGTCTCCCGGGAGCCCGTTGTCCTTGCCGTGGAAGAAGTGGTTGAAGCCGACCTCGTAGAGCGAGGCCGAGCTCGCGTAGGTGGACAGGTGGCCCCCGATGCCGGAGTAACGGGTGTTCGCCCGGGTCACCATGACCGCGGCGTTCCATCTGATGTACGCGCGGATGCGGCGCTCGAGGTACTCGTCCCCGGGGAACCAGGGCTCCTCGTCCGGTGGGATCGTGTTCAGGTAGGGCGTCGAGACCGTCGAGGGGAAGCCGACCTGGGACCGCTGGGCGCGCTCGAGGATCTTCATCAGCAAAAAGCGCGCCCTCGCCTTTCCCCGCTGGTCGACGACGGCGTCGAAGGAGTCGAGCCACTCCTGCGTCTCCTTCGGGTCGATGTCGGGCAGCTGGTGGGAGAAGCCGCCGAAGATCACCTCACCAGCATCGCACCCGCTCCGGCGGGAGCGGAAGTTGCGGCGCTCCTCCCCGCTCGGGCCCCGCTGCCGCCGGGAGCGACCACCCCGGGGTGCGCCGGGCAGGTGGCAGACTGTCCGCCGATGCCGGCGACCGATTCCGTCGCGACCGTGCGCGCCCGGGAGGGGGCACGCCAGGTGGTCTTCACCGACGGCGCCTGCATCGGCAACCCCGGGCCGGGAGGCTGGGCCTGGGCACGGTCTGCCGAGGAGTTCGACTCCGGCGGCGATCCCTGGACGACGAACCAGCGCATGGAGGTCAGGGCCGTGCTCGAGGCGGTGCGACGTCACCCGGGCCCGCTCGAGGTCGTGAGCGACTCCGCCTACGTCGTGAACTGCTTCCGGGACCGGTGGTGGCAGGGCTGGCGCGCCCGTGGCTGGAGGAACTCGCGCGGCGAGGCCGTCGCCAACCAGGACCTCTGGCGGGAGCTCCTGGCCCTCGTCGTCGACGGCCGGCCGCCCGGTGAGGTCAGCTTCCGGAAGGTGAAGGGGCACTCCGGCGACGCGATGAACGAGCTCGTCGACCGCCTCGCGAACGAGCAGGCGCGCCGCGCCGGCCCCGGCGCGCCGGGCGTCGCCTTCCTGGCGCGGCCCTCGACGTCGCCGAGGAGCGAAATATGACTAAAATGGTCAGGCTTCTATGACCTACCAGCTCACGCACCTCGACTCGCTGGAGGCCGAGTCCGTGCACGTCATCCGTGAGGTGCTCGCCGAGTTCGAGCGGCCGGCGCTGCTGTTCTCGGGGGGCAAGGACTCGGCCGTCCTGCTCCACCTCGCGACCAAGGCGTGCTGGCCGCACGGCGTGCCGTTCCCGGTGCTGCACGTCGACACCGGCCACAACTTCCCCGAGGTGCTCGCGTTCCGGGACCGTCGGGTCGAGCAGCTCGGTCTGCGCCTGCTCGTTGCCTCGGTCCAGGAGGCCATCGACCGTGGCGAGGTGGTCGAGGACCCGACGCCCGGGGCGAGCCGCAACCGCCTCCAGACTCACAGCCTGCTCAAGGCGATCGAGGAGCACCGCTTCGACGCGGTCTTCGGCGGCGCCCGCCGGGACGAGGAGAAGTCGAGGGCGAAGGAGCGGATCTTCTCCTTCCGCGACGAGTTCGGCCAGTGGGACCCCCGAGGCCAGCGCCCGGAGCTGTGGAACCTCTACAACGGCCGGAGACGCCCGGGCGAGCACTTTCGGATCTTCCCCCTCTCGAACTGGACGGAGCTCGACATCTGGCAGTACGTCGAACGCGAGCGGCTCGAGCTGCCCCCGATCTACTTCGCCCACCGCAGGGAGGTCTTCCGCCGGGGCGGGATGCTCCTCGCAGTCGGCCCGCACGCACGACCACGTGAGGGCGCCCTCGACGAGGAGCCGTTCTTCGCGACCGTCCGCTACCGGACCGTCGGGGACGCGAGCTGCACCGCCGCCGTCGAGTCCACGGCGGCGACGCCGGCGGAGGTCATCGCCGAGACGGCGGTGACCCGCGTGTCCGAGCGAGGCGCGACCCGAGTCGACGACCGCTTCTCGGAGGCGGCGATGGAGGACCGCAAGCGAGAGGGCTACTTCTGATGGAGCTCTTGCGCTTCGCCACCGCCGGCAGCGTGGACGACGGCAAGTCGACCCTGATCGGCCGCCTCCTGTACGACTCGAAGCAGGTCTACGAGGACCAGCTCGAGTCGATCGAGCGCACGAGCCGCGAACGCGGGGACGAGCGAGTCGACCTCGCGCTGCTGACCGACGGGCTGCGCGCCGAGCGGGAGCAGGGGATCACCATCGACGTCGCCCACCGCTACTTCGCGACCCCCAGGCGCAAGTTCATCGTCGCCGACACGCCGGGCCACGTGCAGCACACGCGCAACATGGTCACGGGCTGCTCCACCGCTGATCTCGCGCTTGTGCTCGTGGACGCCCGCAACGGCATCACCGAGCAGACCCGCCGGCACGCCTTCATCGCCTCGTTGCTGCGGATCCCGCACCTTGCGATCTGCGTCAACAAGATGGACCTCGTCGACTACTCCAAGGCACGCTTCGAGGAGATCCGCTCGGAGCTCGAGGAGTTCGCCGTGCGCCTCGAGATCCCCGACCTCACCTTCATCCCGATCTCGGCGCTCCACGGCGACAACGTCGTCGACCGCTCGCCGGAGATGCCCTGGTTCCAGGGCAGCCCCCTCTTGCACCATCTGGAGGAGGTCCACATCGCCTCGGACCGCAACCTCATCGACCTCCGCTTCCCTGTGCAGCGCGTCGTCCGGCCCCGCTCGGGGGGGCTCGCCGGCTTCCGCGGCTACGCGGGGCAGATGGCCTCGGGCGTGCTCGAGGTCGGCGACGAGGTGCTCGTGCTGCCCTCGGGCTTCACGACGAGGGTCGAGTCGATCGAGACCGCGGACGGGCCGCTCGAGCGGGCCTTCCCGCCGATGTCGATCGTCGTCCGCCTCGCCGACGAGCTCGACATCTCCCGGGGGGACATGATCTGCCGCCCTCGCAACCAGCCGGCGTGCACCCAGGACGTCTCGGCGATGCTGTGCTGGATGTCCGAGGCGCCCCTCAGGGTCGGCGCCAAGCTGAGCCTCAAGCACACCACACGCTGGGTGCGGGCGCTCGTGCGCGAGATCGACTACCGCCTGGACGTGAACACGCTGCATCGTGACCGCGAAGCGGACGAGCTGCGGCTCAACGACATCGGCCGGGTCGAGCTGCGCACGACGGCGCCGATCTTCTACGACGAGTACCCCCGCAACCGAGCGACGGGGAGCATGATCCTCGTGGACGAGGCGACGAACGCGACCGTCGCCGCAGGGATGCTGAGGCGCCCCGCCTCGTGAGCGTCGAGGGGCGGCCGGGCGCGACGGTGTGGTTCACCGGGCTCTCCGGCTCGGGGAAGTCGACCGTGGCCCGCTCCCTCCAGGCCTGCCTCGGCAGGCAGGGCCGGCGCACCTACGTCCTCGATGGCGACGACCTGCGAGAGGGCCTGAACTCGGACCTCGGCTTCAGCGCCGAGGACCGGGCGGAGAACGTCCGGCGCGTCGGGGAGGTCGCGCTGCTGCTGTCTCGTGCCGAGCACCTCACGCTCGTCACGGTCATCAGCCCCTACGCAGCCGGGCGCGAGCAGGTGAGGCGCCGGCACGAGCGAAGCGGCGTCGAGTTCGTCGAGGTGCACGTCGCCACGCCCCTCGAGGTCTGCGAGGCGCGAGACCCCAAGGGCCTCTACCGCCGGGCGAGGGCGGGAGAGATCGAGCGTTTCACGGGGATATCCGATCCCTACGAGCCGCCCGTCGCCCCCGAGGTCGTGCTGGGGACGACGGGACGGACTCCGGAGGACTGCGCGGCAGAGCTCCTCGCGCACCTGGCGGCTCGCCGCCTGGCCGATCCCGAGCCCGCCGGGTCGGCGTCCCGGCGGTGAGGTCCCGGGTCCCGGTGCCTTCGACCGGTGCCTTCGGG
The DNA here is from genome assembly GCA_021786195.1 of Actinomycetes bacterium. Classification (GTDB taxonomy): domain Bacteria; phylum Actinomycetota; class Acidimicrobiia; order Acidimicrobiales; family Bog-793; genus JAKAOD01. The sequence goes on along the minus strand of JAJYNS010000066.1, from coordinate 9,090 downwards.
TTCGAGCGGCCCGGGTCGTCTCGATAGTGTGGGGGCCGACGGGAACGGTCCGGGCCTGAGGCGCTCGCGCTTATCGGAAGGGGCTTGCACCTTGGCTGACATCACGATGCCGCAGCTCGGTGAGACGGTGACCGAGGGGACGATCATCCGCTGGCTGAAGCAGGTCGGTGACAGCGTCGCCCAGGACGAGCCGCTGTTCGAGGTCTCGACCGACAAGGTCGACTCCGAGGTCCCCTCGCCGGCCTCGGGCGTGCTGACCGAGATCCTCGTGCGAGAGGGCGAGACCGTCGACGTCGGCGCTCGCCTCGCCGTCGTCGGACCTGCGGGCTCGGCGGCGGTGGCCCCCCCCGCCGCGCCGGCAGAGCCCCCGCCGGGCGCGCCCTCTCCGGACCTGCCGCCGCCGCCCGCCGCGCCGTCCGCGCCCGCCCCGGAGCCCCCGCCCCCCGGGCCGGCGCCCGCGCCGCCCTCCCCGGCCCCCGGCGTGCACGAGGCGCCTCCCCCACCGCCTGCACCCCCACCGCCGGCTCCCACCGCGGCCGAGCGCGTGCCCGCCGGCGCCGGATCGGTGAGCGCCGACGGCCTGTCGGCGGCCGAAGGGCCGGGGGAGGGGCGTGCAGCCCTGCTCTCGCCGGTCGTGCGTCGCCTCGTCCAAGAGCACGGGCTCGATGTGTCCGAGATCCGGGGGACGGGGCTCGGAGGGAGGATCACCAGGGAGGACGTGACGCGCCACATCGACGCCCTTCAGGCCGGCGGGCTGCCGCCGGCCGCCGTGGCGGGGAGGGCCGGCGACGGCCCCGAGGCCCGAGGGGCCGCCGGGCCGGACGGCCTCGGAGGTGTGGCCGAGCTTCGAGCTCCCGGCGAGGGGGCGCCCAAGCCGGCCCCTTCGGCGCCCGCGGCGGGGGGTGCCGCTCCGGAGGCCCCGGCCGAGCCCCGCTCCCCGGTGCCCGCCCCGGGCAGCGCGCTCGCGGGCCCCGCCCCGGGCGTGCAGACGCCCGCCATCTCCTCGCCGCCACCGCCCCTCGGCCCGAGGGACGAGGTCGTCCCCTTCTCCGGCATCAGGCGGATCACGGCCGAGCACATGGTGAGGTCGAAGGCGATATCGGCCCACACGCTCGTCTCGATCGAGGCGGACTTCGAGAACGTCGAGCGGGTGCGCCGGGCCGAGCGCGAGGTGTTCAAGGCCGACGAGGGCATGAGCCTGACCTACCTGCCCTTCATCGCTCGAGCCGTCGTCGACGTGCTGCGGGACTACCCGAACCTCAACTCCTCGGTCGGTGACAACGCCCTGATCGTCCACAAGGACATCCACCTCGGCGTGGCCGTCGACCTCTCGAGGGAGGGCCTGATCGTCCCGGTGCTGCACAACGCGGACGGCCAGAGCCTCCGCGGCCTGGCACGCTCCATCGCCGACCTCGCGATGCGCGCCCGCTCGCGCACCCTCTCGGCGGACGACCTCGCCGGGGGCACCTTCACGATCACGAACCCCGGCCCCTACGGCACCTTCATCACCTACCCGATCATCGCCCAGCCGCAGGTGGCGGTCCTGTCGACCGACGGGGTGAAGCGCAAGCCGGTCGTCGTCCCGACCCCGGACGGGGGCGAGTCGATCGCGATCCACTCCGTCGGGGTGCTCGCCCTCGCCTTCGACCACCGGGCCGTCGACGGCGCCTACGCGGCGGCCTTCCTCCACGACCTCGCCGAGGTGATCGCGAGGCGGGACTGGTCCGCCGAGCTGTAGCGGGGACGGGTCGTGCGGCCGGAGCGGCGATGAAGGGACAGGTGCTGAGAGTTCGCTGGCTCGGGCGCGTCCGGTACCGAGACGCCCTCGCGCTCCAGCACGCGCTGCACCGTCGAGGCCAGGAGCAGCACCTCCTCCTGCTCGAGCATCCGCACGTCTACACCCTCGGCGTCCGGGCGCGCCCGGAGCACGTGCTCGAGGACCCCTCCCTCGCCGGAGCCGAGCTCGTGCGGGCGGACCGGGGGGGCGACGTCACCTATCACGGGCCGGGCCAGCTCGTCGGCTACCCGGTGGTGTCGGTCCCGATGGGCCCGGCCGCCGTCCCCCGCTATGTGCACGCGATCGAGCAGCTCGTCATCGACGCGCTCGACGAGCTCGGGCTGCGAGGGGCAGGTCGCGTCGAGGGCCGCCCTGGTGTCTGGATCGACCCGGGGGGCGCCGAGCGCAAGGTCTGCGCGATCGGTGTGCGCGTCGCTCGCGGCCGGGCGATGCACGGCTTCGCGCTCAACGTCTCGCCGGACCTGTCGATGTTCGACCGCATCGTGCCCTGCGGCATCGCCGACCGGCCGGTCACCTCGCTCGCCGCCGAGGGACTGGCGGTGTCGATGGAGGACGTCGTCTCCGTGATCGTCCGCCACTCGCCTCGCCTCCTCGAGCGTGCGGGCCTGGGCGGGCCGGTGCGCGTCGAGCGCCAGGACGCCTCGGGGGTCGTGCAGGTCGCCAAGCAGGACGCCCCGGGCGCCTCGGACGGCCGGGAGGCGCCGGGCGAGGCACCGGGCGCCGGGCAGCGGGCGCTCGGGCGCCGGCTGGCCATCGCGGGAGTCGACCCGGCGGGCGGGCTGTCGCTCGGGGCCCGGAAGCCACCGTGGCTGCGTGTCCAGGCGCGCATGGGCGAGGGCTACCTCTCCACCGCGAAGACCGTGCGCGGCCTCGGCCTCGTCACGGTGTGCGAGGAGGCGGGCTGCCCGAACATCTACGAGTGCTGGGCGGACGGGACGGCGACGTTCATGATCAACGGGGAGCGCTGCACCCGCTCCTGCGGGTTCTGCCTCGTCGACACCCGCCGCCCCGACCCGCTCGACGCCGGCGAGCCCGAGCGGGTCGCCGAGGCGGTCGCACGGATGCGCCTCGCCCACGCCGTCGTGACCGCGGTCGCCCGAGACGACCTTGCCGACGGCGGGGCGGCGGCCTTCGCCGCGACGATCGCCGCGATCAGGAGGCGCCGTCCCGGGACGACCGTCGAGGTGCTGATCCCCGACTGCAAAGGTGAGCCCGAGGCGCTCCGGGCCATCTTCGACGCTCGGCCCGACGTCCTCAACCACAACCTCGAGACCGTGCTCCGCCTCCAGCGGGCGGTGCGCCCCCAGGCGTCCTACGCACGCAGCCTCGCGGTGCTCGGGCGCGCGGCCGCAGCCGGGCTCAGGGTGAAGTCCGGGATGATCCTCGGCATGGGCGAGTCGGTCGAAGAGGTGCAGGGCGCCCTCGCCGACCTGCGCTCGGTCGGCGTCGAGATCCTTACGCTCGGCCAGTACCTGAGGCCTTCGGCCGCGCACCTCCCCGTCGCCCGCTGGTGGGCCCCGGAGGAGTTCGCCGAGCTGCGCGAAGAGGCGCTCTCGATGGGCTTCTCCCACGTCGAGGCGTCGCCGCTGGCGCGCTCGAGCTACCACGCCCGCCAGGCAGCCGCGGCCGCCTCGGGCCGGGCGGCCTCGATCGCGTGACCGTCGGCTCGCCGCCCCCCGCGACCGGCGACGGTCGGGGCGCCCCGGACGCCTCGGCCGCGCGGGTGGCGCGCATGGCCCGGGCGAGGCAGGCGATGGCCGAGCGCGGCATCGAGGTGCTGCTCTGCTCGCTCGGCGCCGACCTGCCGTGGCTGACCGGCTACGAGGCGATGCCGCTCGAGCGGCCGACCGTCCTCGTCCTGCCGGTCGACGACGTCGCCACGCTGGTCGTGCCCAGGCTCGAGGCGCCCCGGGTGCGCGAGGATCCCGAGCTGTTCGACCTGCGTGCCTGGTCGGAGGGCGAGGACGCCGTCCAGGTCGTCGCGGGACTCGTCGGGCGCCGTGCCCGGCTCGCCGTCTCGGACCGGTGCTGGGCCTCCCTCCTGCTCGGGCTGCAGGCGGCGCTGCCCTCCGCGACCTGGTGCACGACGTCGTCCGTCCTCGGAGGGCTCCGTGCGGTCAAGGACGAGGCCGAGATCGCCGTCCTCGCCGCGGCCGCCGCGGCGGCCGATCGGGTCGCCGAGGCGCTCCTCGCCGGGGACATCCCGCTGCTCGGGCGGAGCGAGGCGGAGGTCGCGGCCGACATCTCGGCCCGGCTCGTCGCCGAGGGCCACGCCCGGGTCGACTTCGCGATCGTGGCGAGCGGTCCGAACTCCGCGAGCCCCCACCACGAGCCGGGCGGGAGGAGGATCGGCGCGGGCGAGGTCGTCGTCTGCGACTTCGGGGGGACCCTGCGCCTCGGCGACGAGCTCGGGTACTGCTCCGACACGACCCGCACCGTCGTCACCGGCGAGCCGCCCGAGGGGCTGGCCGAGCTGTACGAGACGCTCGAGCGGGCCCAGGCCGCGGCGGTGGCAGCCGTGGCGCCGGGGGTCGCCTGCGAGGAGATCGACCGCACCGGCCGGCGGATCATCGCCGAGGCCGGCTACGGCGAGTACTTCATCCACCGGATCGGCCACGGCATCGGCGTCGAGGTGCACGAGGACCCCTACATCGTCGAGGGGAACTCCTCGCCGATCGAAGCCGGCAACGCCTTCTCGGTCGAGCCCGGCATCTACCTGCCGGGCCGATTCGGCGCGCGCATCGAGGACATCGTCGTGGCCAGGGCCGGCGGCGTCCTTGCGCTCAACCGGACCGACCACTCCCTGCACGTCGTCGAGGCATGAACGCCCCCCGAGGCTGGCCGCCACGCGTCGACCGGCGAGCAGCGCTCGCCGCCCTGCGGGTCGCCGCCGGCCAGGCGCGGCCGCCGGCGGGCCCGTCGCCGGTCCTCAACCGTTAGCCTTCCTGTATGGCACTTCTCGAGCGCCACAGTACGGCGCCGCCCGAGCACCCGCTCCTCGTCGTCGTGCTCGAGGGCTGGATCGACGCAGGCTTTGCCGCGCAGACGGCGCTCGCGACCTTGCTCGAGCAGGTGAAGACCGTGCCCTACGCCACCTTCGACGCCGACGAGCTCATCGACCGGCGGTCTCGCCGCCCGCGACTCCGGATAGACGACGGCGTGCGCGGCCCGATCAGCTTCGGCGAGCTGCAGCTGTCCGTGGGGGTGGACCGCCTCGGCTCCGGCGTGGCGGTCCTGTCGGGCCCGGAGCCCGACTACCGGTGGCGCGCCTTCTCGAAGGCCGCGGCGGGCCTCGCGGCCGAGCTCGGAGTGCGCCTCGCCGTCAACCTCGGAGGGTTCCCGACGGCGGCGCCGCACACCCGGCCGGTCCGCCTCGCCTCGACGGCCTCCAGCGTCTCGCTCGCCGCCAAGGTCGGCTACATCCCCGGCTCGATCGACGTGCCCGCAGGGATCGCCGACGTCATCGGGGCCGACTGCTCGGCGGTCGGGATCCCCTCGATAGGGCTGTGGGCTCGGGTGCCGCACTACGTCGCCGGTATGGTCTTCGCCCCCGCCGCGCTCGCGCTGCTCGACGGCCTCGTCGCCGTCTCGGGCATCGCCCTCGACCTCGACGGGCTGCGAGCCGCCGCCGAGGCGGGCCGCCGCCGGGTGGACGAGCTGATCGCCCAGTCGGAGGAGCACACGGCGATGGTCCGTCAGCTCGAGGAGCAGCTCGACGAGGGCGAGGACGTGCTCCCGGCCGGCGGGGACCTCCACGTGCTCGGTGGGGGCGACCTGCCGACCGGCGACGAGATCGCCGCCGAGCTCGAGCGCTACCTACGAGGCGAGTCCCAGCAGTGACGCCAGCCGTGCCTTGCCTCCATCCTCCCGCGCTGGCCGCGATCTTCGACATGGACGGCCTGCTCGTCGACTCCGAGCCCTTCTGGCGCAGCGTCGAGGTCGGTGTCTTCTCCGAGCTCGGCGTTGACATCACCCCGCTGCTCGGCCGGGGGCTCACGCTCGGCATGCGCACCGACGAGGTCGTCGCGTTCTTCAGGTCTCGGCTCGACTGGGACGGCGCCGACGACGAGGAGGTCACCGAGCGCATCGTCGACGGCATCATCACCGCGATCTGGGAAGAGGCGGAGCTGATGCCCGGGGCCCTCGGAGCGATCGACCACTTCTCCGGCCTCGGGCTGAAGGTGGCGCTCGCCTCGAGCTCGACCCGGCCGGTGATCGACGCCGTGATCCGGCGCTTCGACCTCGGCGACCGCTTCCAGGCAGTCTGCTCGGCGGCCGACGACGAGCTCGGCAAGCCGCACCCCGCCGTCTTCCTGCGGACGGCGCAGCTGCTCGGGGTCGAGCCTTCCGGATGCGTCGTGCTCGAGGACTCGCTGAACGGCTGCATCGCCGCCAAGGCGGCAAGGATGCGCTGCATCGCCGTCCCGGCGCCTCGCCACTTCGAGGACCCTCGCTTCGCGATCGCCGACCTCAAGCTGTCGTCGCTCGAGGAGATCGGCGAGGACGCGGTCACCGAGCTGCTCGGGCTCGAGCCTGCGGTCCGCTGACGGCTCTCCCTGCGACGGGCCCCGAGGGGCAGGTCAGCGGACGAGGTTGACGAGCCGAGGCAGCCTCGTGACGACCCGGCGGGGCTCGGCGCCGTCGAGATGGTCGCGCACCTTGGCGGAGGAAAGGGCGAGGCGGACGGCCTCGCCCTCGGAGATCGAGGAGTCGACCTCGATGCGGTCGCGTAGCTTCCCGTCGACCTGGACGATCATCGTCACCCGGTCGGCACCGAGCAGCTCGGGGTCGGCTACCGGCCAGGGCTCGACATGGACGTGACCGCCGTGGCGCCTCTCCCAAGCCTCGGCGGCGAGGTGCGGGGCGAAGGGGGCGAGGAGCTTGAGCAGCACGTCGATCGACTCCTCGACGACCTCGTCGGCGACCACGCCCTTCGCGTGGGCGATGGCGCGCCGGAGCGACATGCACTCCGCGACGGCGGTGTTGAAGGAGTAGCGCTCGATCGCGTCGGTGACCTCGGCGATGGCCCGATGGGTGGTCCGGCGCAGGTCCAAGCCGGAGCCGTTGCGAGCGGGGCCGCCGTCGAGCTCCGAGTCGGCGGTCCGGCCGTCGCCGGTCCCCGCCGAGTCGTCGTCCGACGACGTCGCCAGCGCCCAGACCCTTCTCAGGAAGCGGCCGCATCCCTCGATGATCTCGTCACTCTGCTCGCCCCAGTCGATGTCGTCGGCCGGAGGCCCGGCGAAGAGGTGGTAGAGGCGGAGCGCGTCGGCGCCGTGGGTCGCGAAGTACTCGACGGGCGAGACGACGTTGCCCCTGGACTTCGACATCGCCCGCCCGCCGAGGCGGATCATCCCCTGGGTGAAGAGCTTGGTGAACGGCTCCCGGATCTCGGCGGGCGCGAGCCCGAGGTCGCCCAGGGCACGGGAGTAGAAGCGCGCGTAGAGGAGGTGGAGGATGGCATGGGTGATCCCGCCGATGTACTCGTCGACGGGCATGAAGTGCCGCGCCGCCTGGACGTCGACGGGCCTGGAGGTGTCCCAGGGGTCGCAGAACCGTAGGAAGTACCAGGACGAGTCGACGAAGGTGTCCATCGTGTCGGTCTCTCGGCTCGCCGGCCCCCCGCAGGCCGGGCAGGTCGTCTCGACGAAGCCCCGGTGCGACTTGAGGGGTGACTCGCCCGTCGGGAGGAACTCGACGTCTTCGGGGAGCAGCACCGGAAGCTGGTCGTCGGGCACGGCGACGATTCCGTCCGTCGGGCAGTAGACGACGGGGATCGGGCATCCCCAGTACCGCTGGCGGCTGATCAGCCAGTCTCGCAGCCGGTACTGCACGGAGCGCTCGCCAAGCCCGTGCTGCTCGAGCCACTCCGTGGCCCTTTCTTTCGCCGTCTCCACGTCGAGCCCGTCGAGGAAGCCGCTGTTGATCTTGCGACCCTCGCCCGTCCAGGCCCCGCCCTCGAAGCCCTCCGGCGGCTCGACCGTGCGGATCACCGGGAGCTCGTAGGTCTGGGCGAACTCGTAGTCCCGGTGGTCCTCGGCCGGGACCGCCATGATCGCCCCGGTGCCGTACCCGGCGAGCACGTAGTCGGCGACGTAGACCGGGACTCGCCTGCCGTCGAAGGGGTTGAGGCAGTAGCTGCCGGTGAAGGCCCCTCGCTTCTCCAGTGGCCCCTCGGTCGAGAGGCGCTCGACGTCGCTCTCGTGGGCGGCCCGTGCCCTGAGCTCGCCGACCTCGGCCAGCTGCGCCGGCGTCGTGCAGGCGTCCACCAGGGGGTGCTCTGGAGCGAGTATGACGGAGGTCATCCCGAACCCGGTGTCCGGGCGAGTCGTGTAGACCTCGACCTCCAAGGGCTCGCCTCGACCGTCGAGATCCGGCCCGGCCACTTCGGCGCGCAGCGGGGCGCCTTGCTCGTCGACGAGGGGGAGGCGGATCCTCACGCCCTCCGAGCGACCGATCCAGTTGCGCTGCATCGTCTTCACGCGCTCGGGCCAGTCGAGATCGTCCAGTGCGTCGAGGAGCTCGTCGGCGTAGCGAGTGATGCGCAGGAACCACTGCTCGAGGAAGCGGCGCTCGACGGGGTCGCCGGACCGTTCGCAGGTCCCGTCGGGGAGCACCTGCTCGTTGGCGAGCACCGTCTGGCAACCGGGGCACCAGTTGACCGGGGCCTCGGCGCGGTAGGCGAGACCGGCGGAGAGGAGCCTCGTGAAGATGACCTGGTTGGCCCGGATGTAGTCGGGATCGTGGCTGCGTATCTCGCGCCGCCAGTCGTAGACGGCACCGAGGCGGATCACGCCGGACTTGAGCTCGGCGATGCGCGCCTCGGTGTGCTGCCTCGGTGGCAGACCCCCCTTGATGGCCGCGTTCTCTGCGGGGAGGCCGAAGGAGTCGAAGCCGAAGGGCGACAGGACGGCGTAGCCCCTCATGGTCCGGAAGCGGACGAGCACGTCACCGAGGGTGTAGTTGCGGACGTGGCCCTGGTGAGGGGGGCCGCTCGGGTAGGGGTACATGCAGAGCACGTAGTAGGGCGGGCGGGGGTCCTCGGCCTCGACCCGGTAGGTGCCCCACTCCTCCCAGCGCTGCTGCCAGCGCTGCTCCACCTCGGCGAAGTCGTAGCTCTCGCTCACGGCGCAAGGTTACAGAGACCACGAGGCCAGCTCGGCGGGGGTGGGCAGGCCGCCCGGCTCCCCTGGTAAGCTGCGGGCCGCTGGGGGCGTAGCTCAGCTGGTAGAGCGCTTGACTGGCAGTCAAGAGGTCCGTGGGTTCGAGTCCCATCGCCTCCACCCGAAAAGTCC
>JAJYNS010000060.1 GCA_021786195.1 Actinomycetes bacterium | reverse complement strand
TGGCCGTCGCCCTCGTGCCGTTCAGGGGACCTGGCGGACGCCGATCTCGTCGAGGTGCGAGAGGAGGTCGGCGGGGTCCTCGTAGATCCGGTACGCCCCTGCCCGCTCGAGCTCGTCCCGGCCGTAGCCGCCGGAGAGCAGCCCGATGCCGAGCGCTCGAGCACGGCGGGCGGCGAGCAGGTCCCAGACCGAGTCGCCGACGACGACGCAGCGCGCCGCGGGGACGTGCAGGCGCGCTGCGGCGACGAGGAACAGGTCGGGGTCCGGCTTCGCGTGGCGCACCTCGTTGCGGGTGACCAGCGTCGCGTCGGGGACCCCGAGGAGCTCGAGCGCCGGGTAGGCGACCTCCGAGCTCCCGCTCGTCGCGATCGCCCAGCGCACGCCGGCACGCTCGAGCGCCTGGAGGAGCGCCTCGGCCCCGGGCAGGGGCGCGATCGAGGCGCGCAGGCGCTCGAAGGCCTCGACGTGCGCCCGGGAGATGCGCCGGCTCACCGCGTCGTCGACGGCCATCCCCGTCTCGCGGGCGAGCGCCTCGACGAACAGCCCGCCGCTCATCCCGATGCGACGGTGGATCCTCCAGACGGGGAGGTTGACCCCGAGCTGGCGCAGGGCGTCGTGCCACGCGACGACGTGCTGGTAGACGCTGTCGATCAAGGTGCCGTCGAGGTCGAAGACGAACGCCGGCGGCTCGTCCACCTCGGCCTCGAAGGTCGGTCCGGTCATCTCTGCTCCTTCCGGCCGGGACGCCGGCCAGCCGCCTCTGCGACCACCTGCTCCCAGGGCCGCGCCGCTCCCTCTGCCGGCCGCAGCGCGGCGGCGACGGAGGGGGCGAGGGGGAACAGGGGCAGGAGGCAGGCCTGCAGGGCGTGGTAGACGTCCGGCTTGCCGTACCAGGGGTGGACCTTGTGACGGTTCTGCTCGTCGAGCTGCGGGTACCAGCCCCCGCGCTCGTGGTCGACGAGGTGGGTCGCCGCGAACTCCCAGAAGCGCCGGTACCAGCTCTCGTAGGTGCCCTCGGCGTCCCCCAGGGCGCGCGCGAGGTAGCTCGCCGCGCCGATCCCCTCGGCGACGGGCCACCAGTAATGGTCGGCGTCGACGGCCGCTCCGTCCCAGCCGATCGTGTAGCAAAGCCCCCCGTGGACCTCGTCCCAGCCGAGGGTCGTCGCCCGGTCGAACAGGCCCGCCGCGCACTCGAGGAGCCAGGGCTCGAGGCGGCCCGTCGCGAGCCCGACCGAGATCGCAAGCCTCGCCCACTCGAGGAGGTGGCCGATCGTCACCCCGTAGGGCCGGAACGGGTCGTCGGGACGCTCCCGGTTGTGCTCGGGGAGCGCCCGCCAGCCGACGTCGTAGTGCTCGGGCAGCAGCCAGCCGCGCTCGCGGGCGTTCATGTCCAGGAACCGTCGCGCCAGGCGCTCAGCCCGCAGCGCGAGGCGGGCGTCGCCCCGGGCGTCGGCGGCGGCGAGGAAGGCCTCGCACAGGTGCATGTTGCTGTTGGCCCCCCTGTAGGGCTCGAGCTCGACCCACTCGGCACTGAAGGCCTCGCTCGCCGCGCCGTCCTCCTCGGACCAGAACCGCTCCTCGACGACGGCGAGCGAGTCCTCGAGCAGCTCGCTCGCGCCGTCGTGCCCGGCGGTGGCCGCGCTCGACCCCGCGAGCACGACGAAGGCGTGGCCGTAGGCGCTCTTGGACCCGCCGGGCGCCCCGGCGGAGCCGACCGGGGCCCCGGCGGCGTCGACGGCGTCGAGGTAGCCGCCCGCCGAGGCGTCCCGGTGCTCGGTCCACAGCGCCTCGAGCCCGCGCTCGACGATCGCGGCGCAGCCGGGCACCCCGAGCAGCTCGCCGAGCGAGTAGCTGTGGACCGCCCTGGCAACGGTGAGGAGGTTCTGGCGAGGCGACGGGGCAGGCGGGCATCCGGTCGGCATCGGCCGGCCGTCGTCGTCGAGCTCGACGAAGCGCCCCTTCGCGTCGACGCTCGCTCGGAAGAACTCCAGCAGCCGCAGCGCCTCGCCGAGCAGGTAGGCGCGGTGGCCGGGCGCGCTCGTCCAGGCGTCGCTCATCGCTCGATCACCTCGAGCATGACGGAGACGGACAGGCCCGGCGCGGAGAACTGGTGGGGACCACGTCCGAGCGGCATCGCCGGCCCGCCGCCCTCAGCGCTCCCGCGCCCGGTTGCGCTCGCCGACGAGCGAGTCGAGCGCTCGGTACAGCAGGTCCCAGGCGCCGAGCCGCCGCCGCGGGAACCCCCGCACCTCGGTCTCGAGCGTCACCCCGGCCCAGGGGTTGTACGCGGGCGGGTCGTAGAGCTCGATCCGGTAGTTGCCGGTCTCCTGGGTCCCGGAGTGGTCGTTGCGGATCACGGCCCTGGCGATGTCGGTGTGGGGCCGGTGGCGCTCGTGGGGGTCGTCGGGGTCGAGGTGGTCGGGCCAGCGCTCGACCTTGACGATGATCATCTCCTTCGTCCTCCGCTCGCTCCGGCCGCCAGGCATTCGAGCATGCCCCACCGGACGACCTGCGTGCGAAGTCGAGCTCCTCGTCACCTGCCGGCCCGGCGGCCCTCGGCCAGGTGCCACCCCGACGCGCCGGACCCGCCAGCCGCGTCGTATCGTCGTCACGTGCGGGTCAGGTGGCTGTCACGCCGGGCGCTCCTCCTCCACGCCACCCTCGCGGTGACCTTTCCCGGCTTTCTCGCCCTTGGCTGGTGGCAGCTCCACCGGGCGCTGGGCGGGAACGAGCTCAGCTGGGCCTACACCGTCGAGTGGCCGCTGTTCTCCGGCTACTCCGTCTTCATGTGGTGGAAGCTGCTCCACGAGGCCCCCGACGCGCCCTCGAGCGCCCAGGCAAGCCTCCCGCCGCCAGAGGAGGACGCCACCGAGCTCGGCCCGGGCAAGGACGCCGCAGCCGAGCCGGCCCGGGCCGGGGCCCGGCCGCCCGGCCGCCGCCCGGCCGAGGGGGCAGCGCGCCAGGCCGCGGAGCCCGAGGACGAGGACCTCGACGCCGCGCTCGAGGCCTACAACACCTACCTCGCCCAGTTGAACCTGCAGGGCGGACGCAAGAGCTGGCGGAGGGGCTGAGGCGCCCGCTCAGGCGTCGAGCGGGTCCAGCTCGAGCGACAGGGAGTTGATGCAGTAGCGGGTGCCCGAAGGCTGCGGGCCGTCGTCGAAGACGTGGCCGAGATGGGAGCCGCACGCCCGGCAGACCACCTCGGTGCGGACGAGACCGTGGCTGCGGTCCTCGCGCAGCTCGACGGCCTCTGCGAGCACCGGCTCGGTGAAGCTCGGCCACCCGGTGCCCGAGTCGAACTTCGCGTCCGAGGAGAACAGCGCCGCGCCGCAGGCGGCGCAGCGATAGGTGCCGTCGTCGTGACAGTTCACGTACTTCCCGCTGAAGGGCGGCTCGGTGTCGGAGCAGCGCAGCACGGCGTACTGCTCCGGCGTGAGCGACGCCCGCCACTGCTCGTCGCTGTGCACGACCCGCTCGGCCATCGCGCTGCCTCCTCGCTCGACATCCTCTGGCGCCGGCTGGCGCCCGCCCGTGCGACAGGCTAGGCGCCGGGCGCCCCTGGAGAGTTCAGGACACGACCGGCCCCGGCGGCGAGGGGGGTGCGCCGCCGGGGCGGGCCGGTCACAGGCCGGTCGCCGCCACGTCGAGTGACCTGCTACTGCGGGATCCCGGCGAGGGTGACGACCGCGGTGTGCGTGGCGCCGCTCGTGTCGACCCAGGTCACCGTCACCCGCTCGCCGGGCTTCTTCGAGGCGATGACCTTCTGCAGCACCGGGAAGCTCGGTGTGGCGACCGAGTCGATCTTGGTGATGGTGTCTCCTCCGGCGATCCCCGCGGCCTGGGCAGGCCCGCCGATCGAGACGTCCGCGACCGGGACGCCGGGGACCGCCGAGCTGCCGAAGCCGAAGCCGAAGAAGCCGCCGAACCCGCTGCCGCTGGTGCCGTCGTAGAAGATGCCGAGGAAGGGACTCAGCCCGAGGATCACCCCGCCACCCGCCTTGCCCTGCTCCATCTGCTGGACGATGGCGCGGGCCTCGTTGATCGGGATGGAGAAGCCGAGCGTCTGCCCGGTGCCGGAGGTCGCTGCCGCGGTGTCCATGCCGATGACCACGCCCTGGGAGTTGACGAGCGGGCCGCCGGAGTCACCGGGGATGATGTCCGCGTTCGTCTCGATCACGCCCTTCAGCGTCTCGCTCAAGGTGGTCGCGGCCTGGTCGCCGGCGGTGATCGTCCGGTCGAGGGCGGTCACCTCACCGGTCACCGCGGTCGGCTGGTGGCCGAGCCCGAGCGCGTTGCCGATCGCGACGACCGAGTCGCCGACCTGCACCGTCGAGGAGTTGCCGAGCCGGACGGTCGGCAGGCGCCCCGAGAAGCCGAGGATCTGGAGCAGCGCGACGTCCTTGGTCGGGTCGACCCCGACGACCTTCGCGGCGTAGGTGCCCGGCTCGCCCTGGATGCTCACCGTGATCTTCGTCGCGTCCTCGACGACGTGGTTGTTCGTGAGGACCTGCCCGCCGGAGGTGATGATCATCCCGGTGCCGGCGGCCTGGGTCTGGCCGACGCTCGACTCGCTCGCCACATCGGTGTTGATGTCGACGACCCCCGGGCTGACCGCCTTCACGATCGCCGCGGTCGACAGCGTCGGGCCGGAGCTCGCCGTGCGCGCCGCCGAGGGGCCGGAGATCACCGGCAGCCTGCCCGACGCCGGTCCGCCGCTCGCCGAGGAGGACGGCGAGCCGCCCGACAGCCCTGCCCCGAGCCCTGCACCGAGCCCGCCGGCGAGGAGCACCGCGGCGGCCGCAGCGACGAGCTGACGGCGCCTGCGGCCCCGCCGGCCCCCCTGCCCCGCGGTCGAAGGCGGCTCGCCAGCGCCCTGCCAGCCGCCTGGCGGTCCGTAGTACCAGGGTGGCACCGTGCCCCCGGCCGCGACGCCGCCCCCGGAGGCGGGCCCGCCGGGAGCGGGTCGGCCAGCTTCCTCGTCACGGCCTTGCACGCCGAACGGCGGCATCGACAACGGCATCGGGCCGGGCACCGGCTCCCCGCCCATTCCCGGCTCCCGGCCGCCGCGGCCGAGGGGCGGCTCGCCCGGCTCGGCCTGCGGAGCGGCCGTGAAGGGAGGCATCGACAACGGCATCGGCGACGCGGCGACAGCGTCATGCGGCACGTCGGCCGGCGCCTCGCCCTTCTCCCCGGGTCCCCGCTGCAGCCTCTCGTGATCCTCCATCGCCCTCACCTCGTCCTCGTCGTCTGGACGGCGCCCTCCCTGGACGCCGGCCCGCCCCGCTGCCGACACCCGAGCGTCGGACCTTCGGGGCCCCTCGCCTTCCTCGTCCAGCATCGCGGGCCGAGCTTCAGCGCTCCTTAACCGCTCCTTGGAGCTTGCTGTGAACCGCGCCCCCGCCGCCTCGGGCCCGGCGGGCTCATCTCGCCCCGGCGATCGCGACCCACCTCGCCTCCCCCGGCAGGTTCGGGTTCGTCGGGCTGAGCGGACGGGCCGCGCCGAAGGCGTAGACGCCGCCGGACTCGGTGAGCAGCCAGTAGCCGGCTCCGGCATCCGCCGGCGCGGCGGCGATACCGACGACGCCGTGGTCGGGATGCCCGTGCACCGGCGGCATTGCCCGGGCCGTGCCGAAGCCGTACACGCCGCCGAACGCCGTGACCAGCCAGTAGCCAGGACCAGAGGGATCTGCCGCTATGCCGACGACGCTACCGGCGGGACGGCCTCGAGCCGGCCGGAGGATCGGGGCGGCGCCGAGGCGGAACACCCGGCCCGACGAGGTCGCGAGCCAGTAGCCGTCCCCGCCGGGCCCCGGGGCGATGCCGACGACGGCGCCTCGGATGACCCGCTCGGGGACCGAGCCGTAGTCGCGAGCCGCGCCGAAGCCGTAGACGGCGCCGGTGGAGGAGGCGAGCCAGTAGCCGCTGCCGAGCGGATAGGCGGCGATGGCGACGATCCGCCCCTGGAGCTTGCCCGGGGGCACCGAGCCGAGCGGTCTCGCCGTGCCCATGGCGTAGACCCGACCCGTCGAGGTCGCGAGCCAGTAGCCGTCCCCGCCGGGGTTCGCGGCGACGCCCACGACGCTGCCGTGCTTGGCGTCCGGTGATGAGGCGGCCTCGAGCCCGTAGGTGGCGGCGCGTCCCCCCGAGTCGGCCGTGACATAGCCCTGGGGCGAAGCGGCGGCCACGGTGACGCTCAGCTGCTCGGTCCCGACGCCTCCGGCGGCGTCGGTCACCCGTGCCGCGAAGCTCGTCGTCCCCGCCGTCCCCGGCGTGCCGGACAGGACGCCCGACGAGGAGAGCACGAGGCCGCCGGGCAGCTCGCCGGTCGAGACCGACCACACGTACGGCGGCTGCCCCCCGCTCGCGGCCAGCCTCGTCGAGTAGGCGACGCCGACCTGCCCGGCAGCAAGCGACGACGTCGTGATCCTCGGTCCGGGCCGGACGACGAGCACGAAGGTGAGGCCCGCACGGTCGTTCACGGCGTCGACGACCGAGACCTGGACGACCTGCAGGCCCGCCGCGGCCGGTGAGCCGCCGAGCACGCCTGCGGAGCTGAGCGTGACGCCGGCGGGCAGGTGCAGGGGCGACCACTGGTAGGGCGGCTCGCCACCGGAGGCGCTGAGCTGGACCTCGAGCGGCTCTCCGGTCTCGAGCACCGGGAGCCTGGGCACGGCCACCGTCACGGCCCGGGCGGTCCTCGACGGGGCGGGCCCGGCGAGGGCGGGCCCGGCGAGGGCGGGCCCGGCGAGGGCGGCGACGAGGAGCGCGGCGAGGAGCGCGGCGAGGAGAGGCGTGCCCGCGGCGAGGGCGAGCGTCCTTCGGGCCCGAGCGCGGCGGGCACCTGCGCGCACGGGCACCTGCCGGCTCACGCGAGCGCGACGAGGTCGCCGAGGTCGTCGCGCCAGTGGTCCTCGACCCCCTCGGGCATGAGCAGCACCCGCTCGGGCTGCAGGGCCTCGACCGCCCCGGGGTCGTGGGTGACGAGCACGATCGCGCCACGGTATCCCCGGAGCGAGGCGAGCACCTCGGCGCGGCTCGCCGGGTCCAAGTTGTTGGTCGGCTCGTCGAGCAGCAGCACGTTCGCCGAGGAGACGACGAGCGTGGCGAGCGCGAGGCGCGTCTTCTCCCCGCCCGAGAGCGTCCCCGCCCGCTGCCCGGCCCGCTCCCCGCCGAAGAGGAAGGCACCGAGGATGGAGCGGAGGTCGACGTCGCTGACCGAATCCGGCGCCCGGCGGCGCAGGTTGTCGAGCACCGAGGCATGCGGGTCGAGGGTCTCGTGCTCCTGCGCGTAGTAGCCCAGCCTCAGCCCGTGCCCGGGGACGACGCGCCCGGCGTCGGGCTCGTCGACGCCGGCGAGCAGCCTGAGCAGCGTGGTCTTCCCGGCGCCGTTCAGGCCGAGCACGACCACCCGGCTGCCGCGGTCGACGGCGAGGTCGACGCCGGAGAAGACCTCCAGCGAGCCGTACCACTTCGCGAGGCCCTCGGCGACGAGTGGTGTCCGGCCGCAGGGTGCCGGCTCGGGCAGGCGGAGGCGGGCGACGCGCTCGCGCCGCCGGCCCTCGGGCGCCGCCTCGGCGAGCCGCCCGGCTCGCCGGTCCATCTGGTGGGCGGCTCGCGCCTTCGTGGCCGTGGCGCGCATCCGGTCCGCCTGGGCCCTCAGGGCCACGATCTTGCGGTCCGCGTTCGCCCGCTCGCGCGCCCTCCGGCGGTCGTCGGCGGCGACCTGGTCGAGATAGGCGCGCCAGCCCATGTTGTAGACGTCGATCTCCTGGCGCGACGCGTCGAGGTGGAAGACCCGGTTCACCGTCGCCTCGAGCAGCGAGGTGTCATGGCTGATGAGCACGAGCCCCCCGCCGTGGGCGGAGAGGAAGCCGCGAAGCCAGGCGACCGAGTCGGCGTCGAGATGGTTCGTCGGCTCGTCGAGCAGGAGGACCGGCGCTCGGGAGAAGAGCACCCTCGCGAGCTCGACCCGCCGGCGCTGACCGCCCGAGAGCGTCCCGAGGGGCCGGTCCAGCACCCCTTCGGGCAGCCCGAGGCTCGAGGCGATCGCCGCGGCCTCGGCCTCGGCGCCCCAGCCGCCGAGGGAGAGGAGCCGCTCCTCGAGCGCGGCGTAGCGGTCCATCGCGCGCCCTCGGCCCAGGCCGTCGTCGACCGCCATCTTGGCGGCGGCCTCGTGGAGCTCCGCCAGCACGACGTCGAGCCCCCGAGCCGAGAGCACCCGCTCCCGGGCGGTCTCGGAGAGGTCGACGGCCCGGGGGTCCTGGGGGAGATAGGCGACCCCGGCCGAGTGACGGACGCGCCCGCGCGCGGGCAGGGCCTCGCCGGCGAGGACGCGGGTCAGGGTCGTCTTCCCCGCGCCGTTCCGACCGACGAGGCCGACCCGGTCGCCGGGGGCGACCTGGAAGCTCGCGTTCGCGATCAGCAGGCGCCCGCCCGCGACGACGTCGACGCCGTCTGCGATGAGCATGATGAGAGGGCGATTGTCGCGCGAGCCGGTAGCGTGGTGGGCCATGCCCGGCCCGGTCGCCCTCGTCGGCAGCGGCGAGTTCCTCGAGGTGATGCGGCCGGTCGACGAGGCCTTGCTCGAGGGTCGGCCGCGGCGGGCCGTGATCCTCCCGACCGCCGCGGCGGAGGAGGGCGAGGAGCGGGTCGGGTACTGGCTCTCGCTCGGGCGTGCGCACTACGAGGCGATCGGCGTCGAGCCGGTGCCCCTCGCCGTCCTCGACCGAGCCGACGCCGACCGCCCCGAGCTGGCCGCGGCGGTCGCCGGCGCCGGCCTCGTCTACCTCTCGGGCGGCAACCCCGGCTACCTCGCCGACACCCTGCGGGACAGCCTCGTCTGGGATGCCGTGCTGCGCGCCTGGGACGCCGGCGCCGCCCTGGTGGGATGCTCCGCGGGCGCCTGCGCGCTCACCGCGGTCGCCGAGGACTTCCGCCACCCGGGGCGCTTCAGCGGGATCGGCCTCGGGGTCGTCGCAGACCTCGCGGTCATCCCCCACTTCGACCGGTTCGCCGCCTACGACCCGGGGCTGCTCGGCCCCTTCCTCTCCCGTCAGGCGCCCGGCCGGGTCGTGGTCGGGATCGACGAGGAGACCGCGCTGATCGGAGAAGGCGGGCTGTGGCGGGTGGACGGGCGCCGGAGCGTGTGGCGCATCGCCGCCGACGGCACGAGGAGGCGCTTCTTTTCGGGCGACGAGGTCGAGCTCTCTGCTGGCATGATGGCGCCGTGACGCTGCACCCCGGCGCGCTTGCGTTCACCAACGTCGCCGCCACCTACGAGCGGGCGCGGCCGGGCTACCCCCGAGAGCTGCTCGAGTGGCTGATCGGTCGGGGCGACCTCGGCGAGGGCCGCCTCGCCGTGGACCTGGGGGCGGGCACGGGAAAGCTCACCCGGCTGCTCGCCGGGCACGGCTCGCGGGTGGTCGCGGTCGAGCCGCTCGAGGAGATGCGAGCCGAGCTGGAGGCAGCGGTCCCCCAGGCGGAGGCGCTCGAGGGCCGCGCCGAGGCGATCCCGGTCGAGGCCGGGACGGCGAGCCTCGTCACCTGCGGGCAGTCCTTCCACTGGTTCGCCGGCGCCGAGGCGCTCGGCGAGATCGCCCGCGTCCTGCTGCCCGGCGGGAGCCTGGTGCTCGTCTGGAACCTCCCGGACGAGTCCGACCCGCTGCAGCAGGAGCTGGGCGAGCTCCTGCGGCCCTGGCGCGGCGGAGAGCCCTCGCAAGATACCGGCGAGTGGCGCAAGGCGATGGCCGCGAGCCGAGCCTTCGTGCCCGACGGCGACCTCTCGGTCCGCTGCGAGCAGCGCACCGACCGCGCCGGGCTGTGCGCTCGGGTCGAGTCGATAAGCTTCGTCGCCGCCCTCACCGGAGCGGAGCGCGCCGAGCTGCTGGCCCGGGTCGGCTCCCTCGCCCCCTCGCAGGGCGCCGTCACGCTCCGCCACCTGACCCGCGCCTACGCCTACCGCCGCGTGGAGGAGCCCCCCAGATGACCGACGTCGTCGCCCCCGAGCGCTCGCTCGAGACCGCAGCCGGCGGGCCTGCAGGGCCGCCCGCCGAGCCCGGCGCCGAGCCGACGCTCGGGACCGTCCGGGCCCGGACCTCTCGGGCCAGCCAGATCGTCACCCTCGTCGCCGTCGTCGTGCCGGCCGGCGGCGTGCTCTCGGCGGCCGGGCTGCTGTGGGGCGTCGCCTTCAGGCCGCTCGACCTCGTCCTCGCCCTCGTGCTCTACGTGCTCACCGGGCTCGGGATCACCGTCGGCTACCACCGCTGCTTCACCCACCGGTCCTTCGAGCCCGCGCCCGCGGTGAAGGTCGCGCTCGCCGTCCTCGGCTCGA
Source organism: Actinomycetes bacterium (assembly GCA_021786195.1). Lineage (GTDB taxonomy): Bacteria > Actinomycetota > Acidimicrobiia > Acidimicrobiales > Bog-793 > JAKAOD01. Next base: position 2,441 of record JAJYNS010000060.1, on the reverse strand, counting down.
TGACCCTCCAGGGGCCCGTCACCCAGTGGGCGACCGACCACCGCAAGCACCACGCCCGCTCGGACCGCGAAGGCGACCCCCACTCCCCGCACCTGTCCGGCGAGGGGCTGGTCGGCACCGTCCGGGGACTGTGGCACGCGCACGTCGGGTGGATGTTCTCGACCAAGGGCATGGAGCGAGGGCTCGCCTGGGGGCGCGACCTCTACGAGGACCGGACGCTGCGGGTCGTCGACCGCCTCTACCTGCTCTGGGTCCTGCTCTCCCTCGCCGTCCCGTTCCTTGTCGGCCTCGCCCTCACCGGCAGCGTCGCCCGCGCCGTGGAGGCGCTGGTCTGGGCCGGGCTCGTGCGCATCTTCGCCTTCGAGCACTCGACCTTCGCCGTCAACTCGATCTGCCACACCTTCGGCCGCAGGGCCTGGGACGCGAGGGACGAGAGCCGCAACAACTGGGTGGTCGCCGCGCTCACCTTCGGCGAGGGTTGGCACAACAACCACCACGCCTTCCCCCGCTCGGCTCGCCACGGCCTGCGCGCCACCCAGCTCGACGTCTCCTGGCTCGTCATCCGGGGCCTCGAGCGCCTCGGGCTCGCCCGGGACGTCCGCCTGCCGACGCCGGCCCAGATCGCCCGGGCCCCCCGCTACGTGCCGGCGGCGCAGGCGGCCGGCTGAGCCTTCGCGCCGGGCTGTTCGGGCCCGCACGGCACAGGCCGCCGGCGCCGGGCCCTGGCGGGACACCGCCGGCCCTCACTCAGGGGGCGGGGCGCGACAGCGCCTGCGGCCGCCAGCCCGGCTTCGCAAGGAAGCACTGCAGCTCGGTGTGGCGGCGCTCGGCGAACCCGGCCTCGCGGTAGCAGAGGGAGAACTCGAGCAGCCGCCGGGACGGTGGGTCGACGCCGAGCCGCTCGAGCTCGAGCCGGTGCGGCTCGATCGCCGAGCGCCAGTGCCGCAGGGTCTCGGCGCGGTGCTGGCCGACGTCGTCCAGCGCGACGAGGCTCAGGTCGTCCCTCCGCCCGAAGACCTCGAGCAGCCTCGCGAGCGTCGGCGGGCGCATCCTCGGCCAGGCGTAGCGCTCCAGGAAGTCGTCGCGAGCCCGGCGCAGGTGGCGCTCGCGGGCGACAACGACCTGGAGGGCCAGCATCCCGTCGTGAGCGAGCAGCGCCGAGCAGCGGTCGAGGAAGGCGTCCGGCCCTCCGTCCCCGAGGTCGTCCGCGGCCTCGATCGCGACGACGTGGTCGAAGGTCCCCTCGAGCGCCTCCGGACCGCCGTGCACGACGGTGACCAGGTCGTCGAGACCGGCCCGCTTCGCCCGCTCCGTCGCGGCCTCGGCGCGTCCGGGCGAGGGGATCGCCACGCTCACCCGACAGCCGTAGCGGGCGGCGGCGTGGAGCGCGAAGCCGCCCCAACCGGCCCCGACCTCGGCGACGTGGTCCGCCGCGCTCAGCCCCAGCTTGCGGCAGACCCGCTCGAACTTCTCGACCTGGGCGTCGGCGAGCGACGCCGAGGGCGTCGAGAACACCCCCGAGGACCCCGTGGGCGGCTCGCCGAGGACGAGCCGGAGCGCGTCGTCCGGGAGGCGACCGGGCAGGGTGGCCTCGAGCCGCTCCGCGCCACCGCGGCGGGCGCGGCCGACCGGACGTCTCGTGAAGCTGCCGAGCCTGCGGCCCAAGGCGCTCGCCCGCTCGAGCGAGTCGAGGTTGCGCAGCACGACTCGCAGCAGGGTCGTGAGCTCGTCCAGGGTCGCGCACGCCCACCAGCCGGCGACGTAGGCGCGCCCGAGCCCGGCGGCGCCCTCGGTGGCGACCACCCGCCAGGTGCGGGGCGACTCGACGACGACCTCGGGCACCGCCTCGCCCGAGCTCGGCCTGCCGCACAGGTGCCGCCGGCCTCCCTCGCGCACGATGAGCGCGCCGTCGCGCACGCGCCCGAGGAGGCCGAGGACGAGCGCCCGGGCGGCGAGCTCTCTCGGCCCGGCGCGCCCGGCCTCCTCCCCCGACCGTGCCCTTCGGGCCCCTCCTGGGCGGCCCAGGCGCACGAGCCGGCGAGCCGCCCGCTAGTTGCTGCTGCTCGAGCCGGGGCTCGACCCGCCGTCGCCGAAGGACGAGCCGCGCTCGATCGGGCCGTACTCGGCCTCGTAGCGGCGGAGCTGCTCGACCAGCTCGACGGCTCGCGCCTCGTCGCCAGGTGCTGCCCGACCGGTGCGCGCCTCGAAGTTGATCCTCCCGAGCTCCTCGAGCTGGGAGTCGGCCTTGCGGCGCGCCTGGACCTGCTCGAGCTTGGCCTGGCCGGCCTTGCCCGCTTCCTGGGCCTTCTCGGCAAGCTGCGTCGCTTGCGCCTTCACCTTGTCCATCAAGCCCATCGGGACCTCCTCGGACCTCGTCGGCCGCCGCCGCGGGTACGGCGAGGCTCGGCCCCCTCGCGTGCGGCGCCCGTCGCGAAGCCTAG
>JAJYNS010000137.1 GCA_021786195.1 Actinomycetes bacterium | reverse complement strand
CGTTGGCTGCCGTTCTGGTTCCTCACGACGTCCCTGCTCGCCGCCTACGGCGTCTCCGAGGCGGGCCGGGCCGCCCTCGCCAGGGCTCGGACCAGGCCATGGCACGCCACGGCGACCGGCCTGGCCGGCGGCGGGATCGGCATCGCGCTGTTCGCCGGGTGGCTCGGGGTGCTCCCCTTCTACTCGACGCCGGCCGCAGAAGTGAACCCCGCCCCAGCGTGGGCGAGCTGGAACTACAGCGGCTACCAGTCCAAGCCCGGCTGGAAGGAGTTCAAGGCGCTCGTCGCGATGCTGCAGCGAGCCGCCTCGCGCCACGGCTGCGGCCGGCTCGACTACGAGTACTCGCCGAACATGACCGACGACTACGGCTCGACGCTCGTGCCGATGTCGTTCCCGCTCTGGACCGACGGCTGTATCGACACGACGGAGGGCCTCTACTACGAGTCGTCGACGACGACCGACTTCCACTTCCTCGACCAGTCGGAGCTCTCGCTCGACTCATCCGACCCCGTGGTCGGGCTCCCCTACCAACCGACCAACGTGGCCGACGGCATCCGACACCTGCAGCTCGAGGGCGTGAAGTACTTCCTCGCCAACTCCCCTGCCGTCGAGCAGGCCGCCGACGCAGACCCGTCGCTCGTCGAGGTCGGGACCTCGCCGGCAAGCGCCGGCGTGATCGACGGGCTCGCCGCGGGCCAACCCGCGCCGCCGGGCGCGGCGTGGCGCCTCTACCTGATCCGGGACGCTCCGCTCGTCACGCCCCTGTCCTACGAGCCCGTCGTCGAGCGCGGCCTGTCCAAGCTCGGCTTCCAGAGCCTCGCGATCTCTTGGTACCAGCACGAGCAGTACTGGCCGGTGCCGATCGCGCCCTCCGGTCCGAGCTCCTGGCGGCGGGAGCCGAGGGGGACCCTCGTCGGGCCCGGCGAGGCCGTCCCCGTCGCGTCGACGACGGTCTCGGCGGTCCGCACGACAAACCAGAGCGTCGCCTTCGACGTCACGAGGACCGGGACACCACTCCTCGTGAAGGTGCCCTACTTCCCGAGCTGGCAGGCGAGCGGGGCCGAGGGCCCGTACGAGGTGACGCCCAACCTGATGGTCGTCGTGCCGAGGGACCACCACGTGACCCTCCGGTACGGCACGACCCCCATCGAGACCACCGGCCAGGTCCTCACCCTCGTCGGGGCCGCCGGCGTCGCGCTCCTGCTGCGGTCGGCCGGGGGCCCCCTGCGAGCCACGATCACCGCCGATGGCCCCGAGCTCCCCGCCGCAGACGGTCCAGAGCCTCCCGGGGCGGCTCGCTCGAGCCCGTCAGCAGGCGAGCCCGAGGGCGGGACGACCGGCCTCCCCGAGCCTCCGGCGGTCCCCGGAGCGCCGACGACCGCCGAGCTCCTCGCCCTCGACCCCGCGGTCGACGAGCCGGCCGGAAGCCGCGCCGCCGAAGGGGAGCCGCCGTGGTGAGCGACCAGGCGCCGGAGATCTCCGTCGTGCTCCCGGCGCACAACGAGGTGTCGCTGCTCGGCTCCACCGTGACGAACCTGATCACCGGGCTCGGCCGGAGGCGCCTCGACTTCGAGGTCGTGATCGTCGAGAACGGCTCGACCGACGGCACCCTCCGGCTCGCGAGGCTGCTCGCCGCGCAGCTGCCTGAGCTGCGGGTCCTCGCCCTGCCGGTCGCGAACTACGGGGCCGCGCTGCGGGCCGGTCTTGCCTCGGCGCGGGGCAGGTACGTCGTCGACTTCGACGTCGACTACTACGAGCTCGCATTCCTCGACCACGCCCTCGACCTCCTGCGCGCCGGGCGTACCTCACTCGTCGTGGCGAGCAAGCGCGCCCCCGGCTCGAAGGACCGCCGACCGCTCCGCCGGCGGCTGCTCACGCTCGCGTTCAGCTCGGCGAGCCGCCGGCTCCTCGGGATGGCGGTGAGCGACGCCCACGGGATGAAGGCGCTGCACAGGGTCCTCCTCGAGCCGATCGCGGACGCCTGCGTCACCAGGGGCAGCCTCTACGACGTCGAGCTCGTGGTGCGCGCTGAGCGGGCCCACCTGGGCGTGGAGGAGGTCCCGGCCGTCGTTGCCGAGCGCCGCCCCCCGCGCTCCGCCCTGTGGAGGAGGAGCCTCGAGTCGCTCGTCGGTCTCGTCCGTCTACGCCTCGTCCTCGGCCCGGCCACGGAAGGTCGGCCGAGCAGCCCTCCCCTTAGGCGCTCGGCCCGTGCGACACGACCGCTCATGCCGCGAGCCGCCGTGCTGAAGACCCGGGCCGGCGCCGCGATCCGACGCCTGCCGGAGCCGTTCAGGCGTGCGGCGAGAAGCCGCGGAGGCGGAGGCGGCGCTGGCTGTTGAGGCCCGGCGAGGCGAGCAGCTGAACAATCTTCTGGACGTCCTGGCGCGCCGTCGCGAGGTCGGTCCCGGACGAGGCGACGGTGGCTCTCGCCGAAGCGATGACCGTGCCCGAGCCCGGGTAGCTCGACGGCTGGAGCGCGAGCACCGCCTGGGCCGCCGGCGGATCGGAGCTCGTCACCTGTCCGATCTGACCGAGCAGGTCGCGGTACAGCGCCTGCGCCGCCGCGGTGGACTGGCCGGGGCCCTCGGTCGCGATCGAGGCCTCGATCGCGGCCTCGATCCCCCGGAAGTACGCGGCAGAGGCGAGCTGGTCGTACAGGGAGAGGGAGACCTCGACAACCGGGTCCACGACGGAGAAGACCCGGTAGTCGTCGATCATCGACGCCGCGATGCCCTCGAGCGCCTGCAGGCTCTTCGCGCCGCTGACCTCGCTGGCGAGGGTACCGATCCCGGTGGCGTCCGTCCCGACGAGCGAGGACAGCGTCGCTCGAGCGCCGCTCGTCAGGGTCTTGGAGGAAGAGATCGCGCCGGCGAGCTTCTCCAAACGGTCGCTGCGCACCGTGAGCGCGGCGCCGACCCATTTCGCCGCGTCGGCCAGCGAGGTGGACGGCGGAAAGGTCGGTGGTGTGTCGTCCTCGTAAAGGCTCGTCCCCGTGCCGCCCGGTCCCTGGTCGTCGAGGACGTGGACCGCGCCGCCGGTGCCCGCGAACGCCGAGAGCGGCCCTGCGGCCAGCGCGAGCAGCACCGCGATCACGACCGCGGCCGCCGAGGCGACGCCCCCCCGTACCCTTGCCCTCCTGCCCATCGCGGCGCCCGTCCTCCAGCTCCTTGCCACGTCGACCGCCCACGGCCGGCCCGAGCGGCGCTTTCGCCTGCCCGTCGCGGCCTCGGCGCCGGGCTCCTTCCCCGCGCCACCGCCATACTGACGCCCTCGTGTTCGAAGGCCCTGCTATATCTGTGATGAGAGTGTGAAGCAAGGCGAGCCCTCGAGCGACGAGCCGCGCACGCAAGGACAGCCGTGACACCTCGAGGGCCCGGGCCGCCACCGAGGTGAGGTCCGCCGTCGGTATCCTCCGGCGGTGGCCAGCGACGCCGCGTGGCCTAGGCCACGTGCGCACCACCTCGTGGCACGGCCGCGCCGGGCCTCGAGGCTCCAGCTCGGGGGCAGGCGCGAGCACCGGCGGAGGTGGCCGAAGCGCGTCGCCATCACCACGGCGGGCATCGCCGTCGCCCTGGTGCTGCTCGCCGCCGGCGCGACCGGCTACGCCTGGTACCGCTACGGTCAGCTCCGCAGGATCCGCGTCGCCGGGCTGGTCCCCCGGAGGGGGAACAGGCCGTTCGACGTCCTGCTCGTCGCCCAGGGCACGCCAGCAGGCCACCGGGGCGCGCTGGGGCCGAGGCTGGGCGGCCAGGCGCCCGCCGTTGCCGCCGACGGTTTCGTCGTCGCTCGCGTCGCGCCCGCGACCCACCAGGTGCTGCTGCTGTCGATCCCGCCGACAACCCTCCTCCAGGTCCCCGACGGGCGAGCCGGCGTCTCCGGTCCCAACGTCCTCGAGGCCACCCTCGGAGCCGGGCCGAGCCTGCTCGTCGAGACGATCGAGCGCGAACTGCACCTGCCCATCACCTACTACGTCGGGTTCGACCTGCAGGGCTTGAAGGGGCTGGTCGACTCGCTCGGCGGCGTACGGCTCGACTTCGCCGACCCGGTGCGCGACCCGTCCTCGGGGCTCGAGGTCGACCGCACCGGCTGCCGGCTCCTCGACGGTGCCGAGGCGCTCGCGCTCTACCGCAGCGACTACCTCTACTACTTCGCGCACGGACGCTGGGGCTACGCCACCTTGTCGGGCGCGAGCCGCCTCGGGCTGCAGGCGACGCTTCTCGAGGCCACCGCGAGCCGCCTTCAGGGGGCGGTCAGCGACCCGATCGCGCTGTACAGCTTCCTTGCGGTCGCCGCACACGAGATCAGCGTCGACGACTCGCTGTCCGCGACCCGGCTCGTCGGCCTCGCCCTGATGCTGCGGGACCTCAGATGGATCGAGCGCGCACAGGTCCTGCCGACCGCCCCGGGCGTCGTCCGCGGCCGGGAGGTCGCCGTCCTCGCGGACGGGCCGGACCGGCGGGTGATCTCGAGGTTCCTCGAGCTCGGAGCAGCCGGGCGGGGTGCCCCGCCGAGGCCCGGCGTCGTCCCGCGCACGACGGTGCCGGGCTCCCCGGCGATCTCGCCCCGCGCCCTCAGCCGGCAGAGCTCGTCGGAGCCTTGGGGCCCGGCGCCGTGCAAAGCCTGACGCGCCCCGTCTAGTCGCCCGGCTCGGGAGGCGGCCCCGTCACAGGTCGCACCTATGCTCCGGTCGTGTACGCGGTGATCGACGTCGAGACGACCGGCCTCGACCCGCGCACCCACCGAGTCGTCGAGGTGGCGGTCGTCGAGGCCGACGCCGACGGTTCGATCGTCGAGGAGTGGTCCTCGCTCGTCGCCGCTCCGGGGACGGACGAGCTCGGGCAGAGCGCGCTGCACGGCATCACCCGGGCGATGCTCGTCGGGGTGCCGGGCTTCGCCGAGCTCGCTCCGGAGCTCCTGCGCCGGCTCGCCGGACGGGTCGTGGTCGGCCACGTGCTCGAGTTCGACCTCGCCCATCTCGAGATGGAACTTCGCCGGGCAGGGATCTCAACGCCCGACCTGCGCCCGTCGGGGTTGTGCACTCGCCAGCTCGCCCGCCGCTACCTCCCTCCCGGGCCACGGACGCTTTCGGCCTGCTGCCGGGCTGCTGGCGTTCGGGTCGAGGGCGCGCACACCGCGATCGGCGACGCCCGCGCCGCCGCCGGTCTGCTGCGCCACTTCATCGCCGCAGGACACTCGCCCGAATGGGAGGAACGACTGCGCGTGGCACTGGCGCTCAGCTGGCCCGAGGTCATCGAGCCGGCCGATGCTGGAGCGCTCGCCCGGCCGCGGCGCTGAGCAGCGCGCCGGGGCGCCGGCGCGCTCAGCCGTCCCAGGACTCCGCCAGCTCGCCGGAGCTACTGCGGCGAAAGACGGGGATCGAGCCGAGCGCGCGAACGAGCGGCGCGTCGGGCCCAAGCGTCTGGCGCCATGCCGAGGTCTCGGTGACGAGAGCGCCCACGGCGACCACCTCCGCGCCCGCCCGGCGCAGCAGGCGGAGAGCCGCCGCCGCGGACGAGCCGGTCGACACGACGTCATCGACGAACGCGACGCGCCTTGCCTCCACGCAGCCAAGGCGCGCCCGGTCCAGCCGGAGCTCCTGGACCGGCCCGGTGGTGATCGACCGCACCGGCTCGACGAGCGCGTCGCGCAGGTGGATCTTCGGCGTCTTGTGCAGCACGAGGTAGTCGTCGAGACCGAGCGCACGGCTCACCTCGATCGCTACGGGGAGTCCGAGCGTGGCGGCCGTCGCGACCACCTCCACCCCCTGGGGAAGCAGCGCGGCCAGCTCTCGAGCCGCGCGCTCCATGAACCGGATCCCCAAGTCGGCGGTGATGAGCAGGGCGATGGAGAGGTCATCCGACAGCTCGGCCAGTGGAAGGTCGAGCTCCTGACTGCCCACTCGGGCCCGGTAGGTCACGCGGGCAAGCCCTCCGAGCGAGCCGCCGGCCGAAGGGTCGGCGCCGTCGTGCGAGATCAGGCGCTCTTCCGTCGCTGGCGAAGCACCCGCCGGCGCTCCCGCTCGGTGAGCCCACCCCAGACGCCGTCACGCTCGCGGAAGGCGAGGGCGTGCTCCAGGCAGAGCTGGCGCACGGGGCAGCTCGCGCAGATCGCCTTGGCCTCCTCGGCCTCCTCGTCGGAGGCCGGGTAGAAGATCTCGGGGTCGAGACCTCGGCAAGCTGCTCGCTGTCGCCATGTGGCGTTCATCGGACGATCTACCTTCTCGCGCTTCACTCTACGGGCCTGTACAAACGGCCGTTCGGCTCGGCAGTTGGAGGGGCTCGGCTGTCACGCCGCTCGCCCGCCATGGCCGTGCCGGCGCCGGACTCAGCGCCGAGACGCAGCCGCCCGGCTTCCGCTCCCCGCTCGGCGCCCGAAGCGCCTACGGCGAGTTGGAGCATCCATTGTGCCGTGCAACGGCGCGAATGTCCAGACCTGGCGCGCGCCTCTTTCAGGCCCCGCCGCCCGCGGACGAGCCTATGGCCCCGCCCAGTCGGCGACGATCGAGGCGCGAGTCGCCGGCGGCAGCTCGGTCTCGTGGCGGTAGTGAGGGTGGTCGCAGACGAGCCAGGCCGGCTCGGTGCCGAGACGCCGTGCGTCGTCGGGGGCGAGGGCGATCCGGACGTAGTGCACCGAGGCCGTCACGTCCTCCCTGGTGAGCTGCAACGCGTGCGACGCCTCAACACCGGCCCGCACCTCGTGCGCGGCCGGGCCGATGCCGAGGCGGAGGGCGAGAGCCGTCTCGATCCCGACGAGCTTCGGCAGCCACTCCCGCAGCTCGGGCTCCGAGACGAGCTCGATGAACACCGTCATCGACAGCTCGCCGGGTCCCGGGACGAGCGCGTTGTAGACGTCGAGCTCCGCCTGCACCTGCGCGTCGGTCGACATCCGCTCGGCCCGTGCCATCTCCTGCACCTGGAACCTGACCGTGGTGCGGTTCTCGAAGACGACGGTGAGGATCGGGCCGAGCCGGACTCGCCGGATCTTCTTCAGGGCGATCACCTCGCGCCGGAACTCGTCGCGCTCGCGCTCGTAGGCGCGCAGGTCGGCGATGTCGGCGAGGGTGAGCCGGGTCACCGCGAGCTCGGGGAGGCCACGCCGTAGGCGCGGGCGAAGATCTGCAGGGGGTGGGATGGTCGGATCCCCGTCTCCTCGAGAATCGCCGTGTTGGCCAGATGGCAGTCGCCGCACACGGCCGTGGCCCCGGTGGCTCCGAGCTCGCGCACGAGCGGACGAGCCACCTTCCGGCTCTCGTCGTAGTGCTCCGACCGGTAGCCCCAGGTCCCGTCGATCCCGGAGCAGCGCTCGACAACCCTCACCTCTGCGCCCGCGAGCTGCAGCAGGTCTCGCCCCTTGGCCCCGATCCCGAGCGCCCGATAGTGGCAGGAGAGGTGGTAGGCGATCGTACCGGGTCGCTCGCCGCGAAAGTCCGTGTCGAGGCCGCCACCGTCCCGCCGGTGCTCGTTGACGAGGTACTCGCTCGCGTCGAAGCAGTGCTCGGCGACGAGATCGGCGTCCACGCCCGCGGCGTAGATCGGGTAGTCCTTCTTCACCACGTAGGCGCAGGTCGGCTGCGCCACCACGACGTCTCGACCGGCTCGCACCGCAGCCGCCAGCACGGCGACGTTGGCCGAGGCGACTCGCCTGAAGCGGGCGACGTCACCCATGTGCAGCCAGGGAGCGCCGCAGCAGCGAGCGCCGGCGGGAAGCGAGCAGGCGATGTGGTTGCGCTCGTACACGGCGACCAGATCCTTGCCGATCGCTGGGTCCATGTACTCGATGAAGCAGGTGGGAAAGACGCTCACCTCCGCCCTTGGCGACTCGACGCCTCCAGGGCGCCTCTTGAACCAGGTGGAGAACCGCTCACGTGCATAGGGCGGGAGCAGGCGCTCGGGATGGATCCCGACGACGGCGCCCATCGCCTTGCGCACGAGCGAGCCCGGCCTGCCGATGAGCGGGTTGACCAGGGGAGCCGCCGCCACCGAGACGCGCCCGACGAGGTCGCTCCTACCGAGCAGCTCGTCCGCGGCACGGACCTTGACGCTCCGGCCCGGTCTCACCTGCGCGACCGCGTGGGCCCGCATCATCAGTCTCGGGAAATCGAGCTCCCACTCGTGAGGGGGCACGTAGGGGCACTTCAGGTAGCACAGCTTGCACTGGTAGCACTCCTCGACGACCTTGTCCTGCTCGGCGTCGCTCATCGCCCCGACGTCGCCGTCGTGGCCGTCGACCGAGTCGAACAGCGTCGGGAACGACGGGCAGAGGTTGAAGCAGAGACGGCAGCCGTGGCAGATATCGAAGACCCGCCTCAGCTCCTCCCGCAGGTCGGACTCGACGAGGTAGCGCGGGCTCGCCGGGTCGTAGGTCGTCGTCATGCCGCCCCTCCGGCGGGAGGGCAGGCCCCGCTCACCCGCCGACCGACTGGAGACCCTGCTGGAACCGGCCGGCGTGGCTCTTCTCGGCCCGAGCCAGGGTCTCGAGCCACTCGGCGATCTCCTCGAACCCCTCCTCGCGGGCGACTCGAGCGAAGCCCGGGTACATCTCGGTGTACTCGTAGGTCTCGCCGGCGATCGCTGAGCGAAGGTTGTCCGCCGTCGGACCGACCGGCTGGCCGGTCACCGGGTCGCCCACCTCCCGGAGGAAGTCGAAGTGGCCGAAGGCATGGCCCGTCTCCCCTTCGGCGACCGAACGGAAAAGCGCCGCCACGTCGGGGTACCCCTCGACGTCCGCCTTCTGCGCGAAGTACAGGTAGCGCCGGTTCGCCTGGCTCTCGCCGGCGAACGCCTCCTTCAAGTTGGCCTCCGTCTTGGAACCCTTGAGCTGTGGCACCTTTCCCCTCTTCCGCCTCGCCGCTCTCGCCTGCGAGGACGCGTGCTCGGTGACCCGCCGCCCATGTGACGTGGGCAGAGTCGACCTCCTCCAATGTTGGGTCGATTCTAAGCCCACGTCGGGCCCGCCGCCATGGCAGGCTGTCCGGCCGATGAGCGTCCTCGTCCTCGACGTCGGCTCGTCGACCCTGCGCGCCGCGGTCGTCCACCCCGACGGGACGCTGGCCGCAGAGGTCCGGCGCCAGATCCCACGACGCACCCCGGGTCCCGGCCTGGTCGAGCTCGACGCCACTTCACTCGCCGAAGGCTCCCTGGCCGTGGCGGGCGCCGCGCTCGAGCGCGTCGGCCGGGTCGAGGCCGTCGCAGTCACCACCCAGAGAGCTTCGACGATGCTCTGGGAGCGCGCCACCGGCAAGCCGGTCGGACCGGTGATCGGCTGGCAGGACCTGCGCACCGTCGGCCGCTGCCTCGCGCTGCGCCCGAGCGGCCTCCGCCTCTCGCCGAACCAGTCGGCGACCAAGCTCGCGCACCTCCTCGAGGAGCACCGTTCACTCGACCCGGAGGGACTGTGCTTCGGCACGATCGATTCCTGGCTCGCCTGGGTGCTCACCGAGGGAGGCGTCCACGTCACGGACGCCACCAACGCCGGCGTCACCGGCCTCGTGCTCCTCGACGGCTCCGCCTGGGACCAGTCCGTCCTCTCCATGCTGTCGATCCCGCCGTCCGTCCTGCCCCGCATCGTGGACTCGAGCGGGGTCCTCGGCCCGGCAACGGCGCTCCGGGGCGCTCCTCCGCTCGCCGCCCTCGTCGGTGACCAGCAGGCCGCCCTCGTCGGGCAGGGCTGCATCTTCCCGGGGGAGGCGAAGGCGACGTTCGGGACCGGGGCGATGCTCGACTGCTCCACGGGGCTCGAGCGCCCGGGCTTCGCCGTGCGCGGCGAGGCCGGCACCGTCCCGGTCGTCGCCTGGCGTGTGGGAGGGGAGGTGCACTGGGGGATCGAGGCGATCATGCTCGCCGCGGGGACCTGCGTCGACTGGCTGCGCGACGGCCTCGGGCTGGTGTCCAGCGCCGAGGAGACCGACGCGCTCGCCTCCTCGGTCCGCGACTCCGGCGGCGTCAGCTTCGTACCCGCCCTTTCCGGGCTCGGAACGCCGGTGTGGGACTTCGGCGCCCGCGGCACGATCCTCGGCCTGAGCGCGTCGACGACGCGAGCAGAGCTGGTCCGGGCGGTCCTCGAGGGGATCGCGCAGCGGGGCGCCGACCTCGTCGAGGCTGCGGAGGCCGACGCGGGCCGGCCGATCGAGCGGCTCCGGGTCGACGGGGGAATGTGCGCCAACGCGACCTTCGTCCAGCTGCTCGCGGACGCCACGCGCCGCCCGGTGGAGCTGGCCCGCCTCCCGGAGATGACCGTGCTCGGCGCCGCCTACCTCGCCGGGCTGGCCATCGGGACCTGGAGCTCGCTCGAAGAGGCCGTCTCGACGACGCGTCCTCGAGCCGTCCTCGAGCCCGTGCGCCGGCTCGACCGAGGGCGATGGCTCGAGGCCCGGGCGAGAGCCGAGGCGACGGTCCCGGCGATGACCGCGATCCGCTTCTGACCTGCCGACGGCCGATCGGGGAGGAGCGCCGGGCGACGGCGCCTCGAGCCGGCTCAGCGCTCGAGCAGCGAGACCGCCTCGGAGATCGTCGCCCGGCGCCGGAGCAGCGGATGGAACGCCATGAGCTGGCGAGGCCGCCCGAAGCCGATCGCGGCCACGAGCGACCCGCCCCGTGCGCAGAGCGCGACGAACCGGCCGCTCTCCAACGAGCCGTCCACCACCACGACCTCGTCCGAGGGCTCGGGCAGCCCGATCGCCTGGATCTTCACCTCGAACTGGTCGGACCAGAAGTACGGGACGGAAGAGAACGGCTCAGCCCGAGCGTCGCCGAGAAGGAGCGTCGCCGCCACGTGCCGGCCTTGCTCGGCTGCGTTGGTCCAGTGCTCGAGCCGCACCGGCGCCGAAGCGAGCGGGTGCGGGAACCGAGCGACGTCGCCCGCCGCGACCACCCCGGGCGCCGCCTCGAGCGCCGCGTCGCAGACGAGGCCATCGGCGAGCGGCAAGCCGGAGCTCTCGAGCCAGCTGACCGAGGGTCGCACGCCGATCGCCACGAGGGCGACGTCGGCGCCGAGCCGCCTCTCCTCGTCGCCGGTGGCCGCCGTCCCGCTGCCCCCGGCCCTGGGCCTCTCGAGCCGGACGCCGGCGAGCCGGTCCCCGCCCTCGAAGGCCGCGACCGCGACGCCCGTCAGCACCCTGACGCCGTGACGCTCGTGGAGCTCTCGAACCGCCGCTCCGACCGCTGGCGGCAAGACCCGGCCGAGCAGGCTCGGCAACGGCTCGACGACGGTCGCCTCGGCACCGAGTCGGCAGGCCGTCGCCGCTACTTCGAGGCCGAGGAAGCCCCCGCCGACGACCACGAGCCGACGACCGGGCGGTCGGAGAAGCCGGCGGAGGGTGTCGGCGTCCGCGAGCGTCCGCAACGTCAGGACCCCGTCCGGGACAGGGTCCCGCCAGACGCGAGGCGACGCCCCCGTCGCGACGACGAGCCGGTCGAAGCCAAGCTCGGCTCCGTGCTCGAAGAGGACGCTTCGCCGGCTGAGGTCGAGCGCCTTCGCGGCCCAGCCGAGCCGGAGGTCGAGGCCCAGCGCGTCGACCCGCTGCGGCTCGAGCAAGGCGATCCGCTCGCGTCCCCAGGTGCCGGCGAGGTACTCCTTCGAGAGCGGCGGCCGATCGTAGGGCGCGACCGGCTCGGCGTCGACGACGACAAGGCGGCCGCGAAAGCCTCGCTCGCGCAGGGCCTCGGCAGCGCGCAGTCCTGCCAGCGACGCGCCGACGACGAGGATCGTGCTGCCGGTGTCCAGCTCCTCGCGCGAGTCGCCGGCGGCCGACCCGGGGCTCAAGCGGGTGGGGTCCCCGACGCGCCCGCCTCGCCACCGAGTGCGTCGAGGCGCGGCATGAGCGCGTCGACGCGCTCGCGCGCGCCGCGGATGCGTCGATCGAGCTCCTCCACGATCTCGATCGCCCGCCGGAAACGGCTCTCCAGGACGTCGACGTCGACCAGCCCCTCGTCGAGCTGGCGGATGATCTCGTCGAGCTCCGCCGACGCGTCTGCATAGCTGATCTCCGCGACCGGTCGGGCCTCCGCCTCGGGCTCACCTGCGCTCAAGGACCTGCCTCCTCACGCTCGCCCGCCGGGCGCGCGTCGCTGGACGTTGGAGACCGTCGAGGCGATCTCTCCGTCACTTACGATCGTCCGCAGCTCCTCGCCCGAAGAGAGGCCCTCGACGCTGCGCAACAGCCTTCCAGAGGCGTCCCGGGTCAGCGACCAGCCGCGCTCGAGCTGCCGGCGGGGGTCGTAGGCGCGCAGCACCTCCCGATGGCGCCGGCTCTCGCCCTCCACGCCCGCGGTGACCCGCCGGACGAGCAGGCCGAGCGTGGTCCGAGCGCCGTCCAGGACCCGCCGGTCGCGCTCGGCGAGGGCTCGCGCCGAGCGCGGCAGGCGCGCCCGCATGGAGGCGAGCTCGTCGGCGCGTCGGTGCAGCTGGTGACGCGTCCCGCGACCGACGGAGCCGGCTCCGGCGCGCAGCCGCTCGGCGGCGGCGTCGAGCCGTGCCCGGGCGAGCCTGGAAAGGGCCTCCGCGCGCCCGAGCGTGCCCCCCCAGTACTCGGCCACGACGGCGACGACGGCCTCGCCGCACGCCGTCGGCGTGACGAGGGCGCGGCTCGCCACCTCGTCGGCCACGGAGCGGTCTCCCGTGTGGCCGATCCCCGTCCAGACAGGGAACGGCGCCGTGGCGATGGCACGTGCGACGAGCTCGCTGTCGAAGGCGGCGAGATCGCCCCGCGCCCCGCCGCCTCGCACCACGACCCCAAGCTCGGGCGACCAGGCCGCGAGCCGGCGGAGTGCCGCAGCGAGCTGCTCGGGCGCCTCGGGTCC
>JAJYNS010000058.1:42139-54135 GCA_021786195.1 Actinomycetes bacterium | reverse complement strand
CCGTCTCCTGGCGGCATCTCGCCGTAGACTCGACGGCCGTGCGGATCGCAGCTGCCTCCGACCATGCCGGGTTCGCGCTGAAGCAGCTGCTCGCCCGGATGCTCGAAGACGCCGGCTACGAGGTCTGCGACCTCGGCACCCACGACGAGCAGCCCGTGGACTACCCCGACTACGGCGCCGCCGCCGGCCGCGCCGTCGCCTCGGGCGAGGCGGACGCTGGCGTGTGCGTGTGCGGGACCGGCATCGGGATCGCGATCGCGGCGAACAAGGTGCCCGGGGTGCGCGCCGCGGTCATCCACGACGCGACCTCCGCCCGGCTCGCCCGTGCGCACAACGACGCCAACATCGCCTGCTTCGGCGCCCGGGTCACCGGCGCCGAGGTCGCCCGGGACGCGCTCGAGAAGTTCCTCGCGACGGGCTTCGACGCCGGCAGGCACCTGCGCCGGATCGCGAAGATCGACCGGCTGGAGGAAGGCCGAGCACGACCGGTCCAGCCTGGCGGCCGATGACAGGGCGCGCCTAGGTGCACGCCTACGGCGACTTCGCCGTCGTCTTCGGTGTCGCCGTCGTCGCCACCTACCTCCTCACCTTCGCCCTTCGCCCTCTCGCTCGTCGCCTGGGCGCCGTCGCGCGACCTGGGGTCGACAAGGTCCACGCCCGGCCCACTCCGGCCATCGGCGGCGCGGCGATGTTCCTCGCCTTCGCGATCGCGATGCTCGTCGCCTCGAGGCTCGGCTCGCTGCAGGGGATCTTCGCCGGGTCCTCCGAGCCGCTCGGCGTCGTGGTCGCCGGCTTCGTCGTCTTCGTCGTCGGCCTGGTCGACGACGTGCGCGACATCTCGGCCCCGGCCAAGGTCGCCGGCCAGGTGCTCGCCGCGATGGTCCTCGTCTTCCTCGGCGTGACGATGTACTGGTTCAAGATCCCCTTCGTCTCGGGGATCATCGTCCTCAGCCCCTCGGTGCTCCCGCTGGTCACGGCGCTGTGGGTCGTCGGCATGGCGAACGCCGTCAACCTGATCGACGGCCTCGACGGGCTCGCGGCGGGGATCGTCGCGATCGCCTCGGCGGCGCTGTGCGTCTACGGGCTGAGGCTCGTGCACCTCGGCGACCTGTCGGGCGGGGCCAACGAGATCGGCCCGCTCGTCGCCGCCATCGCCTGCGGCGTGTGCATCGGCTTCCTGCCCCACAACTTCCACCCCGCCCGAGTCTTCATGGGTGACAGCGGCGCGCTGTTCCTCGGGCTGCTCATGGCGTCGGCGACGATGGTGATCGGTGGGCGCACGGGCGGGATCAGCGGCGAGTCGGGCATCGACGTCGCAGGCCTGACCTTCTTCCGCTTCGCCCCGCTGTTCATCCCCTTCTTCATCCTCGGGGTGCCCATCCTCGACACGGCCTTCGCGATCGTGCGGCGCACCGTGCGGCGCACCGGGGTCGCCGAGCGGGACCTCGGCCACCTCCACCACCGCCTCGTACGTCTCGGCCACGGGCATCGGCGGGCGGTGCTGATCCTCTGGGCGTGGACCGCCCTGCTCTCGGCGTTCGCCCTGGTCCCGATATTCGAATCCCGGGCCAATCCCGTCGTCCCCTTCGCCGTCGCCGTCCTCGGTGTCGGGCTCTACACCGTCTTCCTTCCCGGTTCACGCCTTCGAGCTCGCCGCCTCGCCGCCTCGCCTCCTGCCGCCTCGCCTCCTGCCGGTCGTGGGCTCGCCCCGGCCCTCGGGACCGGAGGAACCGGAGGAGAGGAGCGGGTCGCCGGGGCGAGGTCGACCGGTCCGGTGAGCGTGGTCGTGAGCGGGAGCGCCGGCGTGGCGGTGGCGGGGGAGCGGGACCTCTCGGCGCCCCGGCGTGCCAGGCGCCGCCCACGGCGCCCGCGCCTCGTGCTCGGGCGCCGGAGAGGGCGGCCGGCGGGCCTGGCGCGCCCGGGCGAGGCCGGCCCGGCCGGTGCCGACGCCGCGGGCGCCGGCAACCCGGCGCGTTTTGCCGGCGGAGAGCCGGAGGCGCGAGGATAGGCCCGAGTGGGACAACGGCCGGGCCCGGGTGTGTCCGACCTGCTCGGACTCGGTGCGACTGCGGCGGCGTGCATCGCAGCGGGAGTGGGGGGCGGCTACTGGCTGGGCTCGGCGACCGGCTCGGAAACCGTGTCGACGTTCGTCGGCCTCGGTCTAGGATTGGGCGCCGCTCTCGCGGTGACGTACGTGAAGATAAAGAGGTACCTGTAGGAGCCTGCAGCGCCGCCGGCCCGGGAGCGCCCGGGGACCGGCCCGCAAGCCGTCACCGAGACGAGAGATGGATCGACTCGCTGCCCTCTTCGAGCAACTTTCGCTGCCCGCCGTGTCACGCGTCCTCCGGCGCACCGTCTTCGCCGGCTCGGGAGTCGGGCTCGTCGCGCTCGGCGTCGCTGCCCTCGCCGGGCACCTGCTCGTCGGGGTCGGCGCCTGCCTCGGGCTCGCGCTGGGGCTGGCGAACGTCCGTCTCGTCACGGCCTCCGTCGCCCGGGTCAACTCCAGCGCCGTCGCCCACCCCAAGCGGGTCCTCGCCTCCCAGACCCTGGCACGCCTCGCGATCACGACCGCCGTCGTGGTCGGGCTGCTGCTCGCCTCGCTGCAGCTCGGCTTCGGCACGGCCGGAGGGATCGCGCTCTTCTACCTGGTCCTGATCGTCAACCTCCTCGGCGCCCTGCTCCGGCAGGCCGGTGCCGTCGGGCCGGGTGCGACCGGCCCGGGCGCGAGCGGGGCGGGCGCATGAGCGTGCCGCTCCTCGCCGTCGCGATCACCGTCGGCACGCACATCACCCGCCACCTGTTCGGGATGACGTTCAACGTCGACGACCTGCTCTCGGCGGTGGTCGCCGCCGTGATCCTGCTCGGGCTCGGCTTCTACGTGCGGGCCCGGGCGACCTCGGGCGTGCCGGGCCGGATGCAGCTCGCCTTCGAGACGGTCGTCACCGGTGTCGAGGGTCAGGTCGAGTCGTCGATGGGGCCCGCCGGCCGGCCGATCGTCCCGCTCGCCGTCACCCTCTTTCTTTACATTCTCATTGCGAACTGGCTGGAGCTCATCCCCACGGGCCACGATCCGCAGTACCTGCCCGCCCCGACCGGCGACATCAACTTCCCTGCCGCGATGGCGATCCTCGTCATCGTGCTCGTCCATGCCACCTGGATCCGCAAGCAGGGGCTGAAGCGCTACATCGGGCACTACTTCAGGCCCTTCAAAGGGCTGTTCCCGATCAACGTCATCGAGGAGATCACCAAGCCCATCACCCTCAGCCTCCGGCTCTTCGGCAACATCTTCTCCGGCTCGCTGATGCTGCTGCTCATCGCCGCGCTCTTGCCGGCCAAGTACATCGTGCCGATCCCGCTCCTCGACGTGGTCTGGAAGCTGTTCGACGGGCTGTTCGTCGGGCCGGTGCAGGCGTTCATCTTCTCGCTGCTCTCGATCCTGTACTTCGAGTCCGCCATCGCGGGCGGCCACTGAGGCGCTCCCGTCCCGCCTGGCGTGCGGCGCCCCAGCCCTCACCCGACCACCTAGACCACAGGAGACAACGGACATGGCAGACACCACCCAGCAGGCGATCCAGCTCGCCGGGGCGATGATCGGCGGCGGGCTCGCCCTCGGCGGCGGGGCCGTCGGCGCGGCGATCGGTGACGGCCTCGCCGGGAGCCAGACGATCGCCGGCGTCGCACGCCAGCCGGAGGCGCAGGGTCGGCTGTTCACGATCATGTTCATCGTGGTCGGCCTGGTCGAGGCGATGTACTTCATCAACCTCGTGTTCATGGCCCTGTTCGTCTTCGTGCTGTACAAGAAGTAGCAGCGGTCGGTCGAAGGTGCTCTCCGGCTCGATCTTCCTCATCCCGAACGGGACGTTCCTGGCCGAGCTCGTCCTGTTCCTGATCGTCTTCGGGGTGCTCGCGAAGTTCGTCCTCCCGCCGATCGACGCGGCGCGCAGGGAGCGGGCCGAGCGGGTCCGGTCGTCTCTCGCCGCGGGAGACGAGGGTCGGCTCGAGGCGGCGCGCCTCGCCTCGGAGCGGCGGCAGGTCCTCGACGCCGCCAGGGCCGAGGCCCGGGCCATCGTCGAGGAGGCCGGGCGGGAGGCCGCGGCGCTCGTCGAGGGGGGCCGGGCCGCGGGCAGGGCGGAGCACGACCGGATCCTCGCCGAGGCGAGGGCGCCGCTCGCGGCGGAGAGCCGGCGAGTGGTGGCCGAGCTGTCGGCGAGGATGGGCGCGCTCGTGCTGAGCGCCGCCGCGAACGTCGTCGGCCAGCCGCTCGACGCCACCCGCCACGCCGCCCTGATCGACGAGACCGTCGCCCGCGCCCGGCTCGACGGCGGCCCCGGGCATGCTGCGTCCAATGGCGCAGGGGGGCCCGCCGGGGGCGACGACCCCGCCGGAACGACCGGCCCGGTCGGGGAAGAGGGGGCCTGAGCGACCATGCTGCTCGCCTCCGCGAACTTCGGCCTGCGCTTCATCCTCGAGGTCGTCGGGCTGTTGATCGCGATCGCCCTCGTCCTGCGCTACGTCTGGCCGCCCCTGCGCGCCGCGATGGCCCGCCAGGAGGAGCGGATCCGGGCCGAGCTCGAGGCCGGCGCCGAGGCGCGCGCCGCCGCCGAGCAGCTCGTCGCCGAGCGGCGCGCCGAGCTCGAGCGGGCTCGGGTCGAGGCCGCGGAGATCGTGGCTCAGGCCCGCCGTAGCGCCGAGCAGGTCGTGGAGGAGGGCAGGCAGCGGGCCGAGGCCGAGCGCCGGCGCCTCGTGGCGCGTGCCGCCGCGGACGTCGAGCTCGAGCGGGCACGAGCCCGCGAGGAGATCGCCGGGCAGTTCGCGGCGCTCGTCGTCGAGGCCGCCGAGGCCGTCGTCGAGGCGGAGCTCGACGAGACGATCCACCGCCGCCTCATCGACCAGGCCATCTCCGCAGCCGAGGCCGAGGAGGCCTGAGGTGCGGGACCTGGTCCGCGGCTACGCGAGCGCGACCTTCGGGGGCGTCCCCACCGCCGAGGGCCGCCGCCGGCTGGCCGGCGAGCTCGGCTCCTTCGGCGCGGCGCTGGTCCGCTTCGACCGGCTGCGAGAGGCCCTGGGCGACACCTCGATCCCCGCGCCGGTCCGCCGGGCCGTCGCTGCCGACCTGCTCGAGGGGCGCGTCAGCGCCGAGTGCGCGGCCGTCGTCGCCTTCGCGGTCCGCCACGAGCGTCCGGGCGAGCTCTCGCCGACGCTCGCCGCGCTCGTCACCCTCGCCGAAGAGGCGGCGGAGGCGGCGGAGACGCCGGGCAGGTCGCCGGTCGAGCCGCCGGCGAGCCGTGCGGCGGCGCGCGAGCGGATCCAGGGCTATGCCGAGCGCGTCTTCCAGGGGCTCTCCGATCCTGCCGAGGTCGACCGGGTCGGGGACGAGCTGTTCTCCATCGCCCGCCTCCTCGACGGGTCCGAGCGCCTGCGCGCCCTGCTCGCCGACGTCGATGTCCCCTACGCCGAGCGCGCCGGCGTCGCCGAGGACCTCCTCGGCGCCCGGGTCTCGCCGGCGACGATGCGCCTGACGCGCTACGTGCTGAGGAGCGGCCGGACGAGGGACCTGGTCGGGACCTTCGAGTGGCTCGTCGAGCTGGCGGCGAGGGAGCGGGGCCTGCGCCTCGCCGAGGTGCGCTCGGCGCTCCCGCTCGCCCCGGAGGAGTCCGAGCGCCTCGCCACGGCGCTCGGTCGGCTCGTCGGGCGGAGCGTCAGCGTGCGGGTCGTGGTCGACGAGCGAGTGCTCGGGGGGCTGCTCGTCGCCGTCGGCGACCTCGTGATCGACGGTACGCTGCGCCACCGCTTCGAGCAGCTGCGCGAGTCGCTCGCACAGCCCGTGGGGGCGGCGTGAGCGGGAAGGTGGTGCAGGCCGTGGCAGCGGGCCGGACGGCAGAGGTGGGACAGGGAGCTTGTCGATGACACAGCTGAGCTTCAGCGCCGACGAGATCGCCGCGGCGATCGAGCGTCACGTATCCGGGCTCGGCCGCGAGGTGGCGGCCGAGCAGGTCGGGCGGATCACCGAGGTCGGCGACGGCATCGCGCGCATCTCGGGGCTCCCGAACGCCTCGGTGAGCGAGCTGCTGCAGTTCGAGAACGGTGCCCTCGGGCTCGCCCTCAACCTCGACGAGGACTCGATCGGGGCCGTCGTGCTCGGGGCGGTCGAGGGCGTCGACGAGGGCCAGCTCGTGCGCGCTACCGGGCGGATCCTGTCGGTCCCGGTCGGCGACGCGCTGCTCGGTCGTGTCGTCAACCCCCTCGGCGAGCCGATCGACGGCAACGGGCCGATCCCCGACACGGACCTGCGCCGTCTCGAGATCCAGGCGCCCGGCATCGTCGACCGCCAGCCGGTCTCCCAGCCGCTCCAGACCGGGATCAAGGTCATCGACGCGCTGACGCCGATCGGGCGCGGCCAGCGCGAGCTCATCATCGGCGACCGCAAGACGGGGAAGACCTCGATCGCCATCGACACGATCATCAACCAGGCCGGCCAGGGCGTGAAGTGCATCTACGTCGCGATCGGCCAGAAGGGCTCGACGGTCGCCCAGACGGTCTCGACCCTGAGGGACCACGGGGCGCTCGACTACACCGTCGTCGTCTCGGCGTCGGCCTCGGAGCCGGCCCCCTTCCAGTACATCGCGCCCTACTCGGGATGCGCGATGGGCCAGCACTGGATGGAGAACGGCGAGCACGCCCTCGTCATCTACGACGACCTGTCCAAGCACGCCGACGCCTACCGGCAGATCTCGCTCCTGCTCAGGCGACCCCCCGGACGGGAGGCCTACCCGGGCGACGTCTTCTACCTCCACAGCCGGCTGCTCGAGCGCGCCGCCAAGCTCTCCGACGCGAGGGGCGGCGGCTCGCTGACCGCGCTGCCGGTGATCGAGACGAAGGCCGGCGACATCTCCGCCTACATCCCGACCAACCTCATCTCGATCACCGACGGCCAGATCTTCCTCGAGACCGACCTGTTCAACGCCGGAGTGCGCCCGGCGATGCACATCGGCAACTCGGTGAGCCGCGTCGGCGGCGCCGCCCAGATCAAGGCGATGCGCTCGATCGTGGGATCGCTCAAGCTCGACCTCGCGCAGTTCCGCGACATGGAGGCGTTCGCGACCTTCGGCTCCGAGCTCGACAAGGCCTCCCAGGCGCAGCTCGACCGCGGCTACCGCCTCACCGAGCTGCTGAAGCAGGGGAACGGCGAGCCGATGCCGGTCGAGGAGCAGGTCCTCGTCGTCTACGCCGGTGTGCGTGGCCACGTCGACGACGTCGCGGTGGAAGACGTCCGCCGCTTCGAGGAGGCGCTGCGGTCGCACGTGCGAGCCGCCCACCCCGAGCTGCTCGCCAGGATCCGCGATGAGGGCGTGCTCCCCGACGACAAGGACCTCGTCGCCGCGATCGAGGAGGTCAAGGCGGCCTTCGTCACCGGAGGGGAGCAGGTCGGCACCGGCGGGGAGACCTCGGGGGGCGCCGCCGCCGGCGAGGGCCGGGTGGCCTGAGCGATGGCAGGCGGCCAGGAGCGAGAGCTCAGGCGGCGGATCCGCACCGTCGAGTCGACCCAGAAGATCACCCGAGCCTTCGAGCTCATCGCCGCCTCCCAGATCGTGCGCGCCCAGTCGCGCATCGCCGGGGCCCGCCCCTACGTGCAGGGGATGCAGCGGGTGCTCGCGACGACCGCGGCCGAGGCGACTGGGGCGACCCGGCTTCTCGGGACGCCCGAGCGGCCGGCGAGCGCGCTGTTGCTCCTCGTCGTCGCCGATCGCGGCCTGTGCGGCGGCTACAACCTCATGGCCCTTCGGACCGCCGAGCGGCTGATGTCGGCCGGCGAGGCGGAGGGCCGTGCCTACCAGCTCGTCACCGTCGGCCGCAAGGGCGCCGGTTACTTCCGCTTCCGCCACCGGGAGGTGCGGCGCGCCTTCACCCACATGACCGACCGACCGAGCTTCGCCGATGCCCGAGCGGTCGCCGGGGAGGTCGTGCCCCCGTTCCTCTCCGGCGAGGTCGACCTCGTCGAGCTCGTCTCGTGGCGCTTCCGCTCGGCGGGGAGCCAGGTGCTCTCGACCGAGCAGGTGCTGCCCCTGCCGGCGTCCTCCGCCCCTGCCGCTGCACCGGCCGGGGGCGGGTTCTACGACTTCGAGCCGGCTCCCGAGGAGCTCCTCGAGCTGCTCGTCCCCCAGTACGCCGAGGCCGTCGTCTACCAGGCGCTGCTCGAGGCGTCCGCCTCGGAGCACACCGCCCGCCAGCGGGCGATGTCCGCAGCCACGGAGAACGCCGAGGAGCTGATCAAGACCCTGCGGCGCGTGATGAACCGCGTGCGGCAGGATGCCGTCACGACAGAGATCATGGAGATCGTCGGGGGCGCCGAGGCGTTGCGCCACGGGGCCCGCGAACCGGTTGCCGCCGAGAACGACATCGAGGAGCGAAGCGCATGACCAGCACCGAGACCGCCCAAGCGGCGTCGCACGCCCTCGAGAACGGCCGTGTCGTCGCCATCGCCGGGCCGGTCGTCGACGTCGAGTTCCCGCCGCACGCGCTCCCGGAGATCAACGTCGCCCTCGAGATCGACCTCGTGCTCGAGGGCCGGTCGACGACGATCGTCGCGGAGGTGGCCCAGCAGATCGGAGAGGGCCGGGTCCGCTGCATCTGCCTCCGCTCGACCGACGGGCTGGTGCGAGGCGCGCTCGCGCGCAACACCGGGCACGGCATCACCGTGCCCGTGGGCGACTCCGTGCTCGGCCACGTGTTCAACGTCTCGGGCCAGCCGCTCGACACCGACGACATCGGCGAGGTCGACGACCGCTGGGAGATCCACCGCGAGCCGCCGCCCTTCGACGAGCTCGAGCCGCGCCGGCAGATGTTCGAGACGGGCATCAAGGTGATCGACCTCCTCGAGCCCTACGTCCAGGGCGGCAAGATCGGCCTGTTCGGCGGCGCGGGCGTCGGCAAGACGGTGCTCATCCAGGAGATGATCCGGCGCGTCGCCCAGGAGCACGGCGGCGTGTCGATCTTCGCGGGCGTCGGGGAGCGGACCCGTGAGGGCACGGACCTCTGGCTCGAGATGCAGGAGTCCGGCGTCATCGAGAAGGCGGCGCTCGTCTACGGCCAGATGGACGAGCCGCCGGGCGTGCGGCTGCGGGTCGCCCTCTCCGCGCTCACGATGGCCGAGTACTTCCGGGACGTGAAGAACCAGGACGTCCTCCTCTTCATCGACAACATCTTCCGCTTCGTCCAGGCGGGGTCCGAGGTCTCGACGCTGCTCGGCCGGATGCCCTCCGCCGTCGGCTACCAGCCGACCCTCGCGAGCGAGATGGGCCAGCTCCAGGAGCGGATCACCTCGACCAAGGGCCGGTCGATCACCTCGATGCAGGCGGTCTACGTGCCGGCCGACGACTACACCGACCCGGCGCCGTTCACGACCTTCACCCACCTCGACGCGACGACCGAGCTCTCCCGCCAGATCGCCGCCCTCGGGATCTACCCCGCCGTCGACCCCCTCGCCTCCTCGAGCAACATCCTCGCCCCGGAGGTTGTCGGCGAGCGCCACTACCGCTGTGCCCAGGCGGTGAAGGAGGTGCTCCAGCGCTTCCGCGAGCTCCAGGACATCATCGCGATCCTCGGCCTCGACGAGCTCTCCGAGGAGGACCGGACCACGGTCAGCCGGGCGCGCAAGATCCAGCGCTTCCTCTCCCAGCCGATGTTCGTCGCCGAGCTCTTCACCGGCCAGCCGGGGGTGTACGTGCCGGTCGAGGAGACCATCCGCAGCTTCGAGGCGCTCGTCGGGGGCGACCTCGACGAGGTGCCGGAGCAGGCCTTCTTGAACGTCGGCGGGGTAGACGACGTCCACCTGAAGGCGAAGCAGCTGGCCGGCGCCTGAGGGGCCGGCGGAGGGCGCAGGGGACGGCGGGACGAGCTTCGGGAGGTGAGGGATGGCGACGCCGCTCAAGGTCGAGATCGTCACACCCGAGCGGGTGCTGCTGTCGACCGAGGCCGAGGAGGTCTCGATGCGCACCGACGCGGGCGAGATCGCCTTCCTGGCGCGCCACGAGGACTTCATCGGCGCCGCCGACATCACCGTGGTGCGGATCTCCGGGGCGGTCCAGGGCGGCGACGCAGACGCCCGGAGAGACCTCGCGGCGGCCGTCCACGGAGGCTTCGTGCACGTCGACCAGGACGCCAACCAGGTGAGGATCCTCGCCGGCGTCGCCGAGCTCGGGGAGGAGGTCGACGTGGCCCGGGCCCGGCGCGCCCTGGCCGAGGCCGAGGCGGCCTCCGCCGCCGGCGAGCCCTCCCCGGGGGCGGAGGCCGGCGCCACCTCCGGCGGGGCGCGGCGGGGCGCGGCGCTCGCGCTCCTTGAGGCGGGCTCCCCCGCAGCCGCGGCTCGCCGGGCGAGGGTGCGCCTGGAGGCGGCGGGGGCGCGAGAGCCGGCCGGCTGAGGCGGCGGTGGCCGCCCGGCGCCGCCTGCTCGTCGCCCTCCTGCTCGAGGACGAGGCTCGCGCCGAGGTCGACGGCCTGCGCCGGGCGCTTTCCAGCCGCGATCTCGGGCGCATCCCTCCGCACGTCACGCTCGTCCCGCCGACGAACGTCGCCGAGGGCGCCCTCGAGCAGGCGCACTCAGTCCTGGCCGAGGCGGCCGGGAGGCTGCGGCCCTTCGAGGCCAGGCTCGGGCCGCCGTCCACCTTCGCCCCTTCCCGGCAGGTCCTCTACCTCCAGGTCGGGGACGACGGCGGGGCGATCCGGCGGCTCCTCGACGCCGCTGCGACCGGGCCGCTCGCGCCCCCGCCGAGCCGGCCGGCGCGTCCGTTCGTCCCGCACGTCACCTTGACCCGGTCGGTGCCGCTCGACCAGATGCCCGCCGCGGCCTCGCTGCTCGCCGGCTTCGAACGCCGGTGCAGCTTCAGCCGGGTCCACCTCCTTGAGCAGGCCGGCGAGGAGCCCGGGCGACCCTGGCGGCCGTGCGGCGAGGCCCTGCTCGGCGCGAAGGCGGTCGTCGCCCGTGGCGGGCTCGAGCTCGAGCTCAGCGTCGCCCGCCGGCTCGACCCCGAGGCGGAGGGATGGCTCGAGGCTGCATGGGCCGGCTACTCGCGCTCGGCCTACGGCGGGCGGTGGCGCCCCGACGAGCCCTTCGCCATCGTCGCTCGCCGGCAGGGCCGGATCGTCGGCGTGGCGACCGGGGAGGTGAGGGGGGCGGTCTGCGAATGCGCCCGGCTCGTCGTCGACGTGAGTGCCCGGGGCGAGGGGATCGGCGGCCACCTGCTCCGCCATCTCGAACGTCTCGCCGCCGAGCGGGGGTGCACGACCACTCGCCTGTTGACGACCCTCGGCGGTCCGGCCGAGGGCTTCTACGCCCGCCGGGGCTACTCCCGGGCCGCGCTGCTCCCGGGCTGGCGGGAGGGGAGGGACTTCGTCGTCATGGCTCGGCCGGTCGGCGGTTAGCGCCGCTGCGGCGAGCGCCGCCGCCCCTGGGCGGCCAGGTCCTCTTCGATCCGGCTCGCCGTCTCCCGCATCAGCGGCAGGAACTGCTCGAGCATCGCGTCGGTCGTGACCCGTTGGGAGTGCGCCGAGACGTTCATCGCTGCCGTGACCTCGCCCGAGGCGTTGCGCAGGGGCACGGCGACGGACCGCAGGCCGTCCTCCATCTCCTGGTCGACGAGGCAGTAGCCGGAGGCCCGCACCTCGGCGAGGATCGCCCGCAGCTCCCCGGGCTCGACCACGGTCTGCTCGGTGCGCGGCTCGAGGGGCACCTCCGAGAGGTAGCGCTCGATCTCGGCCTCCGGCAGGTGGGCGAGCAGCACCCGGCCCATCGAGGTGCAGTAGGCGGGGAAGCGCGTCCCGACCGAGATCGTGATCGTCATGATCCGCTTGGTGGGGACGCGGGCGACGTAGACGATGTCCGGGCCGTCGAGCACCGAGATCGACGACGACTCGTGGACCTTGGCGACGAGCTCCTCCATGTGCGGCTCGGCGACCTCCGTGAGGCTGAGGCCGGAGAGGTAGGCGTAGCCGAGCTCGAG
>JAJYNS010000058.1:31967-41831 GCA_021786195.1 Actinomycetes bacterium | reverse complement strand
CTCCGGCCGGCCTTCCGGGCCGTCCGAGCCCGGCGTGCCCGGTGCTGCGAGCGCCCTGGACGCGACCGCGAACGCCGAGCGGGCCGCCGGGACTCCGCAGTAGACGGCAGAGTGGAGGAGGATCTCGGAGATCTCGTCCCTGCCGAGCCCCGAGCGGAGCGCCGCCGGCACGTGGAAGGCGAGCTCGTCGAAGCGCCCGAGGGCGACGAGCATCGCGAGGGTGACCGCGCTGCGGGTCCGTCGGTCGAGCGCCGGCCTCGTCCAGACCTCGCCCCAGGCGAGGCGGGTGACGAGGTCCAGGAACGGCTGGGAGAAGGGGGTCGCGCTCGCCGACGCGGCGTCGACGTGGGCGTCGCCGAGCACCGCGCGCCGCACGGCCATCCCCCGGAGCGCCGCGGGACCGAGGAGATGGTCGAGCACTGCGGCGTTGAAGCGCTCGGGCTGCTCGACGCTGGCCAGGTGCGCGGCGCCGGGCAGGACGGCGATGGCCGCCCCGGCGATCCCCGAGGCGAGGTCGAGGATCGTCGCCGGCGGGCAGACGGGGTCGAGCAGGCCGCCGATGACGAGCGTGGGTGCGCGGATCGCGGCGAGGTCGTCGTGGAGGTCGGTGGCGGCGATCGCCTCGCAGCAGCCTGCGTAGCCCTCCGAGGAGCACGAGGCGAGCATCCGCGCGACCTCCTCGAGCACCTCCGGGTGGCCGGCTCGGAAGGGCTCGGTGAACCATCGTCCGAACAGGGCGTCGGCGAGCTTGGCGCTCCCCCCCTCCCGGACGGCCGCGGCTCGCTCGTGCCAGGAGCTGGCCGGCGGGAGCGCCGCGGCCGTGCAGGCGAGGACGAGCGCCTCGACCCGCTCGGGATGGCGGGCGGCGACGAAGGCGGCGACCATCCCGCCGAGGGAGACCCCGCACAGCGCCGCCCGCTCCACGCCGAGGGCGTCGAGCAGGCCGACGAGGTCGCCTCCGAGGTCCGGCATCGTGTAGGGCCCGGGAGGGGCGCTCGAGCCGCCATGCCCCCGGTGGTCGTAGCGGAGCAGGCGGAAGCGCCCGGCGAGCGCCCCCACCTGCGGGTCCCACATCTCGGCCGTCGTGCCGAGCGAGCTCGACAGGACGAGGACCGGCGCCCCCGGCGGTCCGTCGAAGCGAAAGGCCACCTCGGCCTCGCCGACTCGGACCCTGCCGGTGCGCTCCTCGGGCGTGGACGTCACCGTGCTCGACCTCCCCCCGGCGCCTCCTGCCCGGGCGTCAACGCGCCCGGCGCCGACCAGGCGTCGAGCGCCCGGCCGACGAACACGCCGGCCGAGCCAAGGTAGCCGGCGGGGTCGAGCAGCTCCTCGACCTCCTCGGCCGACAGGGCGCCGGCGATGGCGGGCTCTTGGCGCAGGGCCTCGGCGAAGCCGGCGGCGTCGAGGCGGTTCGCCGGGCCGCCGGCTTGGACGGGTCGAAGAGATCGGGCGGCGCGAACCGCCCGCTCGACGGCGTCTCTCGCCGGCCGGCGCCCGAGGATCGGGGCGAGGCGGAGCACGATCCTCTCGGCGAGCAGGATCCCGCCCGTGGCGTCGAGGTTGGCCCGCATGCGGGCCGTGTCGACCTCGAGCCCGGAGAGGGTCGTCGCGAGGTGGTCTGCCGCCCCGCCGCTGAGGCGGAGCAGCTCGGAGAGCTGCTCCCACTCGGCGTGCCAGGCGCCGACCGCGCGTTCGTGCTCATGGGGCAGCGCCGTGAGCAGCGTTCCGGCGAGGGCGCCGGCCCGCCGGGCCGCGGCGCCGACCGCCGCGGCGGCGACCGGGTTGCGCTTGTGGGGGAGGGTCGACGACGCGCCCCGCCCGGGCGCAGCCGGCTCGGCGGCCTCGGCGACTTCGAACTGCATGAGCAGCTCGACGTCGAGCGAGATCTTCCCGGCGACGCCGGTGACGAGCGCGAGGGCGCATGCCAGCTCCGCCACCCGCCCTCGAGCGGCGTGCCAGGGGAGGCGAGGCTCGCTGAGCCCGAGGCGCCGGGCGAGGGCGCTCGCGGTCGCCGGGCCGGCCGAGCCGAGGGAGGCCAGCGTGCCGGCCGCCCCTCCGAGCTCGGCGGCGAGCCGCCGGTCGAGGGTGCCGGAGA
This sequence comes from Actinomycetes bacterium, assembly GCA_021786195.1. GTDB lineage: Bacteria > Actinomycetota > Acidimicrobiia > Acidimicrobiales > Bog-793 > JAKAOD01. The sequence goes on along the minus strand of JAJYNS010000058.1, from coordinate 39,736 downwards.
GGAGGTCGCGCGAGTCGGTGAGGGCGTCGAGCCAGCCGGCCGCCTTGAGCGCGAAGGTCGTCGGCAGCGCGGGCTGGAGGAGGGTGCGCGCCACGAGGAGCGTGGTCCCGTGCGCCTCGGCGAGCGAGGCGGCGGCGTCTCCTGCGGCGACGAGCGAGCGAAGCACGAGCCGGCCGGCCCGCTGGGCGACGAGCATCGACGCCGTGTCGAGCACGTCCTGGCTCGTCGCGCCGTGGTGGACATAGGGCGAGGCCCGCTCCCCGACCGCCTTGGCCAGCTCGGCGACGAGGGGGACGGCCGGGTTGCCCGAGGCGCGGGCCGCCCGTCCGAGGGTGCCGGGGTCGGGCCGCAGCCGGCTGCACGCCTCGGCGATCTCCGCCGCCGCCTCGGGGGGCACGACACCGGTCTCCGCCTCGGCGAGGGCGAGCGCCGCCTCGAACTCGAGCATCGCGGCCACCCATGCCCTGTCCGAGGTGGCCTCGAGGAGCTCGTCGGTGGTGAAGATCGACCCGAAGAGGCGCCCTTCTCCCGCCTCCGGCGGTATCCCGGGGTCCGGCGAGGCGTCAGGGTGCAAAGAAGACGGTCTCCTCCGGTCCCTGCAGGCGGATGTCGAAGTGCAGCTCACCACCTTCGCCGGCGGCGACGAGGGTCGCCCGCCTCCCCGGGTCGGGGATCGCGGACAGGAGCGGGTCCCGGTCGTTCGCCTCGGCCTCGTCGGGGAAGTACATGCGCGTACGGACCTGGCGGAGCAGCCCACGGGCGAGCACGAGGACCTCGAGGTGCGGCGCCTGCGCCTCCCCGCCCGGCCCGGTGAGCCGGCCGGGCTTGAGGGTCAGGAAGCGGTAGCCGCCGTCCTCATCGGTGAGACAGCGCCCGAGCCCGGTCCAGCCCGGCGCCGACTCGGGGGGGAAGCGGCCGTCGGGATCTGCCTGCCAGATCTCGACCGCGCCGTCGGGCACGCCCCGGCCCTCGCCGTCGAGCAGGCGCCCGGAGATCGTCACGGCGCCGGGCGAGCCAGGCTCGACGAGCTCGTGCGCCGCGAGGGGCGCGAGACCGATCGCGAGGTAGGGTCCGGCCGTCTGGGAGGGCGTCGGCCCGAACGCGCCGCCGGCCCCGGAGGACGGGGCCGAGGGGCCCGTCCCGCCCTCCGTCGCCTCGCCGCTCATCGGTCCACCGGCGTCGGCCGCCGGCCCCCGACGACGATGTCGTAGCGGTAGCCCAGGGCGAAGCCCGGCTCGGTGAGCTCGAGGTCGAAGTGGGAGACCATGCGGGCGCGCGCCGAGGGGTCCCCGACGGAGTTGAAGATCGGATCGTAGGGGAAGAGCGGGTCGCCGGGGAAGTACATCTGGGTGACGAGGCGCTCGGGGAATGAGCGCCCGAACACCGAGAAGTGGATGTGGGCGGGGCGCCAGGCGTTCGGGTGGTTCGCCCAGGGATAGCTGCCGGGCTTCACCGTCAAGAAGCGGTACTCGCCGCCGGGCCCCGTGAGGCAGCGGCCGTAGCCGGTGAAGTTCGGGTCGAGCGGGGCCGGGTGGTCGTCGACCGAGTGGGCGTAGCGCCCGGCCGCGTTCGCCTGCCAGACCTCCACGAGCTTGCCGGCGATCGGCCGGCCTTCGCCGTCGAGGAGGCGACCGGCGACGACGATCCGCTCGCCGAGCGGTGCGCCGGGATGCTGGCGGGTGAGGTCCGCGTCCAGCTGGCCGAGGCGCTCCTCGCCGAAGACCGGGGCCGAGCGCGCCTCGAGGCCTGCGGGCAGGACGAGGAAGGGCCGCTTCGGGGCTCGGAGCGCCGTCGACCGGTAGGCGGGGTAGTCATAGGGCGGGTCGAGGCTCGCCCCCTCCACCTCCTCGAGCTCCTCCACCCTGGTCGTCATCGCCGTCCTCCCTTCCCGCCCACCCGACCGAGGGGGCGTCCCCACCCTGGCACGAGCGGGCGGCTCATGCCTCGAGCACCACCGCGATCCCCTGGCCGACGCCGATGCACATCGCCGCGAGGCCGTAGCCACCGCCGCTGCGGCGCAGCTGCCAGGCGAGCGTCGTCAAGATCCGCGCGCCGGAGCAGCCGAGCGGGTGGCCGAGCGCGATGGCGCCGCCGAGGGGGTTCACGATCGTGGGGTCGAGCTCGGGCCACTCGGCGAGGCACGCGAGGGCTTGGGCCGCATAGGCCTCGTTGAGCTCGACGACCGCCAGCTCGGACCAGCCGACGCCGGCGCGCTTGAGCGCCCGGCGGGCCGCCTCGACCGGCCCGATCCCGTAGAGGTGTGGCTCGACGGCGCTCACGGCCCTGGCGGCGATCCGGGCGAGCGGCTCGACGCCGAGGCTCGCCGCCGAGGTCTCGCCGGCGAGCAGGAGGGTCGAGGCGCCGTCGCTGAGCTGCGAGGCGTTGCCGGCGGTGACCGTCCCGTCGGGGCGGAACACGGGGCGCAGCGCGGCGAGGCGGGCCGAGGAGGTGTCGGTCCGGATCCCTTCGTCCCGGGAGAGCCCGGCCCCCTCGACCGCGACGGCCTCGTCGGCGAAGGCGCCGGAGTCCCAGGCCGCCGCCGCTCGGCGGTGGCTCTCGAGGGCGAAGGCGTCCTGGGCCTCCCTCGAGATGCCGTGGCGCTCGGCGAGGATCTCCGCCCCCTCGCCGAGGCTCACCGTCCACTGGCGGGGCATGCGGGGGTTGACCATCCTCCAGCCGAGGGTGGTCGAGTACATCGTGGCGTCGGCCCGCGGGTAGCCCTGCTCGGGCTTGGGCAGGACCCAGGGTGCCCTCGACATGGACTCGACACCGCCTGCGACCACGAGGTCCGCGTCGCCGGTCGCGATCGCCCGGCTCGCCTCGACGACGGCCTCCATCCCCGAGCCGCACAGCCGGTTGACCGTGACGCCCGGGACGCTCACCGGCAGGCCGGCGAGCAGGACCGCCATGCGCGCGACGTCCCGGTTGTCCTCGCCGGCGCCGTTGGCGTCGCCGAGGAAGACGTCGTCGATGCGGGCCGGGTCGAGCCCTGGGTGGCGGCGGAGCAGCGCGGCCAGCGCGCCGGCCGCGAGGTCGTCGGGGCGGACCTGCGCGAGCGCCCCGCCGTGGCGCCCGATCGGGGTGCGCACGGCGTCGAGGACCCACACCGCATCTCCCGTGCGCGCCGGCTTCACCCGTCTGCGCCCTTCGTCGCTTCGAGGCTGCGCAGGATCTTCAGCTCGGCCGCCGTCGGCGCCGCGGTCGTCTCGAGGTCGTCGGCGACGCGCAGGTCCCAGCCGGTCGCCTCTCGCACCTGCTCGGGCGACACGCCGGGGTGGACGTGGGTGAGGACGAGCTCGCAGGTCTCCGGGTCCGGCCGGAGCAGCCCGAGGTCGGTGACGACGAGGACCGGGCCCCGGCCCCGGAGCCCGAGCCGTGCCCGGTCGCCGGGGCCCTCGCCGAACCCGACCGAGGTCACGAAGTCGAGGCGCTCGACGAAGCTGCGCCTCGACTGGCGCATGACGACGATGACCGACCTCGACGAGCCCGCGATCTCCGGCGCGCCGCCCGCGCCGGGCAGCCGGACCCTCGGGGAGTCGTAGCTGCCGATCACCGTGGAGTTGAGGTTGGCGAGGCGGTCGATCTGCGCGGCGCCGAGCATCCCGACGTCGATGTGCCCGCCCTGGAGCCAGTAGTTGAAGATCTCGGGCACGCCGACCACTGCGTCGGCGGTCTCTGCGAGCTCCCCGTCGCCGATCGACAGCGGGAGGCGGCGCGGCTTCGCGCCGATCGTCCCGGACTCGTAGACGAGCACGAGGCGAGGCGCGTGGTGCAGCCGGGCGAGGTTCGCCGCCGTGCTGGGCAGGCCGATCCCGACGAAGCAGGTCATCCCGTCCCGCAGCTCCCGCGAGGCGACGACGGTCATCACCTCCGAGGTCGTGAACTCGAGCTCGCTGGCGACGCTCATGCGACGGCGGAGGGCTCGAGGACGTGCTCGCGCATCCACGCGAGGAAGGTCTCGCGCGCTTTGCTCACGAGGTCCCACTCCTGGTAGAACGCGTTGTCCCGGTCGTAGTAGCCCGCTGCGTAGGAGGGGTAGGCGCCACCGGGCGCGACGGCCACCGCCGTCACCGCCCAGCCCGGGAGCACGAGGGCGCCGGGGCGAGGCGTGAGCTCGTCGACGACCTCCTCCACGGTCACGAGCGAGCGACGGGCCGCGAGGACCGCCTCTTTCTGGACGCCGCTGATCCCCCAGAGCTGCACGTTGCCCTCGCCGTCGGCGCGCTGGGCGTGGACGATCGCCACGTCGGGGTTCAGGGCCGGCACGGCGGCCAGGCGCTCCCCGGTGAAGGGGCAGGTGACCTCGGCGACCTGGCCCGAGAGGCGCGCGAGGTCCGTGCCGGCGTAGGCCCGCAGGACCGCGAAGGGCAGCCCGGAGGCGCCTGCGACGTAGCGGTTCGTCAGCCCGGCGTGGCTGTGCTCCTCGAGGGCGAGCGGGGCGGGCCAGCCGTGCTCGACGGCGTCTCGGAAGCGGTGCAGGGACCCGACGCCGGGGTTGCCCCCCCAGGAGAACACGAGCCGGGCCACGCAGCCCATCCCGATCAGCTGGTCGGAGATGAGGTCGGGGGTGAGCCGGGCGACGGTGAGGTCTCGCCTTGCCTGGCGGATCACCTCGTGGCCGGCGGCGAAGGGGATCAGGTGGGTGAAGCCCTCGAGCGCCACGCAGTCGCCGTCGTGGACGAGCTCGGCGACGGCCTCGGCGAGCCCGAGGATCTCAGCCACGGCTGCCCCCCGTGCACGGCGGCCGCCGACGTGCGCTGCGTACGCAAAGCGCACGAACGTTCAGCATCAGAACATCGTAAGAAGCGCTCGCTCGCCGAGTCAAGCCTCCCGCGCACCCGGCCCGCCCGGTCACGACGCGGCCCGGCTCTGTCGAGGCGCGCCCCCCGCCGGCAGGATCCCGCTCAGAACGGGTAGGTCGGCATCTCGCTCCGGATCGTCACCCACTGCAGGTCGGTGAAGGACTCGAGGTTCGCCTCGGGCCCCCCGACCCGACCGAAGCCGGAGTCGCCGACCCCGCCGAAGGGGTTGACCATCTCGTCGTTGATCGTCTGGTCGTTGAGGTGCACGGCGCCGGAGGGGATGCGCTCGGCGAGCTGCAGCGCCTTGGTCAGGTCGCGGGAAAGGATGCCGAGGGACAGCCCGTAGGGGCTCCCGGCGGCGAGCTCCGCCGCCTCGTCGAGGTCGGAGAAGGTGACGACCGGGGCGACCGGCCCGAAGATCTCCTCCTCGTAGGCGGGCGAGTCGAGCGGCACCCCGGCGAGGACCGTCGGCCGGTAGAAGAGCCCCTCGTAGGTGCCGCCGGTGACGAGGCGCGCGCCGGCCCCGACGCTCGCGGTGACGACGCCGTGGACCTTGTCGCGCTGGCCCGCGTCGATCAGCGGACCGATCGCGACCTGGCCGGTCGCCGGGTCGCCGACGGGCAGCGCCTCCGCGTGCTTGGCGAGCAGCCTCGTGTACTCCTCGGCGACGCTGGCCGCGACGAGGTGCCGCTCGGAGGTCATGCAGACCTGGCCCTGGTGGAAGAAGCTCCCCCAGGCCCCAAGCGAGGCCGCCTTGTCGAGGTCGACGTCGTCGAGAACGACGAGGGCGGAGTTCCCGCCGAGCTCGAGGTGGGCCCGCTTGAGGTGCTGCGCGCAGCTCGCCGCCACCGCGCGGCCGGCACGAGTCGAGCCGGTGAAGGCGATGACCCGGGTGGCCGGGTCCGCCACGAGCGCCTCGCCGACGTCGGCCCCGCCGGGGAGCACCGACAGGACGCCGGGCGGCAGCCCGGCCTCCTCGAGGACGCGGGCGACGACGACGCCGCCGGAGACCGCGGTCCGGGGATCGGGCTTGAGGACGACCGCGTTGCCGAGGGCGAGCGCCGGCGCCACGGCGCGCATGGAGAGGATGATCGGCACGTTGAAGGGGGCGATCACGCCGACGACGCCGACCGGCAGCCGGCGCGAGAAGCTGAGGCGGGGCTCGGCCGAGCGGAGCACCTCCCCGTGGGGGAGCGAGGCGAGTGCGGCCGCCTCGTGGCAGATGGTCTCGGTGGAGCCGATCTCGAAAGCGGCCTTGGGGCGGATGGACCCGGCCTCGCGCACGAGCCAGCCGGCGATCTCCTCGGAGTGCTCCGAGAACAGCGCCGCCGCGCGGCGCAGCACGGCGGCCCGGGTGGCGTAGGGCTCCGCCGCCCAGGCGCGTTGGGCGGCGGCGGCCTTCTCGCAGGCGCGGCGCACGTCGGCAGGCGACGCCGCCCCGAGCCGTGCGAGCTCTGCGCCGGTCGCCGGCTCGACGACGGGGTAGGTGCCGGCGCCGCCCTCCTCCCAGGAGCCGGTGAACAGGCGCCCTTCCCAGTTCGCTCCTTCGAGCAGGCCCATCTCTCCACCCCTTGACGGCGTTCGCCATTCGAACTACTGGACGTGAACCGAACGCAGGCCATGCTCCTCGGGAGGGCCGCGGCTGTCAAGACGCCGCCGGTGCGCCGGGTGCCCTCGCCGGTCCGGAGGCGCTCCTCCACCCGGCCGCTCTGGTCCGGGCGCCGGCCGGCCCGGAGCTGCTCAGGGCCGCGGGCGCAAGCGCTCCCCGCCCTCGACGAGCCGTTGCATCAGCTTGATGAACTGGTCCTGCTCCTCGAGGGAGAGGGGGGCGAGCAGCGCCCGGTTCATCGCGGCGGTGCGGCGCCCGACGGCCAGGAGGACCTCTCGACCGGCGTCGGTGAGCTCGAGCACGTAGCGGCGGCCGTCCTCGGGGTCCCGCAGGCGCTTCAGGTAGCCGCGCCCGGCGAGGCGGCCGACGACGCCGGCGACGGTCGAGCGGTCGAGGGAGGCCCGCTCGCCCAGCGTCCGCTGGTCGATGCAGGGCGTGGCGAGAAGGACGTTGAGCACGACGAACTGCGGCGCGGTCACCTCGTCGGAGACGATCGTCGACCACAGGGCGTAGCTCGCCTGCTGGAGGCGGCGAGCGAGGTGGCCGGGATGGGTCATGAGGTCGAACGGCCGCGCCGGTGCCCGCCGCGACCTCGGCGCGCGCGCACGGGGGGCTCGGGAGGCCATCGGGCCAATTATGCACCTGCTCGCGCCACCAGCTCGCGGCCTGCAGCCCAGATGATCAGTACACGGATGATGTTCGACCGGTTGACATCGAGCGCGATGCGGCGCACTCTTCGTCCGAGGGGGCTACGGCTCGAAAATCGATCAGTACACGGATCAAATCTCGAGGGGAGGAGCGGCGATGGACCTGTTCCCGACGGACCGGTGGTACGTGGCTGCCTGGAGCCACGAGGTCGGCCGGGACCTGCTGGCCCGGACGGTCTGCGGCGAGCCGCTCGTGCTCTACCGCACCCTCGGGGGCGAGGTCGTCGCGCTCGCCGACCGCTGTGCCCACCGGCGCTACCCGCTGTCAAAGGGCAAGCTGGTCGGCGACGCCGTCCAGTGCGGCTACCACGGCTTCACCTACGACTGCTCGGGCGCCTGCACCTTCGTCCCGGGCCAGGACCGGGTGCCCTCGAGGGCGCGCGTGGCCGCCGTCCCGGTCCTCGAGCGCTCGAGGTGGGTGTGGGTGTTCATCGGCGACCCGGACCGTGCCGACCCGAGCGACGTGCCGGACACCCACTGGCTGGACGCCCCCGGGTGGGCGGCGATCGGCGACATCGCGCACATCGCCTGCAGGTACTCGCTCCTCGTCGACAACCTGCTCGACCTGTCCCACGAGACCTACCTCCACGCCGGGCTCATCGGCACACCGGAGGTCGCCGCGACGCCGATCACGACCGAGGTGGACGAGGA
>JAJYNS010000058.1:0-31403 GCA_021786195.1 Actinomycetes bacterium | reverse complement strand
GTCGGGATCGTCGGTGCCGGGCCGGCGGGGCTGCTGCTCTCGCACCTGCTCCACCTTGCCGGGATCGAGTCCGTCGTGCTCGAGGCCCGCACCCGCGACTACGTCGAGCACCGCATCCGCGCCGGCGTCCTCGAGCACGGGACGGCGAGGCTCCTCGAGGACTCCGGGGTCGGGGGCCGGATGCGCGCCGAGGGCCTCGTCCACCACGGGATCGAGCTCCGCTTCGAGGGCCAAGCGCACCGGGTCCCGCTGACCGAGCTCTCGGGTGGGCGTTCGATCGTCGTCTACGGCCAGCAGGAGGTGGTCAAGGACCTCGTCGCGGCGCGCCTCGGGGCCGGCGGTGAGGTGCGCTTCGAGGCGGAGTGCGTCGGGGTCGACGCGCCTGAGCTCGGCAAGGCGTCGATCCGCTATCGCGCCGGCGGGGAGGAGCGGCTGCTCGAGTGCGACGTCGTGGCCGGCTGCGACGGGTTCCACGGTGCCTGCAGGGCGTCGGCGCCGCCGGGGGCGTTCCGGGAGGTCGAGCACACCCACCCCTTCGGCTGGCTCGGGGTCCTCGCCGCTGTCCCGCCTTCCACCGAGGAGCTGATCTACTGCCGTCACGAGCGCGGCTTCGCCCTGCACTCCCTGCGCTCCCCGGAGCTGAGCCGCCTCTACCTGCAGGTGGACCCCGACGAGCGGACCGAGCGCTGGCCCGACGAGCGGATCTGGGAGGAGCTGCGCCGCCGTTTCGCGACCGAGGACGGCTGGACCCTTGCCGAGGGCCCGGTGCTCGAGAAGTCGATCACCGCGATGAAGAGCTTCGTCGCCGAGCCGATGCGCTCGGGCGCGCTCTTCCTCGCGGGCGACTCGGCCCACATCGTGCCGCCGACGGGCGCCAAGGGCATGAACCTCGCCGTCGCCGACGTGCGCACGCTCGCCGCCGCGTTGCTCGAGTGGTACCGCAGCGGGGACGAGCAGCTCCTCGATGACTACTCGGCGACCTGCCTGCGCCGGGTCTGGGCGGCCCAGGAGTTCTCGACCTACATGACACGCATGCTGCACCCGCTCCCCGGCGACGACTTCGGGTCGCGCATCGCCCTCGCCCAGCTCCGCCAGGCGGCGGCGCTCGGCGCGGCGTCCACCCACCTCGCGGAGCGCTACGTAGACCTCTGCTCGGTCTGAGCGCGCTCGAGGACCCGCACGGCCGGCCGGCCTCGAAGAGGGGCTGACGGCCCGGAGCTCCGGTGGCCGTCCCTGCGCGCCGCGCCGAGGCCGTGCCAGGGCGCCCCGTTCCTTGACAGGACGGGGCGCCTCCGCGACGATGTGTTCACGATCCGAAGTTACGTGCGCACTGCGAACACAGCAGCGCGGCGCTCGGCGCGGTGGACCCGGGACTCCGAGAGGAGCCCGACGAGCCAGAAGGGGGGGACGGCCATGACAGATCGCCAGGGGAGCGGGGACGGAGCCGGGGCACGCCCGGCCGAAGGGACGGAGGCCGGCGTGGCGGGGGAGCAGCCCCGAGGCGCCTTGGCCGGTGGTGCGCTCAGCCGGCGCGACCTGCTCAAAGGACTGGGCGCGAGCGCCCTGGCCGTCGGCGCGGTGCGCGTCGCCGGCCGGGGGACGCTCGGCCCGGCGCCGGCGTCCACGCGCAGCCTCGGAAGCCTCGCCCGTGGCCAGGCCGCCGGTGGGAGCACCATCCGCATCGGCTACGTGAGCCCCCAGACGGGCGCCCTCGCCGACTTCTCGCTCTCCGACAAGTACGTGCTCGGCAAGATCCGGGCCAGCTCGGCGTACTCCAAGGGCCTGAAGATCGGCGGTCGCACCTACAACCTCGAGATCACCGAGGTCGACAGCCAGTCCGACCCGAACCGCGCGGCGCAGGTCACGCAGCAGCTCGTCCACTCCGGCGTCGACCTCGTCGTCACGAGCTCGGCTCCCGAGACGACGAACCCCGTCGCCGCGGCCTGCGAGGAGCTCCACTGCCCCTGCGTCGCGACGGTCGTGCCCTGGGAGTCCTGGTACGCGGGCCTCGGTGGGGACCCGCTCAAGCCGGGCAAGAACTTCGAGTACAACGTGATGTTCTTCTTCGGGATGAAGGAGTTCGCCGGCACCTTCCTGCCCATGTGGCAGAGGATCGAGGCCAAGACCCACGCCGCGAAGATCTTCGCCGGGATGTACCCGAACGACGCCGACGGCAACGCCTTCCGCGCCGGGTTCCCGCCCTACGCGGAGAAGCTCGGCTACAAGTTCGTCGACGGCGGCGCCTACACCGACGGCACGACGAACTACGTGACGATGATCGAGAAGTTCAAGAGCGCAGGCTGCGAGTTCTACTCGAACGCGCCGCTTCCCCCGGACTTCAAGATCTTCTGGACCCAGGCGGTGGAGTCGGGCTGGCGGCCGAAGCTCGCCACCGTCGCGAAGGTCATGCTCTTCCCCTCGGACGTCTTCGCCCTCGGGAAGCTGTCGACCAACATCGCCACCGACGCCTGGTGGACGCCGTACTCGCCCTACAAGTCCTCGCTCACCGGAGAGACCACGAGCGATCTCGCCCTCGGCTACCAGCAGCAGAGCGGCACGGAGTGGATCCAGTCGATGGGCTCGACCTACTCGCTGTTTGAGGTCGCCGTCGAGGCCTTCAGCGCCTCGGGCGAGCCGCACGACCACGCCTCGGTCGCCAAGGCGCTGCACAGCGTCAGCTACCACGGCATGTGCGGCCCGATCGACTTCGCCTCCGGCCCGACGCCGGGCGTCGCGATCATCTACCCGGTCGGCATCCAGTGGAAGCCGCCCGGGAAGAAGCCCTTCGGCGGCAAGAGCTTCCCCTTCGAGCCGTTCGTCGTCGACAACACGCTGAACAAGGACGTGCCGATCACGGGCGAGCTCGCGGTCACCGAGTTCTGACCGAGGTGGCGCCGCTTCTCGAGCTGAACCACGTCACGAAGCGCTTCGGGCAGGTCGTCGTCGCCCGCGACGTCTCGTTCACGATCGAGGACGGCGCCGCCGTCGGCATCGTCGGTCCCAACGGCGCAGGCAAGACGACGCTGTTCGGGGTGATGTCCGGCGACCTCAGGGCCGACTCGGGCCAGGTCCGCCTGGCGGGGCGCGACGTGACGCGCCTCGACGCCGCCGAGCGGACCCGGCTCGGCATCGGCCGCACCTACCAGGTCCCCCGACCCTTCTCGGGCATGACCGTGTTCGAGAACCTGCTCGTGGCTGCCCAGCAGGGCGGCGAGCGGCGGGGGGCGGCGAGCCACTCGCTCGCGGCCTCCGCCCTCGAGCGCGCGCGTCTGTCGGAGCGGGCGAACTTGCGCGCCGGCCAGCTCGGGCTGCTCGACCGCAAGCGGCTCGAGCTCGCCCGGGCGCTCGCCACCCGGCCGAGGGTGCTCCTGCTCGACGAGGTCGCCGGGGGGCTCACCGAGCCGGAGGTGCGCGAGGTCGTCGGCATCGTGCGCGAGACGCTCGCCGAGGGCGTCGCAGTGGTGTGGATCGAGCACGTCGTGAGGGCGCTCCTCGCCTCGGTCGAGCGCCTGATGTGCCTCGCAGACGGTGCGGTGATCGGCGACGGCGAGCCGCGTGAGGTGCTCTCGAGCGCCGCCGTGCGCGAGGTCTACCTGGGCTCCGAGGCTGCGTTCGAGGCGGCCAGTTGAGCGCCGCCGGCGCGCTGCTCGAGGTCGACCGCCTCACCGTGCACCACGGTCAGCTGCGGGCGCTCACCGAGGTCAGCCTCGCCGTCCGTCCGGGCGAGGTCCACGGGATCATCGGCGCGAACGGCGCCGGCAAGTCGACCCTGCTGAGGACGATCGCCGGGCTGCACAAGGCGACCTCGGGCCGGGTGGTCCTCGACGGCGCCGACGTCACCCACGCGCCCCCCGAGCGGCGCCTCGAGGCCGGGATCGCCCTCGTGCCCGAGGGCCGGCGGCTGTTCCCCTCGCTCACCGTGGAGGAGAACCTGCTCGTCGGCAGGCACCGCGCCCGGTCGGGGCCCTTCGACCTGGCGGCGGTGTACTCGCTGTTCGGGTGGATGGCCGGTCGCCGCCGCCAGCGCGCTGCGCAGCTCTCGGGCGGGGAGCAGCAGGCTGTCGCGATCGGCCGGGCCCTGGTCGCGAACCCGAGGGTCCTCCTGCTCGACGAGCTCTCCCTCGGGCTCGCGCCGATCGTCGTCCAGCGGATCTACGAGCTGCTCCCCAAGCTGCTCGCGTCGGGGGTGACGATCCTTCTCGTGGAGCAGGACGTCTCCCAGGCGATGCGGGCAGCGTCGCGCATCCAGTGCCTGCTCGAGGGGCGCACGACCCTCGAGGGCCGCCCGGGGGAGCTGAGCCGCGAGCAGGTCGAGCGGGCCTACTTCGGCAGCGAGGTGAGCGGCTCCGGGGCCGACGCGCCGGCAGGAGGTCTCACCGGGCCCGCTGCCGCAGTCGGCGCGGCGAGGGCGGCGCGAGGCGAGCCCGGGGAGGGAGGTCCGCCGAGATGACCTGGCTCAACGCGATCGTGCAGGGGATCTTGACCGGGGGCTTCTACGCGCTGTTCGCCGTCGGCCTGTCGATCCTGTTCGGCGTCATGGGCGTGATCAACCTGGCCCACGGCGACCTCGCGGTGATCGCCGCCTACGTGGCGCTCGCGATGATCCCCGTGACCCACCTCCCGGCAGTGCTCGCCTTCGTGGTCGTCGTGCCGATGTTCGCCGTCGGTGGCTACATCCTGCAGCGGACGCTCCTGCAGGCGAGCCTCGACCGGGACCCCTTCACGACGTTGCTCGTCACCTTCGGCCTGTCGGTCGTCATCGAGAACGTCCTGCTGGAGGTCTTCACCTCCAACACCCAGTCGCTCAACATCGGCTCGCTGCTGTTCGACACGCTGAACCTCACGCCGCAGATCCCCGTCTCCTACTTCTCCCTCGTCATGCTCGCCGTCGCCGTCGGCGTGCTCGGCGCGCTGCAGCTGTTCCTCTCCCGCACCGGGACCGGGCGGATGATCCGGGCCGTCGCGGACGACCGCGAGGCGGCCCAGCTCGTCGGCGCGAACTACCGGCACATCTTCGGCATCGCCGCCGCGATCGCCCTCGCGACGGTCTCGATCGCCGGGATCGCGTACGGGATCCTCAGCGGGTTCACGCCGACGGCCGGCACGGCGAACCTGCTCTTCGCGTTCGAGGCGGTCGTGATCGGCGGGATCGGGTCGCTGTGGGGGACCCTGGTCGGGGGGATCGTCCTCGGCATCGCCCAGGAGATCGGCGCGCAGATCAATCCCGCCTACCAGGTGCTCGCCGGGCACCTCGTCTTCCTCGCCGTGCTCGCGCTGCGCCCGAGGGGCCTGTTCGGCCTGAGGGCGGCGACGTGACGGCGCTCGCCCCGCCCAAGGTCCCCGACCTGGCACCGGCGCCGGCGCCGGAGGTCCGCCGCTCCTCGTACCCGTCGGCCTGGCTGGCCGGGGGCTCGCTGGGCGCGGTCGTGCTGCTCGCGCTGATGCCCGAGATCATCTCCCAGGGGGGCCTCGTCGTCCTCCTCAACTTCTTCATCCTGCTCACGATGGCGACGATGTGGAACCTCCTCGCCGGCTACGCGGGGATGGTCTCGATCGGCCAGCAGGCCTTCGTCGGCCTCGGCGGCTACAGCGTGGTCGTCCTCGCCGTGAACGGGCTGAACCCGCTCGCCTCGATCCCGCTCGCGGCCGTCATCCCCGCGCTGGTCGCGCTGCCGATCTCCTACCTCGTCTTCCGCCTGCGCGGCGGCTACTTCGCGATCGCGACCTGGGTCGTCGCCGACACCGCGGAGCTCGTGATCAGCTCGGTCACCGCGCTAGGCGGGGGGACCGGCCACCCGGTGCCCGGGCTCGGGAGCCTCAGCCCGAGGACCTTCGGCGACGTCACCTACTGGCTGTCGCTCGGCGTCGCCGTCCTCGCCCTGGCGGTCACCTACGGCCTGCTGCGCAGCCGCCTCGGCCTCGTCCTCGCCGCCGTGCGAGACGACGAGGTCGGTGCCCGCAGCGCCGGCGCTCGGGTGATGCAGGCGCGCCGGATCGTCTTCGTCGTCGCCGCCCTCGGCTGCGGGGCGGCCGGCGCGCTGCTCGCGGTCAGCCAGCTGCAGGTCCAGCCCGGGTCGATCTTCAGCGTCCAGTGGGCCGCCGAGATGATCTTCGTGACGATGATCGGCGGGATGGGGACGATCGAGGGGCCGATCCTCGGCACGGTGCTGTTCTTCGTGCTCCAGCAGAACCTCGCGAGCCAGGGCGCCTGGTACCTCGTGATCCTCGGGTCGGTCGCGGTCGTCGTCGCCATCTGGGCCCCGAAAGGGATCTGGGGCTTCGTGAGCTCCCGGCTCAAGTTCCAGCTCTTTCCTGTCGGCTACCTCCTCGGCGGCAGGGGCTCGACCGGCCGGCGGCGCTGAGGGAGCCGCCCTCCGGGCCGGCCTCGAGGTGCCTTGCGCGCCCGGTCCCGGCGGCGAGCGGTCAGTCGGCGTCGATCAGCTGGAACTGCCGCAGCTTCTCCCGCCGGTGCTGCGCCTCGATGAAGCGCACCGTCCCGGTGAGCGAGCGCATCACGAGCGACTGGGTCGTCGCGCCGTGGCTGTGGTAGCGGACGCCCCGGATCAGCTCGCCGTCGGTGATCCCGGTCGCGGCGAAGAAGCAGTTGTCCCCGCCGACCAGGTCGTCGGTCGAGAGATGTGCCGAGAGGTCGTAGCCGGCGGCGAGCGCCGCGGCGCGCTCGGCGTCGCTGCGCGGCCAGAGCTGCCCGAGGATCTCGCCGCCCATCGCCTTCAGCGCGGCGGCGGTGATCACACCCTCCGGCGCGCCGCCGATGCCGAAGAGGACGTCGGCGCCGCTATCGCGCCAGGCGGTCGAGATGGCGCCGGCAACGTCGCCATCGGTGATGAGCCGGATGCGCGCCCCGGCCGAGCGGATCTGGTCGATCAGCTCCTCGTGCCGGGGCCGCTCGAGGACGATCGCCGTGAGGTCGCTCACCGAGGTGTCCTTCGCCTTGGCGAGCTCGCGCAGGTTCTCCGCCGGGGTGAGCTCGAGCGAGAGGCGCCCGACCGCCTCGGGGCCGACGGCGATCTTGTTCATGTAGACGCACGGCCCCGGGTCGAACATCGCGCCGCGCTCGGCGAGCGCGATCACCGACAGGGCACCCCCGCGCCCGAGCGCGGTCGGGCGAGTCCCGTCGATCGGGTCGACGGCGACGTCGACGGCCGGCGGAGTGCCATCGCCGATGCGCTCACCGTTGTAGAGCATCGGCGCCCGGTCCTTCTCGCCCTCGCCGATCACGACGACGCCGTCCATCGGCACCCGGGCGAGCACGTGGCGCATCGCGTCGACGGCGGCCCCGTCGGCGCCGTTCTTGTCGCCCCTGCCCATCCAGCGGCTCGCCGCGACCGCGGCGGCCTCCGTGACGCGCACGAGCTCCATGGCGATGTTGCGGTCCGGGGCCAGCCGCTCCGCAGCCACGCGACGACCTTAGCCTCGAGAAGTCCTGCCGGGCGGCGCCTTGGCCCGCAGGACGCTACCCCTCCCGGGGAGTGCCCCCGATGCCGACCACGAGCGCGTCGAGGGCGACGGCTCCGAGGCCGCAGGGCAGCACGAGCAGCGGGTTCACCTCGATCTCGGCGATCGTCGGGCTGCCGAGGATCGCGGCGCCGACGCGCTGCACGGCGGCGACGAGGGCCGGGAGGTCGCCCGGGGCGGAGCCCCGGGCGCCCTCGAGGAGGGGGAACCCCCGCAGCCCGGTGAGCGCCTCGGTGATCTCGGCGGGCCCGGCGTCGGCCATGAGGACGACGGCGTCGCCGAGGACCTCGGTGAAGATCCCTCCGAGCCCGACGACGAGGTAGGGCCCCCAGTCCGGGTCGCGGCGTGCGCCGAGGAGGACCTCGACCCCGCCGCGGACCATCTCCTCGACGAGCACCCCTTCGAGCACGAGCGCTGGTCGGGCGCGCTCGAGGCGGCGGAGGAGGCTTTCGTAACTGGCGGCGAGGTCGTCGGCGTGGTGGACGAAGCCGACCGCGCCGGCGTCGCTCTTGTGCCGGAGCTCGGGCGACACCGCTTTCAGCACGACCGGGTAGCCGAGCCGGTCCGCCAGGGATTTCGCCTCGGCGGCGTCGCGGGCGAGCGAGCCCGCGGGGACCCGCAGCCCGAGGGAGCGGAGGATGTCCTTCGCCGCCGGTTCGCCGAGGACGACACCTTCGGGAAGGTCCAGGCGGACCGGCCTGACGCGCTCTGCGGCCGGGGCGCGCCGCTCGGCGAGGTGCGCGAGGTGACCCGCGGCCCGAAGCGCGCGCTCCGGGGAGCGCA
This sequence comes from Actinomycetes bacterium, assembly GCA_021786195.1. Taxonomy (GTDB): domain Bacteria; phylum Actinomycetota; class Acidimicrobiia; order Acidimicrobiales; family Bog-793; genus JAKAOD01. The sequence goes on along the minus strand of JAJYNS010000058.1, from coordinate 23,144 downwards.
GCAGCGGGACCCCGGCGTCGAGGATCCTCGACCGGTTGGCCTCCGGAAGCGGCCAGTCGCCCCCCATGATCGTGTAGATGACCGGCTTCGACGCGCCGGACAGGGTGGGGAGCAGGGCGTCCACCTGCTCGGTTCCCTGGCGGTCCGATCCCGGCATCGCGGCCACGACCAGCGAGCCCACCGAGGGGTCGTCGAGGAGGGACCCGGCGACTCGTGCGTACAGCCCGGGGTCGTTGAGGCCCATGGCGGTGATGTCGACGGGGTTCCCGGCCGTCGCGAAGCTCGGGAGCTCTCGCCCGAGGCGGTCCAGCGTGGCGTCCGCGAGCGACGGCAGGTCGAGCCCGAGGTCCTGCGCCAGGTCGAGGGCGTGGGTCTTGGCCGCCCCCGAGTCGGTCATGAACGCGATGCCGGGCGAGCTCGGCGGCCCGTAGCGGGCGAGGATGCCGGCCGCGTCGACGAGCTCGTCGAGCGAGTCGACGAGCAGGATCCCCTCCCGGTCGAGCGCGGCTCGCAGGACCGCCTGGTTGCCCGCGATGGCGCCCGTGTGCGTCAAGGAGGCCTCCCGGGCGCGCGCCGAGCGCCCCGTGTGCAGCAGGCAGAGCGCCACCCCCTTCTTCGCTGCCGTCCGGGCGAGGGCGAGGATCTTCGAGGGCTGGCGCACCTGCTCGACGAGCATCGCGACGGCGCCGGTGCACTCGTCCTCGAGCACGAGCTCGAGGTAGTCCTCCACCCCGGCCACGGCCTCGTTCCCCGTGGAGATCGCGTAGGTGACCATCACACCCTGGGCGAGCGCCGCGTAGGTGAGCGCCATCGACAGCGCCCCGCTCTGCGCGACGACTGCCACCCCCCGCTCGGCCGCCTGCCAGTTCGGCACTGCGTGGGCGAAGGTAAGCGGCGCGGCGTCGACGAAGTTGACCAGGCCAAGGCAGTTCGGCCCAGCGAGGGCGACGCCGCCGAGCCGGGCGGCCTCGGCGAGCTCCTCCTCGTCGGACCGGCCGGCGGGCCCGAGCTCACCGTAGCCGGAGGCGAAGACCACGACACCGCCGACGCCTCGGCGTGCCGCGGCCTCGACCGCTTCGAGCACCCCGGCGCGTGGGATCGCGAGCACCGCCGCATCGACCCCGTAGGGCAGGTCGTCGATGGAGCGGAGGCAGGGGCGTGAGCCGATCCTGGCCCGTGACCGGCTCACGAGGTGGACCTCCCCGGGGAACCCAAAGCGCTCGAGCAGCGAGATCGGCGCGCCGCCGATCGACGCCGGGTCGTCGGAGGCGCCGACGACGGCGACCGAGGATGGTCGCAGCAGGCGGCGAAGCCCGTTCCTCAGCCCGCCCTCGCCCCCTGAGGGTTCAGTCACGCCGGTAGGCGCCGAGCCCGGGCCTGAAGGACTTGTGGTCGAGAAACTCGCTGAGCCCGCGCTCGCGGCTCCCCTCCGGGTCGGTCGCGACGGACTGGTCGAGCTTTGCGTAGAGGTACTCCTCGGCCACCTCCCACTCCATCGTCCGGGCGCGCTTGAAGCCCACCTTCGCCGAGTGGAGCACCGCCGGGCTGAGCGAGGCGAGATGGACCGCGAGCTCTCGGGTCCGCTCGCGCAGTTCGGTTGCCGGCACCGCCTCGTTGACGAGCCGCATCCTCGCCGCCTCCTCGCCGGTGAAGCTCCGGCCCGTCATGATGTAGTAGAGCGCGTCCCGGTAGGGGACGGTCTCCGCGAGCGCCCGTGAGACGACCGACCCCGGAGGGATGCCCCAGTTCACCTCGGAAAGCCCGAAGACCGCCTCGGTGGCGGCGAGCGCCAGGTCGCAGGCGACGAGCGGGGTGAAGGCGCCGCCGAAGCACCAGCCGTTGACCATCGCGATGGTCGGCTTCGGGAAGAGCATCAGCCGCCGGTACTGCCATTCGTTCGCGTCGCGGCGCGAGCGCGCCCGGGCGGCCGGCCCGGCGGCGTCGACGTCGCGGAAGTACTCCTTCAGGTCCATCCCTGCCGAGAAGGACTCGCCCGCGCCGGTGAGGACCAGCACCCTGGCCGAGGGCGCTTCCTCCACCGCGTCGAGCACGCTCAGCATCTCGGCGTTGAGCAGCGGGTTCATCGCGTTGCGCTTCTCGGGTCGGTTGAGCGTGACCCAGCCGATCCCGTCGGCGTCGACGGCGGCCAGCACTGTCTCCCACCGGCCGAGCGGCGTCCCGTCGGCACCGACCTGCTCGCTCATCGAACCCCTCCTCGACGGCAACGCCGTCGGGCGGAGCGCCGGACGGCCTCGTCCCCGGGACGATATCAGGTAGCTTGATACCCGGCGACGGGACCGGGATTCGGTGCCGGGGACCGAGGACCGGCGAGGGATGAGCAGCGACCGCAGCTCCAATGTGCCCGAGGCACCTTCCCCGCGCCGTCGGCCGCGCACGAGCTACCTCGTCAAGCGGCTCGAGACGCTGCTCAGGTCGCGTCTCGACGCCGCGTGCGCGCAGGCGGGCATCACGACGACGCAGTACGTGGCGCTGAGCGTCCTCGAGGCGAACGGGGGGATGTCCTCCGCCGAGCTCGCCGCTCGCTCCTTCGTCAGCCCCCAGTCTGCGAACGAGGTCGTGGTGCTGCTCGAGCGCCGCGGGCTCATCGTGCGCGTGCCCGACGGCGCGAACAAGCGGATACTGCGGACTCGCCTCACCGATGACGGCCTCGCCACGCTCGAGCGATGTGAGCTCGCGGTCGACGAGCTGGAGGCGGAGATGTTCGGCGGGACGAGCGGCCTCGACGAGGAGGGGCTTCGGCAGGTCCTGCGGGAGCTGATCGGCAGGCTCTCCGGCGCGCCCGGGGCGGGCCAGGCGCGCCAGCCGTTGCCGGGTGGGCGCGGGCGGTAGCGTTTCGGGCCGTGGCCAGCTTCGTCGTCCGTCCCTCGGGGCCGCTCGCCGGAGAGGTCGCCGTCCAGGGGGCGAAGAACTCGGCGCTCAAGCTCATGGCGGCGTGCCTTCTGGCGCCCGGGAGATCGCGCCTCGAGAACGTGCCGGCGATCACCGACGTGGACCTGATGGCGGCGCTGCTCGGGGCGATGGGGGCGAGGGTCGGACGTGAAGGCGCCGCCCCGGGGGCGGGGACTGGGCTGCCCGGCGCCGACCCGCCGACGCTCGTGGTCGAGGTGCCGGAGCGGCTCGAGCCCGTCGCCCCCTATGAGCTGGTCGAGCGCATGCGGGCCTCGGTCGTCGTCCTCGGCCCGCTCCTCGCCCGCCAGGGGCGGGCACGGGTGTCGCTGCCGGGGGGCGACGACTTCGGCCAGCGGCCGATCGACTTCCACCTCCGGGCCCTCGGCGAGCTCGGCGCCGAGTTCAGCTTCGAGCACGGCTACGTCGAGGGCCGCTGCGGCCGGCTGCTCGGCGCCAGGGTCGTGCTCGAGTACCCGAGCCATACGACCACGGACAACGTGCTCATGGCGGCGACGCTCGCCAAGGGCACGACGGTCATCGAGAACGCCGCGTGCGAGCCGGAGGTTGTGGACCTCGCGGGCCTGCTCACCTCGATGGGGGCGCGCATCTCGGGGGCGGGAACCTCGAGGATCGAGGTCGAGGGGGTGGACGAGCTGCGGCCGGCCGTCCATGCCACCGTCGCCGACCGGGTCGAGGCGGCGACCTTCCTCGCCGCGACCGGGATCGCGGGCGGCGACGTCCACCTCGTCGGGGCGCGCCCGGAGCACATGGACATGCTCCTCGAGAAGCTGTCCCAGATGGGCATGGACCTCGCCCCGACGCCAAGGGGGCTCCGGGCGCGCGCCTCCGGCCGGCTGCGCGCCGTCGACGTCGCGACCCTTCCTTACCCGGGCGTCGCGACCGACTACAAGCCGCTCATCGTGACGATGCTCTCGACCGCCTCCGGCGTCGCCATCGTGAGCGAGAACCTCTTCGCCGGGCGGTTCCGTTACGTCGACGAGCTCCGGCGGATGGGCGCGGACATCCGCATCGAGGGCCACCACGCCGTCGTCCGAGGCATCGAGCGGCTCTCGGGCGCGAAGCTGCGGGCGTCGGACATCCGCGCCGGGGCGGCCCTCGTCGTCGCCGGCCTCTCGGCGGAGGGAGAGACGACGGTCGCCGGAGCGGAGCACGTCGACCGGGGCTACTCCGCCTTCGCCGAGAAGCTGCGGGCCCTCGGCGCCGACGTCGAGCGCCCGCTGCGCGACACGGCCCTGGCGGCGGGCTGAAGGGACGCCCGCCGTGCAGCACGCGTTCCGGCAGCTGGCGGTCCCTGCCGGGGCGGGCGCGGGCGCCGAGCCCCGGACGGAGGCCGGCGCGACGCCCCGGCCGCTGCTCGACGATCCTCGCTGGTACGAGCGAGCCGTGTTCTACGAGCTGCTGCCCCGTGGCTTCTACGACTCCAACGACGACGGGGTCGGCGACATCCCGGGGATCATCGAGAAGCTCGGCTACCTCGAGTGGCTCGGCATCGACTGCATCTGGCTGCTGCCCTTCTATCCCTCGCCGCTCAAGGACGGCGGCTACGACGTGGCCGACTTCTACGGCGTCGCGCCCGACTGCGGGACCGTCGACGACGTGGTGCGGCTCGTCGAGGAGGCGCACCGCCGGGGGATCCGGGTCATCGCCGACCTCGTGCTCAACCACACGAGCGACCAGCACCCCTGGTTCCAGGAGTCCCGATCCTCGAGGGACAACCCCAAGGCGGACTGGTACGTCTGGAGCGACACCGACCAGCGATGGAGCGACGTGCGGATCATCTTCTGCGACGTCGAGCGGTCGAACTGGACCTACGACCCGGTGCGCCAGCAGTACTACTGGCACCGCTTCTACCACCACCAGCCGGACCTCAACTACGAGAACCCGGAGGTGCGCGAGGCGATCCTGTCGGTCGTCCGGTTCTGGCTCGACCGCGGGCTCGACGGCTTCCGGCTCGACGCGGTGCCCTACCTCTACCAGTACGACGGCGCGCTCGGCGAGAACCTCCCCGAGACCCACGCCTTCCTGCGGCGGCTGAGGCGGGAGGTCGACCGCGACTACCCCAACCGTGTGCTGCTCGCCGAGGCGAACCAGTGGCCGGTCGACGTCGTCGACTACTTCGGTGATGGCGACGAGTGCCATATGTGCTTCCATTTCCCGTTGATGCCTCGCATGTTCATGGCGGTCCGGCGAGAGCAGCGCTTCCCCATCACCGAGATCCTCGCCCAGACGCCGGAGATCCCCGAGGGGGCGCAGTGGGGCATCTTCCTGCGCAACCACGACGAGCTGACGCTCGAGATGGTGACCGACGAAGAGCGCGACTACATGTACGCCGAGTACGCGAGAGACCCTCGCATGCGGCGCAACCTCGGCATCGCCCGTCGCCTCGCGCCCCTAGTCGACAACGACCGTCGAGTGGCCGAGCTGCTGCACGCGCTCTTGCTCTCGCTCCCGGGCAGCCCGGTGCTGTACTACGGCGACGAGCTGTTGATGGGCGACAACATCTACCTCGGCGACCGCGACGGGGTGCGCACGCCGATGCAGTGGACGCCGGACCGCAACGGCGGGTTCTCCCGGGCCGATTTCGCCCAGCTCGTCCTCCCGCCGCTCATGGACCCCGTCTACGGCTACCAGTCGGTGAACGTCGAGGCGGAGATGCGGGACCCGTCGTCCTTCCTCCACTGGCTCCAGCGGATGCTCGCCGTGCGCCGCCAGCACCCGATCTTCGCCACGGGCGGCCTCGAGGTGCTCCCCGCGGACAACCCTTCGGTCCTCGCCTACGTCCGCTCCGGCAGGGGCGGCATCGAGGGGCCAGAACGGTCGGTGCTGTGCGTGTGCAACCTCAGCCGCTTCGCCCAGTCGGCCCAGATCAGCCTCGCCCGTTGGCAGGGGGCCGTCCCGGTCGAGCTCATCGGGAGGGCAGAGTTCCCCCCCGTCGGCGAGGAGCCCTACCATGTCATGCTCGGGCCCCACGGCTTCTACTGGCTCGACCTCGAGGACTGGGGTCAGCCGTGACCGTTGAGCTCGAGGCCCTCGGTGCGCTCGCGTGCAGCTACCTGGAGCGCCAGCCCTGGTACCAAGAGACGGTCTCGGCGGCTCGGGCCGCCTCCGGCGCGGCCCGCTCCGGCGGGGCGTCGGGCCCTGCGGCAGGGGCGAGGGGCGGCGACGGCTCGGCGATCGAGGTCGAGCTGGGCGAGGTCATCCGTCCGGGGCGACCCGGGCTGGCGCGCTTCGTGCTCGCCCTGGGCGAGCTGCGCTTCCAGCTGCTCGTCGGCTGGCGCCCCGCTGCCTCGGCGGCGGAGGCGCTGCGCGGCGGGGAGTCGGCGCTGCTCGGGCCGTGCACCGACGACGACGGGCCGGTCCTCGCCTACGACGCCCTGGCGGACGACGATCTCGTCCTCGCCCTCCTCACCCACGTCACCGGCGGTGCCGAGCGCGCCGAGCGGGTCCGGAGGATGCCGACGCTCGCCTCGCACCACTCGCTCGTGTTCGACGAGCGGTTGTTCATGAAGTGCTACCGCGTGCTCGAGCGCGGGCCGCGCCCGGAGGTCGACATGGTCCTCAAGCTCGACGAGGCCGGGTTCAACGCCCTCCCGGCGCCCGTCGCGCACTGGCGGGCCGGGGGCTACGACCTGGCGCTCGTCCGCGAGTTCCTTCCGGGCGCCCTCGAGGGGCGGCTGCTCGCAATGACCTCGCTTCGAGACCTCCTCGCGCACGCCCAGGCCGCCGGCTCCGCGGCCGGGGAGCCCGAGGCGCCCGCGCCCGGCTCCGCCGCCGCCGAGGCCGAGGCCGAGGCCGACACCGAGGTCGCGGCCGCGGGAGGGGACCTCGCGTCGGAGATGCGCCGGCTCGGGGCGACGACGGCGAGCCTCCACCTCGCGCTCGCCCAGTGCTTCGGCGAGGAACCGGCCGGCAGGTCGAGCTTCGCCAGGGCCCTTCGGCGCGAGGGGGTCGACCCGGAGGCGACCCTCGAGAAGGCGGGCCGGCTCGAGGAGGGCACGGCCGGGTCGTTGGTCCGGCTGCACGGCGACTACCACCTCCGCCGGGTGATGCGCTCCGAGGCGGGCTGGCTCGTCGTCGGCTTCGGCGACGACCCCCTCTACGGCGCCTCCGATGCCGGCTCCTCGATGGGGCACCGGCGCGGCTCGCCGCTCGAGGACCTGGCCGACATGAGCTTTTCGCTGAGGTCCGCGGCCCGAGAGGCGCTCGGGCAGCGCAGCCCGGCGGAGATGGCCACGGCGAGCCGCCTCGCGCAGGCGTGGTGGCGCCGCAACTCGGGGGCCCTCGTCGAGGGCTACCTCGCCGTGGAGGGGGCGGCGCGGCTCCTGCCTTCCGACCCCGGGGCGCGCGAGACGCTCCTTGCGGCGTTCGAGTCGGCGCGCGAGCTGCGCTACGAGGCGACGCCGGCCGAGGCGTGATCGGCCTCGCCGATCGCGGCCCGCAGGTCCTCGGCGGCCTGCTCCGGCGAGACGACGTTGATGTACACGCCCGTGCCGAGCTCGAAGCCGGCCCGGGTGACCAGCTTCGGGACGACGTGGACGTGCCAGTGGTAGAGGGTGGTCGAGCGGTAGGGCGCGGCGTGGAAGACGACGTTGTAGGCGATGTCGCCGAGGTGCGACCTCAGCGCCGCGAGCGCCGAGCGGACCGCCGTGCCCACCCCGGCGAGGTCCTCCGGCGTCGAGCGGTGCAGGTGGGCCTCGTGCGCGCGGGGAACGACGAGCAGCTCGTAGGGCGAGCCGCTCCAGAAGGGCGCGAAGGTGACGGTCGTGTCGCTCGCCTGGACGATCCGGTGCCCGGCGTGCTCCTCCGCCTCCGCGGCCGTGCACAGCAGGCAACCTCCTGCGAAGCGGCTGAAGCCCGCCTGCTCGTCGGCGAGCTGCCGGGGAACGAAGGGGATCCCGAGGAGCTGGCCGTGAGGGTGCTCTATCGAGGCACCGGCCTCGCGCCCGGAGTTGACGATCACCTGGCTGTAGCGCAGCCCCGGCGTCATCTGGTGCTCCTCGATCCGGTCGCGGATCGCCGACATGACGAGGTCGCACTGGTGGTCGTCGAACGACGCCCAGCTGAGCTCGTGGCTCGGCGAGAGGACGAGCACCTCGTGGATGCCGCTGGCGGGAGCCTCGGTGAAGACCGGGCCGAGGTTCTCGACGACGAAGGGCTGGCGTCCCTCGAAGGCCGGGTAGCGGTTCGCCACGACGCGCACGAGCCACATGCCCTCGCTCCCGTAGGTCTCGAGCGCCGGGGGCGTCTCGTCCTCGTTGCCCGGACAGAACGGGCAGTTGCGTGCCTGCTCGAGGGCGAAGGGCTGGCGGGGGGCGAACGCGGCGCCACGCTTCTGCCGGCCGGTGGCGACCGCCACCCAGCTTCCCGAGAACGGGTCGAGGCGGAGCTGGTTCAAGTCCGTTCCCACCTGCGCTACGGCGACGCTCGCATGCGCCTAGAGGTTAACCGTTCGAGCAGGCCGGGCGGTGACGTACGAGGGGGCCCGGCGCCGGCGGGCGCCGGGCGCCGCGGCGAGGCGGCAGGAGGGGAGCCGTGACGAGCCCGTCACCGGTCACGAGCCCGCTGTACGACACGATCATGGCGTTGCACGTCCTGGCCGCCGTCGTCGGCTTCGGCGCCCTCGGCAGCACGGGGGCGTACGCCGCCGCGGCGAGGCGGGCGCGCGACCCCTTCTCGAGCGCGTCGCTGCGCCGCTACTTCGGCTCTGGGCGCAACTGGGCGGCGCGGGCCGTGCTCGTCGTGCCGGTGCTCGGCGGGGTGCTCCTCGGCCTCGGCGGCGGCCGCGACGTCTCGGCCGCATGGCCCTGGATCGGGCTGTCGATCTGGACCGCCGCGGTCGGGGTGGCGAGCGCCGTCCTCTGGCCCGCCGAGCGCGAGATCCAGCGCCTGCTCGCTCCCCGGTCTGCCGAGCCGGGTCCCGACGCCGGGCTCGAGGACGACCCGGGCGCCTGCCGCCGGGCGCTCCTCGCCGCCGCCCGACGCGCCGAGCTCGCGTCGGCCGCGACCTCTCTCGCGTTCCTGGCCGCGCTCGTCGTGATGATCTGGCAGCCGTGACGCCGCCTTCTCGCCCCGAGCCGGCTCGTGCCGCGAGCGTTCGACGGGGACGAGGGGCGCTCGGAGCGCTCGGGTCGGCGCTGCTCGCCACGGCGCTGCTCGCCCACGGTGGCCGTCCCTACCAGGCCCGGCCCGAGCCGGGCACGCGGGCGCCGGCGGTGACGGCCTCGTCCTGCATCCTCGTCGACCGGTCGCGGTCGACCTACGACTACGCCACCGGGACGACTCGTCCCGGCCGGGTGCTCGAGGTCGAGGTCCTCCGGCCGGCCGGCAGGAGAGGGCCGCTGCCGGCGATCCTGTTCGCGCCGGGCTACGACGTCACGCCCGCTGCCTACTCGGCCCTCCTCGACGCCTGGGCCCGGGCGGGCCTCGCGGTGATCTCCCCGACCTTCCCGGACACCAACCCGGCGGCGGTCGCCGGCGCGCGCCACGGAGACCCCGAGGACGACCTCGTCAACCAGCCGGCCGACCTCGCCTTCGTGGCGAGGGTCGCCCTCTCGGCCTCGAGGTCCGAGGACCACTCCTGCCCGGCGCTCGACGGGCTGGTCGCGACCGGGGAGCTCGGCCTCGCGGGGCAGTCCGACGGCGGCGACAGCGTCGCCGCGCTCGCCTACGACCGCGCTGCCCCCTACGCCGGGCTCGACGGTGGCCTCGAGGTCCGAGCAGTGGCGGTCCTCTCGGGGGCCGAGATCGGGCCCGGGCCCTACGAGGCGGTTGCCGGCGACCCCGCCCTTCTCGTCGTGCAGAGCGCGACCGACCGCTGCAACCCGCCTCAGGAGTCGGTCGAGCTCTACGACTCGATCGTCCAGCGCGACCGGTGGTTCCTCGAGCTCAGGGACGCGGCGCACCTCCCGCCCTACGACGGCGCCGACCCGGCCGCATTCTCCGTGGTCGCCCGGGTCACGACGAGGTTCTTCCTCCTCGAGCTGCGCGCCCGGGCTCCCGGCGCGGGCTTCCTCGACCTCGGCAACGCCGATCCAGAGGTCGCCCGGATGACGACAGGACCGGGGGCGCCGGCGATGCGGCCGCTCGAGCCGAGCGATGCTGCCTGCTCTGCCCGCTGAGGCGCCCGCCACTACCTTGTCCGGCCGTGACGCTGCCTCGCGACCGCGCTGCCGTCGCCCGCCGGAGGACGGTGGCGCTCGCCGCCTTCCTCCTCGTCATCGCACTCGCCGCCTTCGAGATCGCGAGGCAGACGCACCCGGCGAGCGGCCGACAGCGCGCCACGCGCCCTTCGGTCCTCGCCTCGAAGAGCATCCGGGCAGGCGTCGAGCAGTGCGTCTTCTTCGACGCCTCCCGCCCGACCGAGGACTACCTGACCCGACAGTCGAGCCCGGGCCGGCGGCTCGTGACCGACATCTTCTACCCGACCCTCTCCCGCCTCCCCCGACGGCGCCTCGCCAGCCCGGGGGCGCCGGCCGGCAGGCTCGCGGTGCCCGGCGCGGTCGAGGGCGCGGCGCCCGCCTCCTCGAGGGGCCCATACCCTGCCGTCTTCTTCCTCGGCGGCTACGGGCTCGACCCGCGGAGCTACGCCAGGCTGCTCGAGCACTGGGCCGTCTCCGGCATGGTCGTCGTCGCGCCCGAGCCGCCCGACGCCAGCGCCGCGGCGTACTCGGCGGTCCACGGCAGCTCCGCCGACGAGGCGGACATCCCGAACGAGCCGGGCGACGTCACCTTCGTCACCCGCCAGGTGCTCGGCGACGTCGCGGTGACGGGCCACGGCTGTCCGGTGCTGCGCGGCCTCGTCGACCCGAGCGAGCTCGGCCTCGCAGGGCAGTCCGACGGGGGGACCGTCGTCGGCATGCTCGCCTTCGACCAGGGGGAAGTGCCCGGCACCGGCACGAGCTACGCGTCGCTTCGCGCCGGGCTCGACTACCGGGCCGTGGCGATCATGTCGGGCCAGGCATGGGGTGACGACCCCTATGCCGCGGACGCCTCGAGCCCCCCGCTGCTCGCCGTGCAGAGCGCCACGGACCGCTGCAACCCCCCTCAGGAGTCCGTCGACCTGTACTCGGCCCTCGCCGAGCCACGACGCTGGTTCCTCGCGATCCGCCGGGCGGACCACCTGACGCCCTACGAGGGGCAGGACGCCCCGGCCTTCGCCGCGGTGTCCCGGGTGACGACGGCGTTCTTCGAGGCCGCCCTGCGGGGGCGTCCGCTCCGGCCGGCGCTCGCCGCGGTCTCGCCGCCGCCGTCGGTCGGGGTGCTCGTGGCCGGCGCCGGCCTGCCATCCTGGATCGACGTGAGCCTCCCCGAGTCGGCCTCGGCCTGCTACAAGACCTGAAGGGCGCGTTGCGAGCCGATGGGCGCCTACCTCGACCACGCGGCGACGACGCCGGTGCGCGCCGAGGTGATCGAGGCGATGCTGCCGTTCTTCTCGGACAGCTTCGCCAATCCCTCGGGTGCCCACTCCGCCGCTCGGCGGGCGAGGCGCGCGCTCGACGGGGCACGGGAGGAGCTCGCCGGCCTGCTCGGCTGCGAGCCCTGGGAGGTCGTGTTCACCTCCGGGGGCACCGAGGCGGACAACCTCGCCGTTCAAGGGGCCGTCTCCGGTCGGCCGGGGCCGGTCCTCGTGAGCGCGGTCGAGCACCGTGCGGTGCTCGCGCCGGCGCAGCTCGTGGGCGCGCAGCTCGTCGGCGTGCGCCCCGACGGCGTCGTCGAGCCCGAGGCGCTCGCCGCGGCCCTCGACGCCTGCAGCGCGAGGGGGGCGGCGCCGACGCTCGTGTCGGTGATGCTCGTCAACAGCGAGGTCGGTGTCGTCCAGCCGGTGCCCGAGCTCCTGGGGGTCGTGCGCGAGCGCGCCCCAGAGGCGCTGTTCCATACCGATGCGGTGCAGGCCTTCACCTGGCTAGACGTCGCCGCCCTGACGGCCGGCTGCGACCTCGTCTCGCTCTCGGGTCACAAGATCCAAGGACCGAAGGGCATCGGCGTGCTCGTCGTGAGAGAGCGCGCCGCGAGGGTGCTCGAACCGGTCCTTCGTGGCGGCGGCCAGGAGCGCGAGCTCAGGGCCGGCACGCAGAACGTCGCCGGCGCCGTCGCGATGGCCGTCGCCGCACGCCTCGCGGCGGCCGAGCGGGACGAGGTGGTCGCCAGGGTCGCCGAGCTGAGGGACCGCCTCGCCGACGGCCTCGCGGAATCAACAGGCGCCCTGGAGCCCGCCCCGCGCCGCCTCCGGGTCGCCGGCAGCTGCCATCTCCGCTTCCCCGGGGTGGTCGGCGAGGAGCTGCTGCTGCTCGCGGACGCCGCCGGCGTCGCCGCCTCGACGGGCTCCGCGTGCGCGAGCGGGGCGCGCGAGCCGAGCCACGTGCTGCTCGCGATGGGATGGGACAGGCGATCGGCGCGCGAGGCGGTCCGCTTCTCGCTCGGCCCGACGACGACCGCCGGGGAGGTGGACCTCGCCCTGGAGGTCGTCACGGGGGCCGTGGCAAGGCTGCGGCGGTCGGCCTGAGGCCCCGGGTCCGGTGGCCGAGCCGCCCGCTGGCAGACTGTCGCGGTGCGCGTGCTCGTCGCGATGTCCGGAGGGGTGGACTCCTCGGTGGCAGCCGCCCTTCTCGCCCAGGAGGGGCACGAGGTCGTCGGGGCGACCCTGAAGCTCTGGGGCGGGGAGGTCGGCTCAGGGTGCTGCTCGGCAGGGGATGTGCGAGACGCCCGGGCCGTCGCCGACCGGCTCGGCATCGACCACCACGTGTTCAGCTTCGTCGAGGAGTTCGAGGAGTCGGTCGTGGCGCCCTACGTGGCGGCACACGCCGCCGGCAGGACGCCGAACCCCTGCGTCGAGTGCAACCGCCACCTCAAGTTCGCCGCCCTGCTTCGCAGGGCGCTGCGGCTCGGCTTCGACGCCCTCGCCACGGGCCACCATGCGCGCCTCGCCCTGTCGCCCGGCGGGCGGCCGCGGCTGCTTCGTGGCCGGGACCGGGCCAAGGACCAGTCCTACGTGCTCGCGACGCTGACCGCCGCCGAGCTGTCGAGGGTGCGCTTCCCCATCGGCGAGCTCACCAAGGCCGAGGTGCGCCAAATCGCCGCCGGGCTGGGTCTCCTGACCGCCTCCAAGCCGGACAGCCAGGACGTCTGCTTCGTCGCCCGGCGCAGCGCGGCAGAGGGAGGGTCCGGCGGCCGCGGCGAGTTCCTCGGCCGGCGCATCCCCCTGCACCGAGGACGCGCCGTCTCGGCCTCGACCGGGGAGCTGCTCGGCGAGGTGGAGGCCGTCGAGCTCGTCACGGTGGGCCAGCGGCGCGGGCTCCCGGGCGGTGGCCGGGCACGGCGCTACGCCCTCGGTGTGGACGTCGCCGCCCGCACGGTCCTCGTCGGGGGCGAGGAGGACCTTTACGTCGAGGAGGTGGACCTCGACCGGCTCAGCTGGGTCGGCGAGCCCCTGCCGGCCGGCGCCGGATGCCTGGTGCAGACGAGCGCCCACGGCCCCGCTCGGCCGGCTCGGGTGCGCGACGCCAAGGTCCGCTTCCTCGAGCCGGCGCGCCGGGTCGCCCCCGGTCAGCTCGTCGCCTGCTACGTGGGCGACGAGGTCGTCGGCTCCGGCGTCGCCCGCTGAGGGGCGCGCGATGGAGGCGGTCCCGCCCGACCCCGCGGCCCGTGCAGCGGAGCTGCGCAGGTTGATCGCCTACCACGCCGAGCGGTACTTCCGTGACGACGCGCCGGAGATCCCCGACGCCGACTACGACGCCCTCGTCGCCGAGCTGCGGGCGATCGAGCGAGAGCATCCGGAGCTGGCGTCGCCCTCGTCGCCCACGGCCCTGGTCGGTGCCCCGCCCTCGCCGGCCTTCGCCGAGGTCCGTCACGCCGTGCCGATGATGAGCCTCGACAACGCCTTCAGCCTGGAGGAGCTCGAGGCCTGGGGAGAGCGGCTGGCCCGGCTGCTCGCCGCGGCGGGCGGCGAGGGCACCGGGGCGCCGGCCTCCCCCGAGCAGGTCCGCCTCGTCTGCGAGCCGAAGATCGACGGGCTCGCCTGCTCGATCCGCTACGAGGCCGGACGCCTCGTGCAGGCGGCGACGAGGGGCAACGGGACGGTCGGCGAGGACGTGACGGCGAACGTCCGGACCGTGCGGGACGTGCCCGAGCGGCTGGCGCTCCCGCCGGAGGAGGTGCCGGCGGTGCTCGAGGTGAGAGGCGAGATCTACATCGCGCTCGCCGACTTCGAGGAGCTCAACCGCCGCCAGGCGGCGGCCGGCGAGAGGACCTTCGCCAACCCGCGCAACTCCGCGGCCGGCTCGCTGCGCCAGAAGGACCCGAAGGTGACCGCCTCGCGCCCGCTCAGCTTCTGGGGCTACCAGCTCGGCGAGGTGGACGGCGGCGTCGCCGGACCGGGCGGCACCTCGCTCAGGACGCACCTCGACTGCCTCGAGCTCATCCGCCGGGCGGGGCTGCCGGTCAATCCCGAGATCGTCGCCGTGACCGGCCTCGAGCAGGCCTACGCCGCCTGCCGGGCGATCGAGCAGCGGCGCCACGACCTCGGCTACGAGGTCGACGGCGTCGTGGTCAAGGTGGACGACCTGGCGCTCAGGGCGTCGCTCGGCTCGACGTCGCACGCGCCTCGCTGGGCCATCGCCTACAAGTTCCCGCCCGAGGAACGCACGACCCTGCTCGAGGACATCCTCGTCTCGATCGGCCGGACCGGAAGAGCGACGCCCTTCGCGAAGCTCTCGCCGGTCGTCATCTCCGGCTCGACGGTCTCGCTCGCCACCTTGCACAACGAGGACCAGGTGCGTGCGAAGGACGTCCGGCCGGGCGACACCGTCATCGTGCGAAAGGCGGGCGACGTGATCCCCGAGGTCCGGGGCCCGGTCCTCTCGGCTCGACCGCCCGGGAGCGTGCCCTGGAGCTTCCCGCGCACCTGCCCGGCCTGCGGGGCGCCGCTCGTCCGGCTCGCCGGCGAGAGCGACACCTACTGCGTGAACGCCGACTGCCCGGCCCAGCGGGTCCAGCGGATCGTCCACTTCGCCTCCCGCCCGGCGATGGACGTCGAGGGGCTCGGGGAGCAGCGTGTCACCCAGCTCGTCGGGCTCGGGATGCTCCGGGACGCCGCCGACCTCTACGACCTCGAGCCCGGTCGCCTGGCAGGCCTGGAGGGCTTCGGCGAGGTCTCGGCGGCCAACCTGATCCGGGCGCTCGAGGCCTCGAAGGCCCGCGGGCTCGCCCGCCTGCTCGTCGGGCTGTCGGTCCGCCACGTCGGTCCGGTCGTCGCCTCCCTGCTCGCCGCCAGCTTCGACGACCTCGACCAGCTGCGGCGGGCCGGCGAGGCCGAGCTCGCCGCGATCGACGGCGTCGGTCCGACGATCGCGGCGAGCATCGTGTCGTTCTTCGCCCTGCCGGCGAACGCCGAGCTCGTCGAGCGGCTCCGGGCCGCCGGCGTCTCTCTCGCCTCGGACCGTCCTCGCGGGGCGCCCGCGCAGCGCCAGACGCTGGCCGGCCGCTCGGTCGTCGTGACGGGCACCCTCGAGCGCTTCAGCCGTGAGGAGGCCGAGGAGGCGATCGCCGCGCGCGGTGGCAAGTCGCCCGCATCGGTCTCGGCGAAGACCTACGCCCTCGTCGTCGGCGCCGACCCGGGCGCCGCAAAGCTCTCGAGAGCGGCGGCCGCGGGCGTGCCCGTCCTCGACGAGGAGGGCTTCGTCCACCTGCTCGAGACCGGCGAGCTGGCCTGAGCCGGTCGAGGGCCGCAGCGGATGGCCGGCCGTCCCCGGTGTTCGCGCCGTGGGGGCCTCTCGGCGCCTGCCGCCGACGGCCCCGCGGAGCCCCGCCCGGCCTCGAGTCACACGGGCAACTTCTTCAACGCCTGCAACTCTGGCAACATGGTCGGTGCACATGGAGCGGCGATGACGGCCATCACCGAGCAGCTGGGGCGGGTGCTCGCAGGGCGCTACCGGCTCGATGCCGGGATCGGCACGGGCACCTCGGCGCACGTCTACGAGGCCTTCGACCTCAGGCTCGGCCGGCGCGTCGCGGTGAAAGTCCTGCATCCGGGGCTCTCGGGGGACGAGCGGTTCCTCCGGCGCCTCGAGGCCGAGGCGAGGGCCGTCGCCGCGCTGAGCCACCCGAACGTCCTCGCGCTCTACGACTGGGGCGAGGACGACGACGGACCCTTCCTCGTGCTCGAGCACCTCGGCGGAGGGAGCCTCCAGGACCTGCTCGACCAGGGCGCGCTCCTCGACGTGCCCCAGGCCGTCGCCGTCGGCGCCCAGGCGGCCCGGGGCCTCGCGTACGCGCACCGGCGAGGGTTCGTCCATCGCGACGTCAAGCCGGCGAACCTGCTCTTCGACGAGGAGGGCCATCTCCGAGTCGCCGACTTCGGGCTCGCCCGGGCGCTGTCGGAGGCGGCGTGGACCGAGCCGGTCGGCTCGCTCACGGGCAGCGCCCGCTACGCCTCTCCCGAGATCGCCGAGGGCCGGTCGCCCGACGACCGGGCCGACGTCTACTCGCTCGCGCTCGTCCTCTACGAGGCCGTCGTCGGCCGGGTCCCGTTCGCGGCGGGCACGACCTACGCCACCTTGATGGCCCGAGTCGGCGCCCTGCTCCCCATGGCCCCCGAGCTCGGGCCGCTCGGGCCGATCCTCGCCTCGGCGGCGATCCCCGAGCCCCTCGCCCGCCTCTCCGCGAGCGAGCTCGCCGACGGGCTCGAGCTCCTCGCGCGCCAGCTCCCCACCCCCCGCCGCCTGCCGCCGCCCGCCCGCCAACCGGGGGACGCGGCCGGCGGGACCGCCAGGCCGGCCGGCCCCGGCACGGGGAAGGCTCGGCGTGACGCCCCGGTCGACGCTCCCCCGCCCAGGCTCGAGGAGCCCGGTGCGGAGGCCGGCCCGCCCGGGAGAGGGCGCCGCCGCGTCGCCGTGCTCGCCTCGGTCGTGCTGGTCTGCGCCTTGCTCGGTGCCGCAGCCGCAGTCCGCTACGTCGTCTACGGCCATTCCGTCCCTCGTCTCGCCGGCCTGCCGCTGCCGGAGGCGACGGCGAGGGTGCGCTCGGCGGGGCTCCGGCTCGTCGTCGACCGGCGCGTCTGGTCCTCGAGCGCGGCCGCGGGCACCGTGCTCTCGGAGTCGCCCTCGGCCGGCCGTCTCGAGCGCTCCGGCGCCGTGGTGCACGTCGCCGTCTCGCTCGGCCATGCCCCCGTCGGCGTGCCCGACGTCCTCGGCCGCCCGAAGGCGGCGGCCCTCGGGGCGCTCGCCGCCGCGCACCTGCGGGCGGCCGTCTCGCTGGCCTTCGAGGAGCGAGTTCCCGCCGGAGACGTCGTCGCGGCCGACCCCAAGGGGGGGCTGGCCGGGTACGGGAGCGTCGTGCGTCTCGTCGTGTCGAAGGGGCCGGCGCCGCGCACGGTCCCCTCCGACCTCGCCGGCCAGAGCTGGTCGACGGCCAGCGCCGCGCTCTCGGCCCTGCGGCTCGTGCCTGTCGAGCAGCTCGTCTACTCCGACACCGTGCCGCCGGGAGAGGTCGTCTCGACCGACCCGGCCGGGGGCACCTCCGGCGTCGCCGTCGGCAGCCACGTCGCGGTCACCGTCTCCCGGGGCCCGCTGACCGTCGCCGTGCCGTCCGTCGCGGGCCTTTCGATCTCGACCGCGGTCGCGAAGCTCGAGCAGGCCGGGCTGAGCGTCTCGGAGGAGGTCGGCCCGCCGTTCGCCACCTACGCGACGACGACCTACCCTGGCCCGGGCGCCCAGGTCAGGGTGGGGACGTCCCTCACGCTCTACGTCGCTTGAGCCGTGTCCCACCACGGCGGAGCGCCGTGGTGCAGGGACGGTGGCACCGGGGAGGGCAGTGATGCGAGAGCTCGAGGGCAAGGTCGCGATCGTCACCGGCGGGGGACGAGGTCTCGGCAGGGCGCACGCCCTGGCGCTCGCCCTCGAGGGCGCGCGGGTCGTCGTCAACGACGCCGGCGTCGAGGTCGACGGGCGCGGGGGCGACGGAGGGAGCCTCGCTCGAGGAGTCGTCGAGGAGATCGAGTCGCTCGGGGGGACGGCAATCGCCTCCGACCTCGACGTCGCCGACTGGGCGGCGGCGGCGCGTCTCGTCGGTCTCGCGACCGAGACCTTCGGCGGGCTCGACGCCCTCGTCAACAACGCGGGGGTCCTGCGCGACCGGGCGCTTGTGAACCTGGACGAGGACGACTTCGACGCGGTCGTCCGGGTCAACCTGAAGGGCCACGTCGCGCCGACGCACCACGCCGCCGCCTACTGGCGGGAGCGTGCGAAGCGCTCCGGGCCGGTGCGCGCCGCCGTGGTCAACACGGTCTCGACCTCCGGGCTGGTCGGCAACCCGGGCCAGTCCCACTACGGCGCGGCGAAGGCCGGCGTGGCGGCGTTCACGATCATCGCCGCCCAGGAGCTCGCCCGCTACGGCGTGCGGGTCAACGCGATCGCGCCGGCGGCACGCTCCCGGATGACCGACACCGTCCCAGGGCTCGCGAAGATGTTCGCCCCGCCCGAGGAGCCCGGGGTCTTCGACCCCTGGGACCCGGCCAACATGTCCCCGCTCGTCGCCTACCTCGTCTCGGACCGCTGCGAGGCGACCGGGAGGGTGTTCTCCGCCCAGGGGGGCAGGATCCAGATGTTCGAGCCCTGGGCGCTTGGCGGCACGGCCGAGAAGAACGGGAGGTGGACGCTCGAGGAGCTCGCCGAGGCTGTGCCGCGGCTGCTGCGCCGGGCCTGAAGCCGGGTCATTCGGTGATGGCTCGGATCTCCTCGGCGGCGGCGAGCGCCCCGTCGGCGAGCGGCGCCGACTGGAACGCGAGGAGCTTGGCCATGTCGCCCTCGACCCGGATCCGCCCGGCCATGAACGCCTGCATCGCCGCCTCTCCGTCGCGGTCGACGAGGATCGCCCTCGCCGTCGGGTAGTCGAGGCTCACCTTGACGTCGGCGGGCTCGACGTGGCCGAGCTCCACCTCCACGACGTCGCCGGTCGTGTCCACGTGGGCGTCGAGGCTGCGCCCGCCGAAGGGGACGTCCTCGACGACGAGGTTCATCCGCAGGGCGACGAGGGACGGTCCGGCCACGGTGGGGTGCGCCTTGTGGACCTCGCGGGCGGCCTCGATCCACTCCGGGCTCAAGAACGCGTGCCTTGCCATGTCGCCCCGCCCTCCCGACGGCCCGCTCGGCCGTCGGTAGCATACGGCCGTGCCGCGAGTCCTGACCTCCCGCCCCTCCTGATGCGCCTGTCGGCGGCGGAGGTCGCCCACGTCGGCCGCCTCGCCCGGCTCGAGCTCTCCGAAGAGGAGCTGGACTGCTTCGCCGGGCAGCTCTCGGCGATCCTCGAGCACGTCGAGACGATGGGACGCCTCGACGTGAGCGGCGTCGCGCCGCTGTCCCACCCCGCCGAGCTGCGCAACGTCCTCAGGGCCGACGAGCCGCGTCCCTGCCTCGCCCGAGAGGACGTGCTCGCCGCGGCTCCGGCCGCCGAGGACGGGCGCTTCGCCGTCCCCCGGGTGCTCGGCGAGGAGCCTTGAGCGCCCCGGGCGGGCAGGGGGGCGCCGGCGGCTCGCGCCCTGCGCTCGAGGTCGCCCAGGCCGTGCGTGCCGGCGAGGTGTCGGCCAGGGACGTCCTCGAGCAGGCGCTCGAGCAGATCGCGGGGCGAGACGGCGAGCTGCGCTGCTTCAACGCCGTCACCGCCACCGCCGCCCGGGCCGCCGCCGAGGCGGTCGACGGGCGGGTCGCCCGCGGCGAGGACCCCGGGCCGCTCGCCGGCGTCCCGGTGGCGCTGAAGGACAACCTCTGTACCCGCACCGCCCCCACGACCTGCTCCTCGAGGATCCTCGAGGGATGGGTCCCGCCCTACGACGCGACGGTCGTGACCCGGCTCGCCGCGGCCGGCGCCGTCGTCGTCGGCAAGACGAACATGGACGAGTTCGCGATGGGCTCTTCCACCGAGCACTCGGCGTTCGGGCCGACCCGCAACCCCTGGGACCTCACCCGCGTCCCGGGAGGCTCCTCCGGGGGGAGCGCCGCGGCGGTGGCGGCGGGCTTGGTCCCCGTCGCCCTCGGGTCGGACACCGGGGGCTCCATCCGCCAGCCCGCCGCGCTGTGCGGGGTCGTCGGGGTGAAACCCACCTACGGGGTGGTGTCGCGCTTCGGGCTCGTCGCGTTCGCGAGCTCGCTCGACCAGGTCGGTCCGCTGGCGGCGACCGTGGAGGACGCTGCTGCGGTGCTCGAGGTCGTCGGGGGCCACGACGAGCTGGACTCGACGTCCCTTCCTCTCCCGGCGCCCCGCCTTCGGGAGGTGCTCGCCGAAGGCGTCGGAGGGATGCGCGTCGGCGTGCTCTCCGACATGCTCGCCGACGCCTCGCCCGGCTGCGCGGCGGCGGTCCGGGCCGCCGCAGAGGCGCTCACGGCCGCCGGGGCGAGGGTCGAGGAGGTCTCGGTGCCGGAGCTGCTGCACGGGCTGTCGGCGTACTACGTCGTCGCGCCGGCGGAGGCTTCGTCGAACCTCGCCCGCTACGACGGGGTGCGCTACGGGCTGCGGGTCGAGGGAGAGGACGTCGAGACGATGAACGCGCGTACCCGGGCCGCGGGGTTCGGGCCGGAGGTGAAGCGGCGGATCATGCTCGGCACCTACGCGCTGTCGGCGGGCTACTACGAGGCCTACTACGGTCGGGCCCAGAAGGTCCGGGCGGTCGTCGCCGAGGCCTTCGCCCGGGCCTATCTCGGCGCCGAGGTCCTGCTCGCGCCCACTTCGCCCTCGGTCGCCTTCCCGCTCGGGGAGAAGACCGCGGACCCGCTCGAGATGTACCTCGCCGACCTCTACACGATCCCCTCGAACCTCGCCGGCCACCCCGCGATGAGCGTTCCCTTCGCCCTCGGCGAGGGCGGGCTCCCCGTGGGAGTCCAGGTCCTTGCCCCGGCGCTCGGCGAGCGGGAGATGTTCCGGGTCGGGGCCGTGCTCGAGGCCGCGGCCGACCCCAAGGCGCGCGCGCCGCTCGCGGCGGGGGCCCGGGCGTGAGCGGCTGGGAGGTCGTCGTCGGCCTCGAGGTCCACGCCGAGCTCTCGACGGCGACGAAGCTCTTCTGCGGCTGCCCCAACCGGTTCGGGGCCGAGCCGAACACCCTCGTCTGCCCGGTGTGCCTCGGGCTCCCCGGCTCGCTGCCGGTGCTCAACCGCAGGGCGGTGGAGCTCGCGATGCGCATCGGCAAGGCGCTGCACTGCGACATCCGGCCTTCTCGCTTCCACCGGAAGAACTACTTCTACCCCGACATGCCGAAGGACTACCAGATCAGCCAGTACGACGAGCCGGTCAACGTCGGCGGCTACCTGGACCTGCCGGGTGGGAGGCGGATCGGCATCGAGCGGGCGCACCTCGAGGAGGACACCGGCAAGACCACCCACCTCGGCGGAGGCGGGCGGATCCACGGCGCCGAGCGCGCCCTCGTCGACTACAACCGGGCGGGCGTCCCCCTCGTCGAGATCGTCTCAAGGCCCGACATCCGGGGGGCCGAGGAGGCACGCGCCTACGTGGCCGAGCTGCGGGACGTCCTCGTCGCCACGGGCGTCTCCGACGGGCGGATGGAGGAGGGGTCCCTGCGGGTGGACGCCAACGTCTCGGTGCGGCGCGAGGGGACCGGGGAGCTCGGCACGCGCTGCGAGGTGAAGAACCTCAACTCGTTGCGCTCCCTCGGGCGCGCCATCGAGCACGAGGCGGCGCGCCAGGTCGCGCTCCTCGAGGCCGGCGGTGAGGTCGTCCAGGAGACCCGTCACTGGAACGAGGACGAGGGCCGGACCTCCTCGATGCGCTCCAAGGAGGAGTCGCACGACTACCGCTACTTCGCCGAGCCCGACCTCGTCGCGCTCGTCCCCGACGAGCAGCTGCTCGAGGCTGCGGGCGCCGGCATGCCGCTGCTGCCCGCCGAGCGGCGCCTCAGGCTCGCCGAGCTCCTCGCCCCCCGAGGGGGAGACGTCCCGGCGGGTGCCGCCGACCAGATCGTCACGGTGGTCTCTCTGGGCCTCGACGATCTGGTCGTCGCCGCCGCCGCCGCCGGGGCCGACGTCCGGCTCGCCCTTGCCCGTGCTGCGAATGAGGCGGCCCGGGCGCCCGAGGCGGCGCGTGGGCTCGACCCCGCCGCCTTCGCCGCGCTGGTCCGCATGGAGGCGGCGGGCCGTCTCTCGGCGACGCAGTCCAAGTCGGTCCTGTCCGAGCTGATCGAGCACGGCGGCGACCCCGCCGAGGTGGCGGGCAGGCTCGGCTTCGAGGGGCTCGGCGACGATGCCCTCGAGGCGGCCGTCGAGGCCGTCGTCGCCGCCCATCCCGAGGAGTGGGACCGCTTCGTCGGCGGGGAGGAGAAGCTCGCCCAGTTCCTGCTCGGCCAGGTGATGCGGTCGACCGGAGGGAGGGCCGACGGCAAGGCCGTGGCCGCGCTGCTCGCCAAGCGGCGCCAGGGCGCGCCGGCCGAGCCGGGGAGCCGGAGGTGACCTCGCTCGCCGGCCGGCGGGTGGTGGTGACCGGGGCGGCCCGGGGCATCGGCTACGCGATCGCGACGGCCGCCGCGCTCGCCGGCGCCGACGTGGCGGTCCTCGACCTGGCAGCCGAGGACGCCGCACGGGCCGCCGCCGAGCTCGCCCGGGCGGCTCCTCAGGTGCGGACCGGCTCGGCCGCATGCGACGTGCGCGACCGCGCCCAGGTGACGGCGGCGCGCGACCGCCTCGCGGCATCCTGGGGCGTGGCCGACTGCCTGGTCAACAACGCCGGCATCGTCCACCACGTCCCCTCGGCCCAGGTCACGCCCGAGCAGTGGGAGGACGTGCTCGCGGTCAACCTGAGCGGCTCCTTCTACTGCTCGCAGGTCTTCGGCGAGGAGATGCTGAAGGCGGGCAGGGGGAGCATCGTCAACATCTCCTCGATGTCCGGGCTCATCGTCAACCGCCCCCAGCCTCAGGTCGCCTACAACGTCTCGAAGGCCGGGGTGATCATGCTCACGAAGTCCCTCGCCGCCGAGTGGGCGCCGCACGGCGTCCGGGTCAACAGCGTCGCTCCCGGCTACATCCGCACCGCGATGACCGCCGAGCTGCTCGAGGGCGAGATGGCGAGGACGAGCTGGATCGGCGCGACGCCCCTCGGTCGGGCCGGGTCGCCGGAGGAGATCGCGTCCGTGGTCGTCTTCCTGCTCTCCGACGAGGCGAGCTTCGCCACCGGGGCGACTTTCGTCGTCGACGGCGGCTACACCGTGTGGTGAGCGGTCCTAG
>JAJYNS010000059.1:47497-55546 GCA_021786195.1 Actinomycetes bacterium | reverse complement strand
ACGGTGAGCACGGTCGTCATGACGAGGTACCACAGGCTCGCCATGATCAGCAGGGGGATCGTCTGATAGTTCGCGGCGTAGATCTCCTGGGCCGAGTAGAGCAGCTCCGCGACCGCGATGACGGAGACGAGCGAGCTCGTCTTCAGCATGGAGATCGTCTCGTTGCCCGTGGGCGGCACGATGACTCGCATCGCCTGGGGCAGCACGACCTTGCGCATCAGCTGCAACCGGCGCATCCCGAGCGACTGAGCCGCCTCCAGCTGGCCGTGGTCAACCGAGAGGATCCCGGCGCGCACGATCTCCGCGTAGTACGCGGCCTCGTTGAGCCCGAGCGCGAGCAGCGCGGCGACGAGGGAGGTGATCAGCGAGTTGGCGCTCCCGTGGACCACCTGGGGCCCGAACGGCAGGCCGAGCCCGATCCTCGGGTAGAGCGCGGAGATGTTGTACCAGAAGATGATCTGCACGAACACGGGCGTTCCCCGGAAGAACCAGAGAAAGAGCCAGGCCGAGCCGGAGAGGATCGGGTTCGTCGACAGGCGCATGATCGCGAGGCACACGCCGAGCAGGATCCCGATGAGCATAGAGACGAAGGTCAGCTCGAGCGTCAAGGTGACACCGTGCAGGATCGGGGCGGCGAAGAAGTACTCGCCGACGTAGTGCCAGCCGAACCGGGGGTTGGTGACGAGGGTGTGGACGAGCATCGCGGCGAGGACGACGACCATGGCCGTCGCCACCCACCGCCAGGGGTGGCGGACGGGGACCGCCCGGATCTCCTCCGGGCGGTCCGCCGGCGCCAGGCCCTCGCCGGCTAGCGGCGCGGCCGCCGCCTGCCGGCGGACCTCACTAGCCCGCGATCGTCGAGCGCCCGACAGCACCCGCCTGGACGCCCCACTTGGCGAGGATCTTGGCGTAGACACCGTCCTTCATGAGCACCTCGAAGGCCGCCTGGGTCGCCCTCGGCAGCTTGGAGGACTTCGGGAAGGCGATCCCGTACGGCGCGACCTCGATGGCTCGGCCGTCCAGCTTGAACTGGCCATGGGACTGCTGCACGATGTAGCCGGCCACCTGGGAGTCGGCGAAGCCGAGATCGGCCCGGCCGCTCGCGACCGCGAGGTTCGCCTCGTTCTGGTTCGGGTACGACTGCACCTCGTCCGGCTTCTTGCCGGCCTTCTTGCACGTCGCGATCGTGCTCTGCGCGTCGGACTGCTCGGTCGTGCCGCTCTCGACGGCAACGGTGAGCCCGCAGAGGCTCGAGAGCCCGCCCAGCTTCAGCGTCGAGGACGACTTGACGTAGAAGGCCTCGCCCGCCTTGAAGTAGGTGACGAAGGTGACGACCTTCTCCCTCGCGGCCGTGACGGTGAACGACGAGTTGCCGACGTCGAACTTCCCGGACTCCAGCCCGGGGATGATCGTGTCGAAGGTCGCGTTGACCGCCTTCCACTTGATCCCCATGACCGCGCCGAGCGCCGCGTTGAAGTCGGCGTCCATCCCGATGATCGTGTGGCCGTTGGGCGCGACGAACTCGTCCGGGGCGTAGGTGGCGTCCATGGCCACGGTGACGTAGCCCTTGGCTCGGACGCTCGCTGGGACGAGCGCGGCGACCGCGGGGTCCTTCGGGGGCGTCGGGATCGCGACCCGGACCGTGCCGGCGTGCGCCCCGGAGGCGACCGCGCTCGGCGCGGCGGCGACGGCGACGGCCAGGACGACGGCCGATCCTGCGGCGGCTCGCCAAGAGAGGTGGCGACCCCGTGCCTTCCACCGGCTGCCGGACAGCTTCATGGGCTCCTCCTCGTTCGGCGGGATGGCGCAGCTTACCGAGCTTGCCGCCGGGCGCGACGGGAGCGGGCCGCCGGACCCGTGGGCCGCCCTCGCTACCCATCGGTCTGTAGATGCATCGGTAGCGTGACGTAACGCTTTGGCCGTGCAGGGACGACTCCAGGTGGTGCTCGGGCGGAACCTCCGGCGGCACCGCCGGAGCCTCGGGCTCTCTCAGGAGGAGTTCGCCGAGGTCCTCGGGGTGCACCGGACCTACGTCGGCGGCATCGAGCGGGGGGAGCGCAACGTGTCCCTGCGCTCCCTCGAGCGTTACGCCGAGCGGCTCGGCCTGGACCCGCTCGGGTTGCTCGAGGAGGTCCCCGCTGAGGAGCCCGCTGCGACGGCGCCCCGGCCCGCCGGGCTCGCGGCCGCCGAGCGGGCGTGAGCTCGCCGCAGCTCAGGCGGCGTCGGGCTCGCCCGTCTCACGGCCTCCAGGGCGCCGGTCAGGTCCCCCGAGGTCGGCTGCCGCCGCAGCGAGCCGAGCCGTCGCCTCGGCGGGGTCCACGTAGCAGGTGTGGATGCCCGCCAGCTCGTAGCCCGAGTGGCGGGCGATGCGCGGGGCCACGTGCACGTGGGGATGGGCGCCGAGGTGGAACAGCAGGTTGTACGCCACCGGCCCGGTCACCCGGTAGAGGGCGCCGAGGGCGAGGGAGAGCGCGTGCGCGAGGGCGTCGGGGCTCGTGCGAGCGTGCTCCTCGAGCACGACGAGCTGCTCGAAGTCGATCGTGGGGGCCACGGGCGTCACGACCGCGGCGGCCCGGGTGCGAGCGACGAGCCGTTCGGGCGCCGCGGGCTCGCACAGCACGCAGCCTCCCCCGTCAAGGGCAGGGGCCTCTCTCGAGGACAGCGGGTCGGGCTCGGGGAGCCCGACGACCTGGGCGTGGGGATGCGGCTGGGAGGCCCCGGCGTTCGTGCCGTGGTTCAAGAAGACGAGCGGGTGCGCACCTTCCGCTTCGGCCGCCCGGGACCGCTCGAGGACGAGGTCGAGGGCCGCCGCCGCCTCGGCGAGGGGCATCGCGCCGAGGTGGGTGTCGTGGAGGTCGGAGAGGACGACGACCTCGGCGGCACGGGGGTCTCGGGTGTGCGGCCAGCGGTTCCTCAGGGCCAGGGCCGACCAGGCGGGATGACGCCGGCCGCCGGGGCGGCGGGCCGTCTCCTCCCCCGCCCGGCGTCGAGGGTCGTCCATCTGCTCGGGGCAGAACGGGCACGGCCTGGAGCCCGCGGGCAGCTCCAGCGGCAGCACCGACGGCCCGGCGGGCTTCGGAGTCTCCCAGGAGGGCGCGACGAGGCTCGTCGAGCGGGTCAGCGGGTCGTGCCGGAGGTCCGCGCTCGGCCCCGAGCGCTCGGCGCGCATCCTCGAGCGCCCCCGCTCGCAGCTCCTCGCTCCCATCACCTTCGACATTACGGTCCGAAGACGACGCTCCTGCAGCGCAAGTGGAACGGGGAAGCGCCCCGGGCGGAAAGGCGCGGCCCGGTCGGCCGTCCGAGCCCGGCTAGCCCGAGATCGCCTCGAGGAGGCCCTGGAGGTAGCCCATCGCCCAGGCCCGGCCCCGGCTGCAGTAGGCGGAGGTCGAGACCCCCACCCAGGTGTCCTCGTCGAGCACCATCGCCGGGACGTGGTCGTCGATGATGAACCCGCGGAAGCCGGACGCCGCCAGGCGGCGCATCACCGAGGCGGGGCGGTAGTTGCCCTCGCCGAGGAAGCACTCCTTGAAGCTCGGGACCCAGCCCTGGACGTCCCGGAAGTGGACATAGTAGATACGACCGTCGGGCGACAGCAGGTCGATCGCCTCCTCCACCGCGGCCTCTCCCCCCATGGAGGAGACGGTCCCGAGGCAGAGGTCGACGCCGGAGGCGGGGCTCCCCTTGGCCATGTCCATCGCCCTGCGCAAGGCCGCCGGAGAGGTGAAGATCCGCTCGGCCCCGCCGAGCGGCACCTCCACCGGGGGGTCGTCGGGATGCAGCGCCAAACGGAGCCCGACCTCCTCGGCAACGGGCAGGACGGCGTCGAGGAAGTAGGCGTAGGCGTCCCACAGCTGCTCGGCGGAGACCGGCTCGCGCACCTGGTCGGCTGGCACGAGCTTGTAGGAGCCGAGCGCGTTCGCCTCCCCCGCGCTCGCGAGGTCGAAGGCGGTCACCCGCGCGCCGCCGCGCCCCTCCGCGGCCACGTCGGTCCGCCAGACGTAGGTGACGAGGAAGTTGTAGCCGAGCACGGGGATGCCCGCAGCGGCGAGGTTGCGCACGGTGACGAGGAAGCGCTCGAGCTGCTCGTCTCGCCCGGGCCCACCGCGCCGAACCTCGTCGAACTGGTCGTTGGGGACGTTCTCGATCCCCTCGAGCACCAGGCCGTGCCGCTCGACCTCCTCGCGCAGGGCCACGAGCTCCGAGAGCGACCAGTAGCCGCGCTCCCCGGAGAGGTTGGAGGGGCAGTGCAGCTGCACACCGGTCACCCCGAGCTGGCGGGCGAAGGCCGCGACCGTCTCGTCGAAGCGCTCTATGTGGCCGAGCACGACGCGCATCGGGCCGCTCTCGGTCATCCTGGGTCCTCCTCGATCGGCGGCATAGGCAGCTCGTGGACCGACGCCCACAGGCCAGCAGCGAGCCCGCCGAGCAACGCGGCGCCGCGCACCCCGGCCTCGACGACGACGGGATAGACGGTAGCCGGGAACGCCGCCGACCTGAGGGACCGCAGCAGCGGGTCGCGCGACCAGCCGCCGGTCACCCGGATCTCGGCGACGGGCCCGCCGAGGCGCGTCACGCCGGCGAGGAGCCGCCGGGCCTCCTCTACCGCGGCCACCGCGGCGGCACCGGCCGCGGCCGACCCGGGCTCGCGACGAGCGGGCGCGAGGACCAGGCCGAGCGGGTGCCCGCCGAGCAGGGCGTAGCAGCCGGGGATGACGTGGCGCCCGGTGTCCACGCCGTCTGGGTGGCCTGCGGCGGGATCATGGCTCGGCGTCGCGGCGACGGCGCGCACGATCGCCTCGGCCGTGCCGCAGGAGTCGAGCACCTGGTCCTCGCGCAGCGTGCCGGTGCCGACGGCGGCGCAGGGGTGGTCGTGCCCGGCGACGGTGAGCACGGCGCCCGAGAGGCGCTCGAGCCCGGCGCCGAGCGCTGGGGCGCGCCCGAAGGGCTCGCCCGCGGCGCGCACCGGCGGGAACATCCCGGTCGGGATCCCGGCCCATTCCAGCGCCTCGGCCCACCAGGTACACCTCGAGACGGCGAACGCGCCGGTGCGCGAGGCGAGCGACGACTCCGCCGCGAGCTCGCCGCCGAGAGCGTGGACGACCCATTCGGCGACGCTCAGGCTGTGCACCGCCCGCCGAGCGCCCGCAACGTTGGCGCGCAGCCAGCGCAGCGTCGCGATCGTCGGCACCTGCTCGCCGCCGAGGCCCGTCGTCCGCCCGACGACCTCCCTGCCGAGCTCCTTGCGCATCAGCTCGAGGTCGGCGGCCGCTCGCCAGTCGTGCCAGGCCACGGAAGGGCAGGCCACCTCGCCCTTGGCCTCGAGCAGCACGGCCGTCTCGGCGATGCTCGTCACGCCGAGCGCGAGGACCTCGCCGGCAGGTGCCGACTCGAGGGCCGTGACGAGGGCGGAGCGGGCCGCGGCCGCGAGCGCCTCGGGATCGGTCTCGACGCCCGCCGGCGTCCGGCGCCAGGGCGTGGGCACCGCGGCCCTCGTCAGCTCCCGCCCCGCCTCGTCGACCAGGCCTGCCTTGGTCCTCGTCGTGCCGACGTCGAGGCCGGCGAGCAGTCGGCGCACCGGCGCGCCCGGCTCAGGGCCGTCGGGCCGAGGCCCAGGGCCGAGCCCGACCCTCCATCAAGGCGACCGACTGCTCGAGCCGACGTCGAGCGGTGGTGACGAGGAACGAGGTGCGCGCCGCTCCGGCGAGCGCCACGGCCTCCTTCCAGTAGACCCGCCCGGCGATGAAGCCCGAGGCGCCGCCCTCGTCGCAGGCGACCCTCAAAGCCTCGAGGAACGGCTCGAAGTCCATCCCCGCCGACAGCACCGCCCAGGGGACCCTCAGCGCCCCGGCAACCGCCCGGCAGGCACTCGCGCTCCCGGGGTACTCGAGCTTCAACAGGTCCGGCCGCGCTTCGTCGAGCAGGCGCGCCGACTCGACGACGAGCTCCGCCCTGCGAGCCGGGTCGAGCGGCGCTTCGCCCGGCAGCGCGTACAGCAGGGTCTCGACGACCGAGGGCAGGCCCTCGCGGGCGCAGTCCTCGACCATCGCCCGCACCACGGCGAGCACCTCCTCGACGAGGTCCGGCTCCCCCGGCCGGTGCGGGCGGTCGGGCCGGAGGTAGACGAGCAGCTTCGCCGCGTCACCGCCCATCGAGCGGACCGCCGCCGCCTTCAGGGTCGCGCCGGGCCTTGAGCGCGGCTCGCCGTGCCAC
The DNA here is from genome assembly GCA_021786195.1 of Actinomycetes bacterium. Classification (GTDB taxonomy): domain Bacteria; phylum Actinomycetota; class Acidimicrobiia; order Acidimicrobiales; family Bog-793; genus JAKAOD01. Next base: position 49,336 of record JAJYNS010000059.1, on the reverse strand, counting down.
TCGTCCCTGTCGGCCGGCTCGGCGGCGACGAGCAGCGAGGAGCTCTGCTCGAGGGCGCCCGCCTCGGCGACGGCAGGCACGCCGAGCTCGGGATCGAGCAGCACGGCGCTCGCGGCGGGGCTGAGGGCGGCGGTCACGTCGACCTTGAAGCCTCGAAGCTCCTCGGCCGTGGTGGGACGACCGGCGGCGGTGAGCATGCGCCGCAGCGTGTTGCGCTGGTCCATCGCCACGATCGAGAGCGTCCCGTCGGCACGCGCGATCGGGGAGAGCCCCGGCCCCGCGCCCTCCGCACCTCGTCCGTCAGTGCTCGGCGTCACCTCGGCCGCTCCTCTCTCCTCGTCCTCGTCCTCGTCCTGCTCGCCCTCTTCGGCGGTGGGATCTCGCCCGACCCGCGGGGCAGGAACAGCGTCGGCAGCTGCACACGGCGCGGGCGGCCGGCCTCGCCCCGCATCCGCCGGAGCAGGAGGTCCGTCGCGGTCCGGCCGACGAGCGCAGGATCCTGCCGGACCACCGTGACCGGCGGCGTCAGCGAGTCGGCGATCGGGAAGTCGTCGAAGCTCACGAAGGCGACGTCGGTGCGCCCCGTGCGGTGCAGCTCGGAGACCACCTCGATCGAGGCGACGGCGTTCGCGGCGATGACCGCGGTGGCGGGGTCGGCGAGCGACAGGACCTTGCCCAGGGGCGACGAGGGCTCGAGGCGGTCGCGAGCATGGCTCACCACCAGGTCGTCGTCGTAGGGGATCCCGGCCGCCCCGAGCGTGGCACGGTAGCCGGCGACCCGGTCGCGCAGCGGGAAGCGGTCGAGCCCCATGCCGACGAAGGCGATCCTTCGATGGCCGTTGGCGATCAGGTGCGCCGTCGCCTGGCGGACGCCGGCAAGGTTGTCGACGGTCACCGAGTCGGCCCCGAGGCCCGGGGCAGGACGGTCCGCGAAGACCACCGGCACGCCACCGGCGCCGATCGGCAGGCGAGCCCTCGCGTAGTCGAGCAGGCAGGGCACGATGACGAGGCCCCCCACCGAGCGGCGCAGCAGGCCGAGTACGACGGCCCGCTCCTCGTCGGCCGAGCTCCCGGCGCTGGCGACGATGAGGAACTGGCCCGCCTCCCTGACCGCCTCCTCCACCGCTTCGGTCATCGCCGCGAAGAACGGGTCGCCGATCGACTCGACGACGAGGCCGATCGCCTCGTCACGCCCGGTGCGCAGGGAGCGGGCGAGCGGGTTCGGCCGGTAGCCGAGCGCCTCGATCGACCGCAGCACGCGCACCTGGGTCGCCGGCCGCACCGCCGGATCGTCGTTGACGACTCGGGACACGGTCTTGATGCTGACCCCTGCGTCCCTGGCGACGTCGTGGATGGTCGGGGCCGTCGCGCCACCGCCCTCATGGCGTTCCCCCCGGCGCTGCGCCCGGGCCGTCATCGCCGGCCAGCCGGCGGGGCGCCCGCGGCCGCATTCCCGGGGAACGGCGCCATCGACACGAGCGCGGAGAGCGCCAGGGCCCGGGCCGGGTCGAGCCCCCCGGCGAGGTCCTGCTCGCACGAAGCCGACGCGACCGCCACGGCGACCCGCACCGCCTCGGCAACCGAGTCGCCCGCCTCGATGCGGTCGAGGAGGCCGCCGACGAGGGCGTCGCCCGCGCCGACCGGGTTCCTCACCTCGACCACCGGGGCGGCGCACCAGGCGAGCTCGCCCCTGGAGGAGGCGTAGGCGGCGCCCCGGCTGCCGGCGGTGACGACTGCGTGGCGGGCACCTCGGGAGACGAGCGCCCGCGCCGACTCGATCGACCGCTCGGCGACGTCCGGACCCGACGGCTCGACCAGCTCGCCCGCCGATCCGACGAG
>JAJYNS010000059.1:0-46762 GCA_021786195.1 Actinomycetes bacterium | reverse complement strand
CTCGAGGCCAGGCGCCGGGCGAGCTCCCCGGGCGGCGTCTCGAGGTAGACGAGCACGGCCTCGTCCGGCCCGGCGCGGCCCTCGCCGAGCACCTGCCTGACGAAGGACTCGTAGCGCCTCGGATCGGACCGCTCGGCGGTGAAGGGCGCGGCCAGGACCACACCGCTCCCGGCCGCGACCAGGCTCGCCGAGCGCCTCGCCAGGGCCGAGTAACGAACGGCACGGAGATCCGGGGCGAGGGCGGGATCGTCGAGCGCGTCCGGGCGCTGTCCGAGCGCCGCGAGGGCGCGCCCGGTCACCTCGGACGCCGCCTCGTCGAGGTCGACGAGGACGTAGGCGAGCCGCTTCGCGAGCGCTCGCCCGAGCGTCGTCTTGCCCGACCCGGGCGCCCCGGAGACAAGCAGCGCACGGGCGGCACGCCGGCCGCCCCGCGCGGTGGCGCGACGGGGTCCTCCCGTCTCGCACCTCGCCGGGCGGCCGGCGCTCATGTGCCGAGCGGTCCTCTACGCGCCTGCAGCGGGACTCGCGCCCGCGGCGCGAGGGTCCCGATGCGTCGTGGACGGTCCCGGACGCCAGGAGCCAGCCCGGCACACCGTCGACCGTCTCCCGGGCATCACTTGGCGAGCGTCGAGGAGTAGTAGTACTTCGCCACGGACGGGTCCGAGGCCGTCGCCGTCGTCGCGATGACGTTCGGCACGAGCACGGACTTCGGGATCGCCGACTTGTGACCCGTCAGGTAGTCGTAGGCGAAGAGCACCCCGTCCCGCCCCTCGACCGCCGGCTGCTGGACGACGAGGATGTCGATGACACCCTGCTTCAGCAGCTTCACCTCGGCCGGCTCCGCGTCGTAGCCCGCGACGAACACCTTCCCCTTCTTCCCCGAGGCGACCACTCCCTGGCCGGCGCCCTCGGCAGAGTACAGGTTCGTGCCGAAGATCCCGACGAGGTCGGGGTGGGCGAGGATGAGGTTCTTCGCCTGGCTCTCGGCGGTCGTCGGGCTGTCGTTGTCGTACTCGGTGGCAACGACCTTCATGTTCGGGTACTTCTTGATCGCGGCGAGGAAGCCGGCCTGGCGCGCGTCGGTCGTCGAGATGCCGGGGTTGACGTTTATCACCGCCACGTCACCCTTGCCGTGCGCGAGCCTGGCGATCGTCTGAGCCGCCGCCTCGCCCCCCTGGAAGTTGTTCGAGGTGATGCGGCTGACGAGCAAGCTCGTGTCGGTGATCGTCGTGTCGACGGAGATCACCGGGATGCCCGCGGCGCGGAAGCGGGCGATCGGCGCCTGGAGCGCCTTCACGTCCGTCGGTGCGATCAGCAGCGCGCTCGGGTGCTTGGCTAGCAGCGAGTTCACGACCGGGAGCTGGGTCGACGGGCTGAAGGTCGCGCCGCCCTGCCAGGTCAGGTTGACGCCGAGCTTCTTCGCCTCGGCTTCGGCGCCGTTCTGCATGGTGATGTAGAACGGGTCGGTCGTGAGCCCCGGCACGAGCGCGATCGTGAACTTGGCGTGGCTCGTCGCCCGGGCCGGCGCCGCCGCGGTCGCGCCGGTCGCCGCCGTCGCCGCCGTGGTGGCCCCGACCGCTACCGCCGCCGCCGCCGAGACGAGCGAGCGCCGCCAGCTCCTCGAGGCCGCTGGACCAGTCTTGCGTAGTTGCATTCTCATCCCCCTCACCTGATTGTCCATCCCTCCACGGTCGTGGAGGCCTTCTGCCGGCGCAGGGCGCCATGCGAGCTCAATCGGCCGTGCGCGTCCGCACCTGGTCGACGGCGACGGCGACGATCACGACGGCGCCGATCGCCACGTACTGCCAGAACGCCGAGACATTGGCGAGCACCAGGCCCGTCGTGAGCACCGCGATCACGGCCGTTCCGATCACGGTCCCGAAGATGTTCCCTCTCCCTCCGAACAGGCTCGCCCCTCCGATGACCACGGCGGCGATCGCGTAGAGCTCGTCGTTCTGTCCGGCGATCGTCGACGCGGTCGAGAGGTTGGCGGTCACCATCAGCCCTGCGACGCCGGCGAGGAAGCCCGACAGGCCGAAGCACCAGACGATGTGCCGGTTGACGGCCACCCCCGCTCGCCGGGCGGCGAGGCGGTTCGAGCCGATCGCGTAGGTCCTCAGGCCAAACCGGGTCCTGCCGAGCACGAGCCCGAGGACGAGCGCCACGCCCAGGGCGACGAGGACCGGGATCGGCAGCCAGCCGCCGAGCACGCTGTCGGTGCCTATGGCGAGCACCTGGTTCGGGAGGTTGGAGATCTCGTTCCCGTTCGTGAGGAGGTTGGTGGCGCCGTAGCCGAGGGCGATCATCATGCCGAGGGTCACGATGAACGACGGGATCCTCAGCTTCACCGTGAGCAGCCCGTTCAGCAGCCCCACCCCCGTTCCCGAGGCGAGCATCACCACGATCCCGAGGAAGGTCGTCAGCCCGCCGTCGACGTGGTGGTTGAGGAGGTTGTTCATGAGCAACGAGCCCGCGAGCGCCGAGAACCCGAGGATCGCCCCGTCGGACAGGTCGATCTCCGCGGTCACGATCACGAAGGTCTGGCCGGCGGCGAGGATCAGGTACTCGACGGCGTACTCCGAGGTCGACAGCCACGCCGCCTTCGTGTACAGCGACGGTGCGGCGATGCCGAAGGCGACGACGATCACCACGAGCACGCCGAAGGTCCACAGGGAGCCGAGCCGCTCGAGGATCCGCTGGAACGCCGGCGCCCTCAGCCCGATGGCCTCGGGCTCGGACGCCCTCCCCCCCTGCTCGGCCTGTTCGACCGAGGTCGCCGCGGTCATTCGGGCTTCCTCGCCACGAGGGCCGCACCGGTGATCCAGCTGACGATCTCGTCGATCCCCGACTCCGAGGGCTTGAGCGTCGCGATGACCCGCCCCTGGAACATCACCGCGACACGGCTGCAGAGCTCGTGCACCTGCGGCAGGTTGTGGCTGATGAGAAGGACCGGCAGGCCCTGAGCGGCGATGCTGCGGACGAGCTCGCCGACGCGTTCTTGCTGCTCGACGCCGAGCGCCGCGGTCGGCTCGTCGAGCAGGAGCACCCGAGAGCCCCACGCCGCCGACCGGCCGACGGCGACGGCCTGGCGCTGGCCCCCCGAGAGCTTGCCCACGAGCGCGTCCACCGAGTCGATGCGGATCCGCGTCCGGTCCAGCTGCTCGCGCGCCTCGCTCGCCATCGCCCGCCGGTCGAGCCAGCCGAAGAGCCGCATCGGCCCCCGCACGATGCGCTCGCGCCCGAGGAAGACGTTCGCCCAGACGCTGAGGTCGGGCGCGAGCGCGAGGTCCTGGTAGACCGTCTCGATGCCGTAGCGGCGCGCGTCGAGAGGCGAGCCGATGTGCACCTTCTCCCCGCCGACGAAGATCTCTCCGCCGTTCGGGGCAAGGGCACCGGAGATGATGTTGACGAGCGTCGACTTCCCCGCGCCGTTGTCGCCGACCAGACCGAGGATCTCGCCCGGGTAGAGCGCGAGGTCGGCCCCTCGCAACGCGAGCACGCTCCCGAATCGCTTCGTGATCCCACGGACCTCGACCACCGGCGGCGTGCCCCCAGCGCTGGACGGGCCGCCGGCTCCCGACGGGCCGTCCTTGCTGACAACGATGTCACGCGTCACCGCCACGCACCCCCCCACCCGGCACCGGCTCGCAGCGCGACCACTCAACTCCCGAATGACAAGGTTGTCAAGAGCGCCCGGCGGAACCGGCGCCGACGGCCGGGCTCCTGAGTGGGTAGATTGCGGGCGCGAGCGAACCACGACCGGCATCCTGATTGCAGAGAATTGCATCTACATTGACGAACTCGACGGAGGACTGGCCGCGCCGGCTAGAGGAGGAGGGGGTGGACCTCGCCCGCTCTCGCCGAGTCGAGTGCTGGGACGAGCGCCGCCGGGCAGGGGGCGTCGCGTGGCCCGCCGGCCTCGAGCTCGTCGGCGACGACGTGGAGGTGCCCCTCGTCGACGGGCGGGCGGTCCGGGCGGTCGACCTCGACCGGGCCGCGACGACCCCCAGCCTCGAGGCGGTGCGCGACGCGGTCGTCGAGCTGCTCCCCTACTACGGCTCGGCCCACCGAGGCGCCGGGTACAAGTCGGTCGTCACCACCCGCGCCTTCGAGGGCGCCAGGGAGGCGGTCAGGCGCTTCGTCGGGGCGCGCCCGGACGACGCCGTGGTGTTCGTGAGGAGCACGACCGAGGCCTGCAACCTCCTCGCCCACTGCGTCGGCGAGGACGCCGACGTGGTGGTCCTGGAGCTGGAGCACCACGCGAACCTCCTGCCCTGGCGCCGCCTCGGCGCCCGGCCGCTCCCCGTGCCGAGGTCGCGTGACGAGCTGATCTCCTCGATCGAGGCCGCCGTCGCCGCCCGCCGCAGCGAGCGGCTGCTCGTCGCCCTGACCGGCGTCTCCAACGTCACCGGCGAGCTCATGCCCTACGAGGAGGTGGCGGCGATCGCCCATCGCGCAGGCGGGCGCCTCTTCCTCGACGCCGCCCAGCTCGCGCCGCATCGCGCCGTCGACGCTGGCGCCTCTGGAGTCGACTACCTCGCGCTCTCCGGGCACAAGCTCTACGCGCCCTTCGGCGCCGGCGCCCTCGTGGGCCGCCGGGACTGGCTGGAGGCGGGCGCGCCGATGCTCGAGGGGGGCGGCGCCGTCTCGCTCGTCACCTCCGACCTCGTCGTCTGGAAGCAAGCTCCCGAGCGCCTCGAGTCGGGCACGCCGAACGTCCTCGGCGCCGTGGCGCTCGGTGCCGCGTGCGACCTGCTGTCCGCCACGGGGATGGACGTGCTCGCGACCATCGAGCAGGCGCTCGCCGACCAGCTCGACCGCCTGCTCGCAGGCGTTCCCGGACTGAGGAGGCTCTCGATCTTCGGGGAGGCCGGGCAGCACGTCGGCGTGGCCTGCTTCGAACTCCAGGGGCTCGATCACGGGCTCGTGGCTGCGGCGCTCAGCGCCGAGCACGGCGTGGGCGTCCGCAGCGGCTGCTTCTGCGCCCACCCCCTCGTGAGGGAGCTGCTCGGCGTCGCGCCCGGCGAGATGGAAGCAGCTGCCCGCCGCATGGCCGGCGGCGCAGGCGTCCGCCTGCCGGGAGCGGTCCGGGCGAGCCTCGGCATCGGGACAAGCCCAGAAGACCTCGCCCGGCTTGCCGCCGCGCTCGGCGAGCTCGCCGAGCGGGGACCTCGCTGGACCTACCGGGGCCCGGACGGCGACGGGCCCTTCGAGCCGGATCCAGATCCCAGGCCGGGCGCGGGCTAGCGCGGGCCCGGCGCGCGACCGGTCATGCCGCCGCGGCCCTTAGGCTGGCCGACCGTGCGCATCGCCATGGTCTGCCTCGGCAACATCTGCCGCTCGCCCATGGCTGAGGCCGTCGCCCGCGCCATGGTCGAGCAGGCTGGCCTCGAGGGGGAGGTGACGGTCGAGTCCTTCGGGACCGCCGCCTACCACACGAGCGAGGGCGCCGACCCCCGCGCCGAGGCGGCGCTGCGCCAGCGGGGCTGGCCGGTTGGCGCGCACCGGGCCCGGCGGATCGCTCCGGAGGACGTCGAGGCCGCGGACCTCGTCCTGTGCGCCGACCGGTCGAACGTCGCCGAGGTCCTGCGCATCGCCGGTCCGGGGACCGACCGCGACAAGGTGCGCCTGCTCCGGTGCTTCGACCCGAGCTCGACCCCGGAGGACGACGAGGTGCCCGACCCCTGGTACGGCCAGGCGCGGGAGTTCGACGCGGCGCTCCGACTGATCGAGCGGTCCTGCGCCGGGCTGCTCGAGCACCTCGGCGCGACGCTGCCCCGCTGACCGGCCGCCGGGCTGCGTCCGGCGCCCGCGCCCGGGCGCTGTCGTCCCCGCCGGGCTCGCCTCGCCTCCTGCGGCTCCTCTCCTCGGCTCCTCGGCCCTCAGCCGTCGAGGGCGAGCAGCGCCTGGGCGGCGGCGAGCCGGGCGACGGGCACCCGGTAGGGCGAGCAGCTCACGTAGTCGAGACCTGCCGCAGCGAAGAAGCCGATCGAGGCCGGGTCGCCGCCGTGCTCGCCGCATACCCCGAGCTTGATCGCCGGGTTGGCCGCCCGGCCCCTCGAGGCGGCCGAGCGGACGAGCTCCCCGACCCCCGAGGTGTCGAGCGTCTCGAAGGGGTTCGCGCCGATCAGGCCGTGCTCGAGGTAGGTCGCCATCATCCGGGCCTCGACGTCGTCTCGGCTGAAGCCGAAGGTCATCTGGGTGAGGTCGTTCGTCCCGAAGGAGAAGAAGTCCGCCTCCTTCGCGAGCTCCCCTGCGACGAGCGCGGCACGAGGCGTCTCGACCATCGTCCCGATCGCCACCTCCAGCCGTTCCTCCCCCTGCTCGACAAGCGCCTCCTCGACCCAGCTCCGGGCGAGGGCGAGCTCCTCGCGAGAGACGGTGAGGGGGATCATCACCTCGACACGGGGGTCGCCACCCAGCCGGCGCCGCTCCAACGCGGCGTCGAGCAGGGCGCGCACCTGCATCGCGTACAGCCCGGGCTTGAGCACCCCGAGGCGGACGCCGCGAGTGCCGAGCATCGGGTTCTGCTCCTGCCAGGCGAGCGCGGCCTTGTACAGCTTCTCCTCCTCCTCGGACAGGCCCTCTTGCGCCGCCTTCAGCGCGAGCTCGCCGACGTCGGGCAGGAACTCGTGGAGCGGCGGGTCGAGCAGGCGGACGGTCACCGGGAGCCCGTCCATCGCCTCCAGGATCTCGAGGAAGTCCTCCCGCTGCGCCCGGCGCAGCTCCTCGAGCGCCGCCGCCTCCTCCTCGGCGCCCGAGGCGAGGATCATCCTCCGGACGACCGGCAGCCGCTCGGGACCGAGGAACATGTGCTCGGTCCGGCACAGCCCGATCCCCTCCGCGCCGAGCCGCCGGGCGGCGAGCGCGTCGGGGCCGTTGTCGGCGTTGGCCCGGACGGCGAGCCTCCCCTCCCGGATCTCGTCGGCCCAGGACAGCAGGGTCTCGAGCGACTCGGGCGGCTGCGCGCTGGAGAGGCGGACGGCGCCGACGACGACGACGCCGGTGGCCCCGTCGATCGAGATGACCTCCCCCTCCCGGACGACCGAGTCGCCGATCCGGATCGCGTCCTCCAGCAGCTCGACGCGCTCCGCGCCGACGACCGCCGGCTTGCCCCAGCCCCGCGCGACGACCGCGGCGTGAGAGACGAGCCCGCCGCGCCGCGTGAGGATGCCGGCCGCGGCGAGCATGCCGTGCACGTCCTCCGGGGAGGTCTCGGTGCGGACGAGGATCGCGTCCTCGCCTCGGGCGCGCGCCGCGACGGCGGCGTCGGCGGTGAGGCAGACGCGCCCGACGGCCGCGCCGGGCGACGCGCCGAGGCCCCGAGTCGCCACGACCACGTCGTCGCCGGCGAACTGGGGATGCAGGACACCGTCGATGTCGGCGGGGTCCACCCGAGCGACCGCCTCGGCACGGCTCAGCCGGATCGCCTCGTCCTCGGTCATCTCGACCGCCATCCGGATCGCCGCCCGCCCCGTGCGCTTGCCGACCCGGACCTGGAGGAAGTAGAGGGTCCCCTGCTCGATCGTGAACTCGACATCGCACATGTCCCGGAAGTGCGCCTCGAGCCGGTCGAAGGCGGCCATGAGCTCGGCATGGACCTCGGGGAACGACTCGGCGAGCGAGCCGAGGTGCGAGGTGTTGCGGACGCCGGCGACAACGTCGTCGCCCTGGGCGTTTCGCAGGAAGTCGCCGTAGGCGTGGCGCTCGCCCGTCGCCGGGTCTCGGGTGAACCCCACGCCGGTCCCGGAGCGGTCGTCCCTGTTGCCGAACACCATCGCCTGCACGGTCACGGCGGTGCCGAGGTCCTCGGGGATGCCCTCCTGCTTCCGGTAGGCGACGGCTCTCGGCGAGCGCCAGGAGGAGAAGACGGCCTCGATCGCGCCGCGCAGCTGCACCTGGGGGTCGGCAGGGAAGGGCCGTCCGGTCGCCTCCCTCACGAGGCGGAGGTCGGTGGCGACGAGCTCGCGCAGGGCCTCGGCCGGGACCTCCCCATCGCGCTCCGCGCCCGTGCGGCGCTTCGTCGCCTCCAGCTCGGCGGCGAAGGGCTCGGCGTCGAGCCCGAGGACGACATGGGCGTACATCTCGAGGAAGCGCCGGTAGGAGTCGTAGGCGAAGCGCTCGTCGCCGGTGCGGGCGGCGAGGCCTTCGACGGACTCGTCGTTCAGCCCGAGGTTCAAAATCGTGTCCAGCATCCCCGGCATCGAGCGCTCCGCGCCCGAGCGCACGGAGACGAGCAGGGGGTCCGCGGCCTCGCCGAGCCGGCGCCCCACCCGCCGCTCGAGGCGGGCCAGGTGCTCGGCGACCTCGGCGTCGAGACCGTCGGGCCAGCTTCCTCCGAGGTAGGCTCGGCACGCCTCGGTCGTGATCGTGAAGCCGGGCGGGACCCTCAGGCCGAGGACCGAGGTCATCTCGGCGAGGTTCGCACCCTTTCCGCCGAGCAAGGACCGCAGCTCCCGAGGGGCGACCTCGTGAGGATGGTCGACGTCGTATACGAGCACGGCCTGCACCTCCCCCGCGCCCGGGGCGGGCCCCGGGATGCAGCCACCGGGTTGTAGCACGCGGACTCGCGACGGCGAAAATCGCGGGTTACGCCCTGCCACCTGCTCCGGGGGGCGAACGTTCGGCGGAGGGGCAGCGCCGGACGGGGAGGGCCGGCGGGATCCGGGTACCCTTGGCCGGTGATCGACCACCTCGTGCGGGTCCAGGCCCCCGGCGAGCGCCTTCGGCGAGCCGAGCAGCTCGCCTGGAAGCTGGCCGAGCTCGCCACCGAACCGGTCCCGCCGGAGGACGACGTCGCCGAGATGGTCGAGAACCGCCTGATCGACGACGCAGCCGTCGCCGCCGCCGCGCTCGGCCGCCACTCCGTGGCGAGCGCTCGGGCCCAGGCGCTCGCGCACCGCAGCGAGCGCGGCGCGAGCCTCCTCGGCCTGCCGGGCAGTCGAGTCTCCCCGGAGTGGGCAGCCTGGGCCAACGGGACGGCCGTGCGCGAGCTCGACTTCCACGACACCTACCTCGCGGCCGAGTACGCCCACCCCGGCGACAACATCCCGCCGCTGCTCGCCGTGGCGCAGGCGACGGGCCGCAGCGGGGAGGAGCTGGCAAGGGCGGCGGCTGTCGCCTACGAGGTCCACGTCGCCCTGGCCAGGGGGATCTGCCTGCACGCCCACAAGATCGACCACGTCGCCCATCTCGGGCCCTCGGTCGCGGCCGGGCTCGGCGCGCTGCTCTCGCTCCCGACCGAGGTCGTCTTCCAGGCGATCGGCCAGGCCCTGCACGTGACGACGGCGACCCGCCAGTCGAGGAAGGGGGAGATCTCCTCCTGGAAGGCCTACGCCCCCGCCTTCGCCGGCAAGATGGCGGTCGAGGCGATCGACCGCGCGATGCGCGGCGAGACCTCGCCCGAGCCGATCTACGAGGGCGAGGACGGCGTCGTCGCCCAGCTCCTCGACGGGCCGAAGGCGCAGTACCTGGTGCGCCTCCCCGAAAGGGGCGAGCCGAGGCGGGCGATCCTCGAGACCTACACGAAGGCACACTCCGCCGAGTACCAGGCTCAGGCGCTCATCGACCTCGCCTTCCGCATGCGGACGAGGATCGCCGACACGGCGCGGATCGAGAGCATCACGATCGAGACGAGCCACCACACCCACCTCGTCATCGGCTCGGGAGCGAACGACCCGGAGAAGCTCGACCCCAGCGCCTCGCGCGAGACCCTCGACCACTCGATCATGTACATCTTCGCCGTCGCCTTGGAGGACGGGACCTGGCACCACGTCCGCTCCTACGCCCCCGAGCGCGCGTCCCGCCCCTCGACGATCGAGCTGTGGCACAAGGTGAGGACCGTAGAGGACCCCGAGTGGACCCGCCGCTACCACTCTTCCGACCCGTCCGAGGCGGCCTTCGGCGGCCGCGTGGTCGTGGCCCTCGACGACGGGACCCGCATCGTCGACGAGATCGCCGTCGCCGACGCCCACCCCCTCGGCGCCCGCCCGTTCTCGAGACGGGACTACCTGGAGAAGTTCGCCAACCTCGCAGAAGGCGTCGTGCCGCGAGGCGAGCAGGAGCGCTTCCTCGCCGCGGCCTCGCGCCTTCGCTCGCTCGGTCCGGACGAGCTCGAGGACCTCAACTTCGCGGCCGATCCCTCGGTGCTCGAGGCGGCATCGGTGGCAGGGGGCATCTTCTGATGCGCCTCGCCACCGCCCGGCGGCCGGGCCCCTCGCGCCCGTGCGGGAGCGAGAGGAGCCGCTGATGCTCGAGACGACGGCGACGGCCCACGAACGGCGCCTGGCCCTTCGGAAAGGCCTGTCCTCGGGAAGGCTCCTCCGCTTCCCCGGCGCCTTCAACGCCCTTTCCGCCCTGCTCATCGAGCAGGCCAGCTTCGAGGGTGTCTACGTCTCCGGTGCCGTCGTCGCCGCGAGCCTGGGCCTTCCGGACATCGGGCTCACGAGCGTGAGCGAGGTCGCGACCTTCGGGGCCGAGGTGGCCCGGGTGACCTCGCTCCCGACCCTTGCCGACGCCGACACGGGCTTCGGAGAGCCGATGAACGTCGCCCGCACGGTCCAGCTCCTCGAGGACGCCGGGCTGTCCGGCTGCCACATCGAGGACCAGCTCATGCCCAAGCGCTGCGGCCACCTCGACGGCAAGACCCTCGTCGGCCGGGACGAGATGCTGCGCAGGATCCAAGCGGCGGGAGCGGGGAGGCGCGACCCGGCCTTCCTGATCTGCGCCCGGACCGACGCGCGCTCGGTCGAGGGGCTCGAACCCGCGATCGAGCGAGCCAGGGCCTATGCCGACGCCGGGGCGGACATGATCTTCCCGGAGGCGCTCGAGAGCGAGGCGGAGTACGCCGCGTTCCGCCGCGGCGTCGAGGTCCCGATCCTCGCCAACATGACCGAGTTCGGCAAGACCCCGCTGCTCTCGGACAAGGTGCTCGCCTCGCTCGGGGTGAACCTCGTCATCTACCCGGTCACGCTGCTGCGCCTCGCGATGGGCGCCGTCGAGGAGGGCCTCGGCCGGATCGCGGCCGAGGGGGGCCAAGCCTCGCTCGTTGCCAGGATGCAGACCAGGGCAAGGCTCTACGAGGTCCTCGACTACCGGGACTACGCCGAGCTCGACAAGGGGATCTACGACTTCAGCCTGGACAAGGAGGGAACGGACGATGCCAGCTGACACGGGCGGGGGGCAGGAGGTCCGCAAGGGCCTCGTCGGGGTCGTCGCCGACGAGACGGCGATATCGATGGTGAACGAGGCGACGAACTCGCTCCTCTACCGGGGCTACCCCGTGCAGGACCTCGCAGCAGGGGCGTCGTTCGAGGCGGTCGCCTACCTCATCTGGCACGGCGAGCTGCCGACGAGGGTCGAGCTGGACCGCTTCTGCTCAGCCGAGCGGGCCGAGCGGGCCGTCGCGCCGGAGCTGCTGGAGGTCCTCTCACGCCTGCCGACGACCTGCCATCCCATGGACGTGCTGCGCACCGCGGTGAGCTATCTCGGGGCATCCGACCCGGCCGAGGACGACTCGTCGGTGGAGGCCAACTTGGGCAAGTCCCTCCGCATGATGGCGAAGCTGCCGACCATCGTCGCCGCCGAGCAGCGCCGCCGCCGCGGCGAGGGCCCAATCCCGCCTTCCGAGGACCTCTCCTTCGCCGAGAACTTCTTCCAGATGTGCTTCGGCGAGGTCCCCGAGGCCGAGGTCGTCCGCAGCTTCGAGGTCTCCCTCATCCTCTACGCCGAGCACTCCTTCAACGCCTCGACCTTCACCGCCCGGGTGATCACCTCGACGCTCTCGGACATCTACAGCGCGGTGACCGGGGCGATCGGCGCCCTGAAAGGGCCGCTCCACGGGGGTGCGAACGAGGCCGTGATGGCGATGCTCGAGGAGATCGGCGAACCCGAGCGCGCCGCCGAGTGGCTGTCGGTCGCGCTCGCCGAGAAGCGCAAGGTGATGGGCTTCGGCCACCGCGTCTACAAGCACGGCGACAGCCGGGTGCCGACGATGCGCGCGAGCCTGGAGCGGCTCGCTCACCTCCGGGGCGCGGACCGGCTCATGGCCCTCTACGACAACCTCGAGAAGGCGATGCTCGCCGAGAAGGGCATCCACCCCAACCTCGACTACCCGACCGGCCCCGCCTACCACCTGATGGGCTTCGACATCCCGACCTTCACGCCGATCTTCGTCATGGCCCGCATCACGGGCTGGACCGCCCACGTCATGGAGCAGCTCGCCGACAACGCGCTCATCCGCCCCCTCAGCAGCTACGTCGGGCCCGCCGAGCGGCGTCTCGCATGACCCGCCGGCACCTCGGGGTCGGGCGGGCAACGGCTCGCGCCGAGCGACGGGCCCCGAGCGCGGGTCAGGGACGCAGGAGGACCTTGATGGCGCGCCGCCGGTCCATCGCCTCGTAGCCCCGGGCCGCCTGGTCGAGGGGGAGCTCGAGGTCGAAGACCCTGCCCGGGTCGATCGTGCGATCCCAGATCATCTTGATCAGCTCGGGGAGGAAACGGCGGACCGGAGCAGGCCCGCCGTGGAGGTGCACGCCCGAGAAGAACAGCTCGGCGCCGGGGAGCTCGACGCCGTGGCAGACCCCGACGAAGCCGACGTGACCTCCGGCCCGGGTGGACCGGATGGCCTGCATCATCGCCTCCTGAGTGCCGACCGCCTCGATCACGCTGTGCGCGCCGTAGCCGCCTGTCAGCTCCTTGATCCTCTCGACGCCCTCGTCGCCTCGCTCGGCGATGACGTCCGTCGCGCCGAGCTCGACCGCCAGCCGCCTGCGGGAGTCGTGCCGGCTGAAGATCACGATCCGCTCGGCGCCGAGGTGCCTGGCCGCGAGCACGGCGAGCAGACCGACGGCGCCGTCGCCGACCACCGCGACGGTCTTGCCCGGGCCGACCTCTGCCGCGACGGCGCCGAACCAGCCGGTGCCGAGGACGTCGGAGGCGGCGAGCAGGGACGGGACCAGCTCGGCGTCGGGCTGCCCCGGCGTGGCCACGAGCGTGCCGTCTGCCATCGGCACCCGTGTCAGCTCCGCCTGGGTCCCCTCCAAGCCCATCGCGTAGGCGTGGACGCAGCGGGACTGGTAGCCCGCCCGGCAGATCTCGCAGGTGTTGTCGGACGCGAAGAAGGACCCGACGACGAAGTCGCCGACGCGCACGGTCCTCACCTCGTCGCCGACCTGCTCGACGACGCCGACGTACTCGTGCCCCATGGGCGAGGGGTCGGTCACCTCCTCCAGGCCGCGCCAGGACCAAAGGTCCGATCCGCAGATGCAGGTGGCGGGCAGGCGGATCACCGCGTCCGTGGGCGCTCGCAGTCGAGGGGCGGGGCGGTCCACGACCTCCACCACGCCGGGGGCGTGCATGACGACGGCGCGCGTCTCGGTCCTCCTCTGTCCGGGCCGCCGGCGATCCTACGCTCGCGCCCCCCCGATCTCGTGCACTCGGATGGTGTTGGTCGACCCCTCCCGGCCCGGAGGGGTGCCCGCGACGATGACGACCTGATCGCGCGCGAAGGCACGCCCGGCGTCGAGGAGGGCCTCCTCGACCTGCACGACCATCTCGTCGGTCGTCGCGACCGTCGGGACGATGAAGGTCTCCACCCCCCAGCTGAGCGCGAGCCTCTGGCGGACGATCGGCACCGGCGTGAAGGCGATGATCGGGATGGGCGGCCGGTGCCTCGCGATCCGCATCGCCGTCGCGCCGGTCTGGGTGAAGGCGACCAGCGCCGACGCGCCCACGTGGCGGGCCGTCTCGACCGCGGCGTGGGCGAGCGCGGTCCCGGTCGTGTCGAGGGCGGCCTCGATCTCCGGCGCGTGCCCGGAGGTCTCGGCTTCGGCGGCTTCGATGATCCGCGCCATGGTGAGCACCGCCTCCCTGGCATGGGCCCCGACGCTCGTCTCGGCCGAGAGCATCATCGCGTCCGCCCCGTCGAACACCGCGGTCGCGACGTCAGAGGCCTCGGCCCGCGTCGGTCGCCCGGAGTGCACCATCGACTCGAGCATCTGGGTGGCGACGATCGACGGCTTCCCCGCCTGGCGGGCGATACGCACCGCGCGCTTCTGCACGAGGGGGACCTGCTCGAGAGGGATCTCCACGCCGAGGTCTCCCCGGGCGAGCATGATCCCGTCGAACGCCGCCACGATGTCTGCAAGCTGCCCGACCGCCTGGGGCTTCTCGATCTTGGCGATCACCGCGGCACGCGAGCCGGACTCGTCGAGGACCCGGCGCACCGCTCGGACGTCCTCGGCGTGCTGGACGAAGGAGAGAGCCACCAGGTCCACCCCGAGCGCCACGGCGAAGCGAAGGTCCTCCTCGTCCTTCGGCGTGAGCGCCGGCACGTCGACCTCGACGCCGGGCAGGGATATGCCCTTGTGGTCGCTCACCTCCCCGCCCTCGACGACCTGGCAGAGGACCTCGGTCTCGTTCGTCTGCAAGACGGCGAGAGAGAGGTTGCCGTCGTCGACGAGCAGCCGGTCGCCGGCGCGCACGGTCGAGGGGAGCCCCCGGAAGTCCGTCGAGACCTGACCGGCCGAGCCGGGCACGTCGTCGACGGTGATGACCACCATGTCGCCCGGCTGCCACAGCACCGGACCGTCCGCGAAGGTGCCGAGACGGATCTTCGGCCCCTGCAGGTCGGCGAGGACGGCGATCGCTCGACCGACCTTCTCGGCGGCGGCCCTCACCGCGGCGTGGCTGCGGGCATGCTCCTCGTGGCTTCCGTGTGAGAAGTTCAGCCGGGCGACGTCCATGCCCGCCCGGGCGAGCTGCAGGATGCTCGCCTCGTCGTCGCTCGCCGGACCGAGCGTGCAGACGATCTTGGCCCGCCGCATCAGCACCTCCCCGCTTCCCCGGCCACACGCGCCACCCGCGGGTGTCGGGGCGGGCGCGCACGCGCCGACCGTCCTCGGGCTGCCTGCCGGCGCGACACCGCCGGCTGCCCGACCATGTTGGCGTGCACAGGCCGAGGCCCGCCAGGGACGAAGGTCACTTCTCCAGCCGGAGCAGCACCTTGGAGGCGGCAGAGCGGTCGCCTGCGAGCTCGAAGGCGGCGCGGGCCTCTGCGAGCGGGAAGACGTGGCTCACGACCCCCTCGACGGCAAGCCCGCCCGCCAGCAGGCTCAGCGCCTCCTCGAGCTCTCCGTCGATGCGGAAGGCACCGGTCAAGGTGAGCTCGCGAGTCACGACGAGACCGCCCGGGAAGCCGAGCCCGGTCGCCGGGGGGAGGCCGACCATCACGACCGTGCCACGGGGACGGGCGAGCTCGAGGCAACTCGCGAGCCCTCCCTCGGTCCCGCTCGCCTCGAAGGCGACGTCCACCTCCGCCGGCCATCCTCCCGCGCCGGGCCGGTCGGCCCGCACCGTGGCGCTCGCGCCGAGCCTCGCCGCCCGCTCGAGCGCCGCGTCGACGAGGTCGCTCGCGACGACCCTTGAGGCACCTGCCCGGAGCGCCAGCGCGACGAGGAGCAGCCCGATCGGCCCGGCCCCGGCGACGAGCACCCGACGGCCGGCGAGCTCCCCGGCGCGCCGGGCGGCGTGCAGCGCGACCGAGAGCGGCTCGGCGAGCACGGCCCGCTCGAGCTCGAGCCCTTCGGGCACCACCCGCACCTGGTCGGCGCGCACGACGAGCTCCTCGACCAACCCGCCCTGGACGTGGGGATAGTGGGCCGCCGAGCCGAGGTAGCGGACCGAGGGGCACAGGTTCGGCCGCCCCTCGCGGCACTCGCGGCAGGTGCCGCAGGGCGTCGCGGGGTGGACGGCGACCGCCGTGCCCGGGGCCGGGCCGAGGACGCCGTCGCCGAGTGAACGTATGCGCCCGACGATCTCATGCCCCGGGACGAGCGGCTCACGCAGCTGGAACGAGCCAACGGCACCCTCGTGCAGGTAGTGGAGGTCCGATCCGCAGATCCCGCCGAGCGCCACGGCGACGGTCACCTCTCGAGGCCCCGGGGAAGGGTCCGGCCGGTCCTCGACCTGCAGGTCGTTCGCGCGACGGATCACGCAGGCGCGCATCGACGCCGGCTCAGGAGGTGCTCGGGCAGGTGGTGTGCATCGGCGGCATCCGCAGCGTCACGAGGTACCGGTCGACGTAGCCGTCGATGCAGGTGCTGAAGAAGTACGCCGTGTGCCCCGGCCCGTCACGGGTCAGGAGCTCGGCGTGGTCGAGCTGGTGGGAGACCGCCACCGCCCACGGGTAGGGGGTGGCCGGGTCGCCCGTCGATCCGACGAGCAGGATGTCCGGGCTGCCCGGGGCGTGGATGGGAGCCGGGCGGCCCTGGGGGGGGACCGGCCAGTAGGCGCAGGGGAGGCTCCCCCACGCCTCGCTCGCCCCGAAGTCCGGCTCGCTCTTCGCGAGCTCGGACGCGAGCCGCTCGTAGCTCGAGAGGCCGACCGGCGAGGGTCGGTCGAGGCAGTCGGTCGCCACGCCGGCGGCGATCTGGTTCTGGAACCTCCCGTTCGACTGGAGACCCTCGTAGCTGTAGGCGATCGCCGCCAGGAGGCCGCCGTCGCCACCGAGCGCCTGGGCCAGCCCCTCGGCGAGGTCGGGCCAGCTCTGGTTGCTGTAGAGGCTGCCGGCGATGGCCGTCTCGGCGACGCCGAGGGTGAGGGGGACGGTCCCCCCGTACTTCGGCTTGAGCTGCGCCGGGATGCTGCGGCCTCCGGCGAGGTCGGCGAGCAGGGTCTTGTAGGCGGCGGCAGCCCCGCCGGGCAGGAGCCCCTTGCAGGTCGCGTCGTGGGGGCACCACGCGAAGAAGTCGTGCAGGTCGGTCTCGAACCCGGCGCCCTGCTGGCGGTCGTCCTCGGCCGTCGACAGCGCCGGGTCGACCACGCCGTCGAGCACGGCCGCTCGCAGGTGGGTCGGGTAGCGCTCGGCATAGAGCTCTCCGAGGTAGGTCCCGTAGGAGAAGCCGAGGTAGTTGAGCTTCGCCTCGCCGAGGGCGGCCCGCAGGCGGTCCATGTCCTCGACGGTCGCGACGCTGCTCATGTTCTCGAGCAGCAGCCGGGGCGTGTGCTCGGCGCAGGCGGCGACGAAGGACTTGGTCGCGGCGACCACCGAGGCGACCTCCGAGGGCGTCGTCGGCGCAGGATCTAGGCCGATCAGCCTGCGGATGCCGGCGGTGCCCACGCAGCGCACCGGGTCGCTCTCCCCGACGCCTCGGGGGTCGAAGCTCACGAGGTTGAACTCGCTCCGCAGGCCGGCAGGGAAGGGCGTCTGCTCGAGGAACGAGACGCCCGAGCCGCCGGGGCCGCCCGGGTTCATCACGAGGTCGCCGACCGGGTGGGCGCTCGTCGAGGGCAGCTCGACGACCGCGAGGCCGAGCCGGCCTCGGGAGGGCGCCGAGTAGTCGATCGGCACCTCGAGCGTCGCGCAGCGAAACCGCCGGTCGCAGGGTCGCCAGGACAGCGCGGGGCGCGAGGCCGCCGGGGCGCCCGAGGGGAGGTGCCCGGAGATCGTGGTCACGGGCGGGGCGCCGAGGAGCGTGGCAGCCCCCACCGAGAGCAGGGTGGCGACCGCCGAAGAAGGACGCGCCCTCGAGGAGCCTGGCGGGCGGATGCGTGTGCGGAGCTGGATCACAAGAGGAGCTCCTCCAGGCTCTCGACCACGAGGTCGGCGCCCGCGGCGGCCAGGTCCGCACCTCGGACCCGTCGAGCGACACCGACGACGAGGCCGAAACCCCCGGACCTGCCCGCCGAGACCCCGGCGGTCGCGTCGTCGACGACGGCTGCGTCGCTCGCCGGGACCCCGAGCTTCGCCGCGGCGAACAGGTAGGTGTCGGCGGCCGGCTTCGGGCGCAGGCCACGCCGCGCGAGCACGCCGTCCACCTCCGCGTCGAACAGCTCGGCGAGGCGGCCCGCCTCGAGCACCGCCCGGCAGTTCTCGCTCGCCGAGACGACCGCCGTGCGCCGCCCTGCCGCTCTCAGCGCTTCGAGCAGCTCTATCGAGCCGGGGAACACCCGGACTCCGTCGGAGGCGAGGAGGCGCAGGAATCGTGCGCTCTTCGAACCGGCGAGCGAGGCGACCGTGTGGGACCCGGGGCGGTCGATCGGGCCCCCCGCGGGCAGGGTGATGCCGCGAGAGGCGAGGAAGGCGCGCACCCCCTCCGCCTGGGGCTTACCGTCGACGTAGCGCTCGAAGTCGACGACGGCGTCGAAGGGACGCCAGGGAGCCTCGTGGGGCCCGCCCTCGGGGCGGTCGACGGACTCGAGCAGCTCGTCGAAGACCTCCTTCCAGGCCCGAGCGTGGAGCGCGGCGGTGTCGGTGAGCACCCCGTCGAGCTCGAAGAGCCACGCGTGGGGCGGCCGGGCCGCAGGCACGAGCCGGACGTCGTCCACGCCGTCCAGTATCGCGGCACGCCGCACCCCTCACCCCGGCGCCCCGCCCGGCCGCCCGACCGGGCTCAACCTCCGCCAGCGCCGCCCTCGGCACGAAGCGCTCTCCGGGCCGCCTCGAGCTCCTCGCCGGCGAGCACCGGCGCCGGTCGCCGCAGGTCGAGCTGCTGGACGGCGTGGACGAGGATCCCGCCGACGAGCGCTCGCATCGTGCGCTTGTGATCGGCCGGAACGACGTACCACGGCGCCCATGGCGTCGAGGTCGCGGTGATCGCCTCCTCGTAGGCGCGCTGGTACTCCTCGAAGTGCGCTCTCTCGGCGAGGTCGGCAGGCGAGAACTTCCACTGCTTCTCCGGGTCCTCGAGCCGCTCGAGGAACCTCCGCCGCTGCTCGTCCTTGGAGACGTGGAGGAAGAGCTTGACGAGCCGGGTCCCGTTGCGCTCGAGATGGTGCTCGAAGGCGTTGACGTCCTCGTAGCGCTCCCGCCAGAGCCGGCCGGAAGTCGCGTGGCCCGACGGGAGGCGCTCGGCCTCGAGCAGCTCGGGATGGACGCGCACGACAAGGACCTCCTCGTAGTAGGAGCGGTTGAATATCCCGATGCGCCCGCGCGCCGGCAGCGCCTTGGCGCAGCGCCAGAGGAAGTCGTGGCCGAGCTCCTCGGCGCTCGGCTGCTTGAACGAGGTGACCTCGCAGCCCTGGGGGTTCACCCCTGACATGACGTGCTTGATGGTCCCGTCCTTGCCCGCGGCGTCGAGTGCCTGGAAGATGACGAGGAGGGCCCAGGTGTCGCTCGCGTACAGGAGCTCCTGAGCCTCGGCGAGCTCGGCCTTGAACTGCTCGAGCTCCTCGTCCGCTGCCTCGCCGCGACGCCCTCCGGGACGCCACGCCGCCTTGGTGCCCCTCGTGCTCCGGCGGTCGAGCCCGGCGCCCTCGCCCGGGGTCACCACCAGCTCCTCGATCACCTCTTCGGACAGGACCAACTGGACCACCTCCAGGTCACGCCGTTCCACCACTCACGTCGGCCCAGCCCGGCGGAGCTGGGCGGGCCAGGCCCGAGGCCGCTCGCGCGCCTCGGGGTCATCCGAACCCCCTCACGAGCCCGTAACACCTGAGGTGCCAGATTGGAGGGGTCCGAGGTCCGCGGCAAAGGGGCGTTCGTCACCTGGCACGCCGCGGCGGGACCCGGTGACCGGCGCTCGTCGGCTCCACACGCGCCGGGCGCTCGGCGCCCTGGCCGCGGTCGGGGCCGCCGCGGGCGCCCTCATCGTCCCAGGCGGCGCCGCGGCGAGCGCCGGAGCGGGCGTCGGCACGAGCAGCGCGAGCCGGTTCGAGGTCGTCGGCGAGCTGCCCGCCGCCGGCGAGGCGGCGGCCGACGGGGCGGCTGCCATCGTCGTGCGCCTCTCCGAGCGCCTCGGGACGCTGCCCACGCCGCCTCGCGTGACGCCCCCGGTCCCCGGACGCTGGTTCGTGCTCCGCAACGAGCTCATCTTCCGCCCCCGCGGCGCCTTCCTGCCGGGGACGAGGGTGACCGTGCAGGTTCCGGCCGGCGCCGCGGGGCCGCGGGACCGGGCCGGCCGCCGGCTGCGAAGGCGGTTCGAGTGGTCCTACTCCGTCGGCGAAGGCACCTTGCTCGGTGCGGAGCAGATGCTGTCCACCCTCGGCTACCTCCCCGCCCGCTTCCATCCGGACGGGCCCTCGCCGCCCGGCCGCTTCGGGCGTGAGCGGCAAGCCTTCCTGCCGCTGCGAGGTCGCTGGGCCCTCGACTGGCCGCTCCCCCAACCCCTTCGTGCGCAGTGGGCGCCGGGGCGACCGGGCCCGGTGGCGACCGGCGCGCTGATGGCCTTCCAGAGCGTCGAGGGGCTGCCGATGACGGGCGCGCTCGACCCGCAGACCTGGGCGGCGCTGCTCCGGGCCGTTGCCTCGCCGGGCACCCGAGGCAACCCGGATGGCTACACCTATGCGCTCGTCGAGAAGTCCAGCCCCGAGACGATGACGGTCTGGCACGACGGACGGGTCCTGCTGGAGACGCCCGTGAACACCGGGATCCCGGCCGCCCCGACCGCCGACGGGACCTTCCCGGTCTACGAGCGGCTCGCCACCCAGGTGATGAGGGGCGTCGCCCCGGACGGGGTCCCCTACGCCGATCCGGTCGCCTGGGTCGCCTACTTCAACGGGGGAGACGCCGTCCACTACATCGCACGCGCCTCCTACGGCTGGCCCCAGAGCCTCGGGTGCGTCGAGCTCCCCTGGGCCGCGGCGGAAAAGGTCTGGCCCTACCTCACCTACGGGACGCTCGTCACCGTCGCGGGATGACCGCCGGCGGCACCTCCTGCCGGCGTCCGGTCGGCCGGGTCGCCCCGGCGTGGCCGTTCGCGCGGCCGAGCGTGTCCGCTCCGAGGTGTCCGAGGAGGATGTCGCGCAAGGTGAGCTCGAGGACGCGCTCGGCCGACGCAGCCGTGCGCTTGAGGCGGCCGCGCAGGTAGTCCCACCACTCCCAGGAAGTGGCGGCGTCGAGCGCGTCGAGCGTCGTCCTCGACTCGCCGTCGAGCCGGGAGAGCTCGCTCGCGAAGGACTCCGCGAGGAACTTGCGGCGCAGGGCGCGCTCGTGGTCGAGCTCCTCCACCCTGGTGCCCGAGCGGCTCTCGTCGACGAGCGCGGCCCTCCGGATCGGCGTCAGCTGCTCGTTGCGGCGCCTCGTGCGGCGGCACACGGCGCGCAACCGCTCGTCGAGACCGGCCTCGGGCTCGACCGGCTCGAGGGTGCCCTCGTTTCGCGCCAGCTCGAGGTCGAGCGCGCTGCGGCGCAGCTCCTCGACGTCGTCGAAGTGGTGGTAGACGGTCCTCAGCGCCACCCCGGCACGCTCGGCGACCGCCTGCGCGGTGGGCAGCAGGTTCCCCTCGGCGACGAGATCGAGCAGCGCCTCGAGGACCTCGAGGCGCGTGCGCTCGCCGCGCGCCCGCCTGCCGTCGGTCGGCAGCGGTCCGGGCGCGCCCTTCCGGCTCCCGCCCCGGCTGTCGCGGGCCGGCCCGGGCGTGCGCATGCCTTTCGTCTGAGAGGCCATGGTCGTCAGGGTAGCGACGACGCAGATGAAAGGGCACGCGGCCGGGGGCACGGCTCCGCCACTTCCTCCCCTGAGCCCGCAGGGCCGAAAGTCACATTCTTGCTGGTCGCGTGGCCTTGGCAGCCTCCGGCGTCGTTTAATTCATGCAGGAACCCTGATCGAGACGAGCGGCGAGCGGACCGCTCGACCGGAGGCCGGCATGGACGACGAGGGGCAGTTCGGCACGATGGGCAAGCCGGCGACGAGGGCGACCGGCGGCCCGGCGGAGGACCGGGCGTCGGGGCTCGCCGATGCCGTCGGCCTCTACCTCGACGCGATCGGGCGGCACAAGCTGCTCGACGGCAGCGAGGAGCAGCGTCTCGGCCAGGAGGTCCAGCGCGGTCTGGAGGCCGAGCGGCTGCTCTCGAGCGGCTCGCCGTCCGACAGCCGCCGCCGCGAGCTCGAAGCGGCCGCACGCGCCGGCAAGGCGGCTCGGGCCGCCTTCGTCGAGGCCAACCTGCGCCTCGTCGTCTCGATCGCCAAGTCCTACCAGCACCGCGGGCTCGACCTCGCCGACTTGATACAGGAGGGGAACCTCGGCCTGATACGAGCCGTCGAGCGCTTCGACTGGCGCCGAGGGTTCCGCTTCTCCACCTATGCGAGCTGGTGGATCCGCCAGACGATCACCCGGGCGATCGCCAACGACGCCTCGGTGCTCCGCCTGCCGGTCCACGTGCGCGAGCAGCTCTCGGCGCTCGCCCGGCTGAGGGACGAGCTCCAGGCGCGCCTCGGGCGCTCCCCGACCCTCGACGAGCTCTCGGCTGAGTCGGGCGTCGAGGACCGGCGGGTCCTCGAGCTCCTCGACCTCGGCCGCCGGCCGGTGTCCCTCTCCTCGCCGGTTGGCGAAGGGGAGACCGAGCTCGGCGACCTCATCGTCGACGGCGGGACGGGCCCGGAGGCGGCGGCGACGCGGCGCGACGGTGACGACGCGCTCGCACGGACGCTCTCGGCGCTGCGCCCCGCGGAGGCGAACGTCCTGCGCCTCCGCTACGGGCTCGACGGTGGAGACCCGCGGACCCTCGAGCAGGTCGGTGCGCTGCTCGGTGTCACTCGAGAGCGCGTCCGCCAGATCGAGGGGCGGGCGCTCGCCCACCTGCGGCACTCCGGGCTGACCCCCCCCGAGGCCGGGCCGCTCGCCCTGCGGGCCTCCTGACCTGGGCGCGCCCGGCTCCGAGGAGCGCCCGGAGCGCGTCCCGGCCCGCGTCGGGTCAGCCCCGGGTCAACAGGCTCGGCACGACGAGCCACGCGAGCTCCCCGGCGCCGGGCTCGACTGCCGCCCAGCGCTCCCCGGAGAAGTCGATCCGCGCCATCGCGGCCGTCGGCATACGCAGGCGGGCACCGCCCACGAGCGCGCCGGCGAGGCTCGACCAGGTCGGCTCGTGACCGACGGCGAGCAGCACTTCGGTGCCGTCGGGCTCACGCCGGATCAGCTCGAGGGCCTCCTCCGGTCCCGAGTACAGCTCGGGGCACGCCTCCACCGGGCAGCTCCAGCCGCCGGCTTGCATCGCGAGCCGCAGCGTCGACGCGGCGCGCAGCGCCGGCGAGGTGAGCGCACGGTCGGGAAGCTCGCCCGTGCGGGCAAGGAACCTCCCCATGGTCCTCGCGGCGCGCCGCCCTCTCTTGGACAGGGGCCGCTCGGCGTCGTCGCCGACGGCAGCCCGCCAGTCGGACTTGGCATGCCGGAGCATGATCAGCGAGCGCACGGTCCCATTCTCCGACGCCCGACGCCTGCCGTGTCAGCGAGGCCCCTCCGCGCCGGGTCGCCGACTGCCACTTCGGGCGGGCCCCTCCCCGGCAAGCGCCCGGCGCCGCGCGAGGATGGGCAGGTGCTGCGACGCCTCGCCGATGTCGAGGACCTGCGCGTCTCGCGCATCGACCTGTGGTGGTCCGACGCCTTCTCCCGGGAGAACCTCGCCAACTCGGGCTTTCCCGAAGCCTGCGCCATCCTCGCCGAGGCGGGCGAGCGCGACCCGGGAAGCATCGCCCTCCACGACGCCTCGGGATTCGGGGCGGACGCCTGCCGCCGCCTGTACCGCGAACAGCTCATGCTCACCGCGGTCACCTGGGACTACCGCCTCGGCAACCTCTTCGGGAGCCGGGGGGACCCCGGCGCCGGGGCGGGACGCACGGTGCCCGCGCTCGTCGTCCGCCTCTACGCCGGCGACGACGTGGTGGCGCTCGCGGCGCCCCACGAGCAGTGGACCCGCCAGCCGGGCAACCGGACCTCCTACGAGCTGCACACGATCCGGGACACCCTCGGCATGCTGAGCCGAGACGACCAGAAGAGGTTCTTCGGCCGCTTCCTGTGAGGACCGACGCCCTCGGCTCCGCCCCGGATCGGACGCAGTCTCCAGCGAGGTCGTGGGCCATGGCGCCGACCGAGGCGTCCTCCGAGCAGGCCAGCGCCCTGGCCTGGGAGTTCGGCGCGTAGTCGAGCTTCGCCGCCGCGTCGAGCACTCGGACTGCGGGTTGGGACCTCCGACCCTGGCGCGGACGGCAGGTGCTCCTTATCTTTAGCAACGCTAATGAGAGGAGGCCGCCGTGCGCCCGACGATGCCGAGCAGCCCGGGGGAGGTCGGCCCGCGCTACAAGTGGGTCGTCCTCTCGAACACCACGATCGGCGTGCTGCTCGCCTCGCTCAACGGGACGAGCCTGATGATCGCGCTTCCCGTCATATTCAGGGGCATCCACCTGGACCCGCTCGATCCGGCGAACTTCCCCTACCTGCTGTGGATCCTCATGGGCTACATGCTCGTGATGGCGGCCGTCGTCGTCACGGTGGGGCGGATCGGCGACATCTTCGGCCGGGTGAGGATGTACAACCTCGGTTTCGCCTGGTTCACCGGCGCGGCGATCCTGCTGTCCGCGGTCTGGAGCCAGGGCTCGACCGGCGCGCTCGAGCTCATCGTCCTCAGGATGGTCCAGGCGGTCGGCGGCGCGTTGCTGATGGCGAACTCGGCGGCGATCATCACGGACGCGTTCCCCGCAGAGCAGCTCGGGCTCGCGCTCGGGACGAACATGATCGCGAGCATCGTCGGCTCGTTCCTCGGGATCCTTGCCGGCGGCCTGCTCTCCCAGGTCGGCTGGCGCTGGGTGTTCCTGGTCAACGTCCCCATCGGCGCCTTCGGCACGGTCTGGGCGTACCTGAAGCTGAAGGAGATCGGCGTCCGAGTCAAGGCGAGGATCGACTGGCTGGGCAACGTGAGCTTCGCCGGCGGGCTCGCCATGCTGCTCACCGGGGTCACCTACGCCCTCGAGCCCTACGGGCGCTCCCTCACGGGCTGGGGCAACCCCTTCGTGCTCGAGATGATCTTCGGCGGCCTTGCGCTCCTCCTGATCTTCGTCCTCATCGAGTCGAAGGTCGCCGAGCCGATGTTCCGGCTGTCGCTGTTCCGCATCCGCGCCTTCAGCGCCGGCAATGCCGCGCAGTTCCTCTCCGCGGTCGGCAGAGGCGGGTTCCAGTTCATGCTGATGATCTGGTTCCAGGGGATCTGGCTGCCCGAGCACGGCTACGACTTCACCGTGACCCCCCTGTGGGCCGGGGTCTTCATGATCCCGTTCACGCTCGGGTTCGTGCTGATGGGCCCGTTCGCCGGAATCCTGTCCGACCGGCACGGCGCGCGGCCCTTCGCGACGGCCGGGATGCTGCTCTCCGCCGGCATGTTCGCCGCGATCCTCGCCTTTCCTGCCGACTTCTCCTACTGGCCGTTCGCCGTCGTCATGCTCCTGCTCGGGGTGGGCAACGGCCTGTTCGCCTCGCCGAACACCTCTTCGATCATGAACTCGGTCCCCGCTCGGCACCGGGGCGCCGCGTCGGGGATGCGAGTCACCTTCGCCAATGCCGGCATGCCGCTGTCGATGGGGCTGTTCTTCACGCTCGTCGTCTTCGGGCTGAACTCCTCGGTCCCCCACGCGATGCTCGCCGGCCTCGCCGCCCACGGCGTGCCGGCGGCCGTGGCGGCCCGCCTCGCCAAGTCGCCGCCGCTCGGCTATCTCTTCGCCGCCTTCCTCGGATACAACCCGCTGAAGAGCCTGCTCGGTCCGGCGGTGCTCGGGCACCTCCCGGCGCACCAGGCCGCGCTGCTCACCAGCCGCGCCTACTTCCCGTCGCTCATCGGACCGTCCTTCAAGCACGCCCTGGAGCTCGTGCTCGTCTTCGCGGCCGCCATGAGCGCGATCGCGGCCCTCGCGTCGGTGCTGCGCGGGGAGAAGTACATCCACGAGGACGAGGAGTCCCGGGCTCAGAAGGAGCTGCTCGCGGCCGTACCGGCGAGACGCGCCTCTTGAGCCACCGGCCCCTTGCGCCGGCGCGGGCCCCTCGCCGGGACGCCTGTCGAGCCCGGGGCCGCCGGGCGGGCTGGGCAGCTGCCCGGCGCAACGGGTAGGAATGGTCCGAGCCCCACCGATGCACCACGCCACGAGGAGGAGCCCCGCATGCACCTCGACGTCCACGTACCCCGCTTCACCTGGCCCGGGGGGCCCGAGAGCGTCGGGCCGACGCTTGCCACCCTCGCCCAGACGGCCGAGTCGATCGGCGTGCGCACGCTCTCGGTGATGGACCACTGGTTCCAGATGGACCGGGTCTGGCCCGCCGAGGAGCCGATGCTCGAGGGCTACACGACCCTCGGCTTCGTCGCGGGCAAGACCGAGCGACTGCGCATGCGGGTCCTCGTCACCGGCGTCACCTACCGCCACCCGGGCCTGCTCGCCAAGACCGTGACCACCCTCGACGTCCTCTCCGGCGGGCGCGCCGAGCTCGGCATCGGCGCGGCCTGGTACGAGCGCGAGCACCTTGGCCTTGGCGTCCCCTTCCCCCCGGTCGCCGAGCGCTTCGAGCGGCTCGAGGAGGCAATCCAGATCTGCCTGCAGATGTGGAGCGACAACGACGGACCCTACGAGGGCAAGCACTACCGGCTCGCCGAGACGCTGTGCTCCCCTTCGCCCGTCTCCTCGCCCCGGCCACGCATCCTCGTCGGGGGCGGGGGCGAGAGGAGGACGCTCCGCATCGTGGCGAAGTACGCCGACGCCTGCAACTTCTTCGAGGACGCCCCCGGCGTCGAGCGCAAGCTCCAGGTGCTGGGCCGCCACTGCGAGGAGGTCGGCCGGGACCCGTCCTCGATCGAGGTGACGGCGTCGATCGACGTCCCGGACGACGCCGGGCCCGACGAGATCCTCCGCAAGGCTGACGCGCTCGCCGCCGCCGGCGTGCACACCGTCGTCGCCCGCTCCATCGGTCCGGAGCCGGCGAGGTGGCTCGAGACGACCTGGGCCCCGGTCGTGCCGAGGCTGGCGGGTCTCGGACCCGCCTAACCCTCCGTCCCGGCCGCCCGGCCGCGGCGGTGGGACCGGCAGGTCCCCGGCCGTCGTAGTCTCTGGCGCGTGCCAAACGGCCTCGAAGAGGCGCTGCGACTCAAGCGTGCCGGGGACCTCGACGGCGCCGTCATCGCGCTGGAGGGCCTCCTCAGCCGCTCCCCCGAGCACGCGCCGGCGCTCGCCCAGCTCGCCGACGTGCAGCTGCGCCGCGGCCGGCTCGAGGAGTCGGCCGAGGCGCTCGAGCGGGCCGAGGCGATCGCTGGCGCGTCGCCCTTCAGCTCGAGGATCCGGGGCGACCTCTGTTACCGGGCGCGCCGCTGGTCCGAGGCCGCCCGCGCCTACCAGGACGCGGACGCGCTCGGTGACCGCTCCACCTGGACCCTGCTCCAGCTCGCCCGGTGCCGCCTGCGGCTCGGCGACCTCGCCGGCGCCCGCGGCTCGGCGGCCCGGGCGGCCGAGCGGGACGCCGAGGGGGCCACGCCCTGGGTGGTCCTCGGCGACATCGCGCAGAAGGCGGGCGATCTCGACGAGGCGGAGGCGATGTACGCCCGTGCGCACGAGCGGGCCCCCGACGACGAGTGGGCCCACGCCAAGCTCGTCGAGGCCCGGCTGGCGCGGCTGCCGCCCGAGCAGCGCGACCGCGAGGTCGCCGTGCTGCTGAAGAGCACCGGCCGCGCCAACCGGCACCTGATGGCCGTGCTCGCGAGGCTGCGCTCCGACCGGGGCCAGGAGGCCGACGCCGCCGAGGCCTGGGGCGAGCGCGCCCGGCTCCACGGCGACCTCTACGCCCGGAAGATGCACGGCTTCGCCCTGCGGCGGGCCGGCCGCCTCGACGAGGCGGCAGCCGTGCTCGGAGGCTGCCTCGCGGAGGACCCCCAGGACCTCGTCCTGTTCCGCACCTACGTCCACCTCCAGGGCCAGCGAGGGGCGACCGAGGAGCTGCGCAGGACGCTCGAGGAGATCCTCCCCCGCGCCGGGGCGCGCCGGGGGGCGGTCTTCGGCGCCCTGAGGAAGCTGCCGTCCCCCGGGGCGGGATGACCGGCCCGACCGTCGGCGAGCTGGTCGAGCTCACCCAGGTCGAACCCGTCGTCCGTCTCGACGGCACGTCCGGCCGGCTCTCCGATCTCGTGCTTACCGGTGACGTCGAAAAGAGCCTCGCCGCCGTGCTGGACGCGGCGGGCGCCGCGGACGGGAAGGGCTCCGGCGGCGGCAGCGGCGCCGCGTTCTTCGTCGTGGGGCCGTTCGGCTCGGGAAAGTCGCACTTCCTGGCGGCCCTGGGCGAGCTGCTCGCGGACCCCCGGCGCGCCGTGGCGGCCGGGTCGTGGAGCCCAGGCCTGCGGGAGCTCGCCCGCTCGGCTCGGCGGTCGACCGCCGTCGCCGTGCCCCTCGTCGAGTACCGCGCCGAGGCCTCGCTCGAGGACGTCATCGCCGCCAGGACCCGGCGTGCCCTCCGCGGAGAGGCCGGTGGGACGCGGGCCTCGCCCGGTGCCTGGGCCGGGCCCGGACCGGACGGGTCGCAGTCGCCGGGCCTGGAGGGCGCCGACCGCCTCGCCACCTGGGACGCCCTGCTCGAGGCGGTGCTCGCCGGCGGGGCCGAAGGGCTCGTCCTGCTCGTGGACGAGCTCAGCGAGTTCCTCCGTGCCAAGCGAGGCCCGGCCCTCACCGAGGACCTCCGCTACCTGCAGTTCCTCGGAGAGTGGGTCCGGGATCGGCCCGTCGTCGTCTGCTGCGCGCTCCAGGAGAGCATCGAGGAGGTCGCCAACGTCAGCCGCCGCGAGCTCGCCCGGATCCGCGACCGTTTCCGGCCGAGCCTCACGCTCTCGATGCGCCACGTCGAGGACCTCGTCCGGGGGCGGCTCGTGCGCCTGCGCCCCGGGGCGGAGGGGTGGGTAGACCGGGCGCGGTCGGAGATCGAGCGGGCACATCCCGGCGGAGGCGTGGACGCCGAGCGCTTCTCCCGCTGCTACCCGCTGCACGCCGGCACCCTCGACCTGCTCGAGGGGCTCCGCTTCCTGCTCTCCCAGAGCCGAGGCGTCGTCGAGTTCATCTGCGCGCAGGTGTCGGCTGACCTTGGACGGCCTTACTCGGAGCTCGTGACGCCGGACCGCCTCTACGACCACTTCTCGGGGAGGCTGCACGAGCGGGCGGAGACGGCTCGCCTCGCCGACACGGTCGTCCCTTATTACGAGCGGGCGGCGGCCGAGCTCGTCGATGCCGGCGACGAAGGGCTCGCGCTGAGAGCGGTGAAGCTCCTCTGCCTCCAGTCGGTGTCGGGGATCGAGCGCCCCCGGACTGCGGCCGAGCTCGCGGCGCTGCTCCTCGTGAGGGTCAGCGAGGTCGAGCCTGAGGCCAACGCCTCCTATCTCGAGCAGGCGGTGCTCCAACGCCTCGCGACCCGGGGCGCCTACGTCGTCCAGGAGCCGGGGCCCCCGGCCACCTACCGGGTCGAGCTCGGCGCCGACGCCGCGCTCGTGGTGCGAGAGCGGCTCGCCGCGGCCCGCGCCGAGCTGAGCCCCGGCGACCGCAGGCTCGTCGCCACCTGCGCCGAGGTTGGCTCGTCGCCGGCTCTGCCCCTCCAGCTGCTGGCCGAGGTCGGCGCGTCACGCCGGGAGACCCTCTGGCAGAACACGCTGAGAGCGGTCGTGGTCGGCACGGCTCGGGTCCTCGAGCTCGGCCCCGCCGAGGTCCAGGAGCTGGCCCGCTCCGCGCTCGAGGCCGGAGCAGAGGGCTGCCTGATCGTCGGCGAGCTCGAGCCGACCGACGCCGCCGCGGCGCTCGAGCACGCCCGGAGGCTCGCGGCCGCTCCCCCGCCCGTCGGCAGGGGCACACCGGACGGCGCGAAGCGCCAGGAGGAGCTTCCCGGCCGCGTCGCGTTCTGGGTCCCCGCCGCGCTCTCGGCCGAGGAGGTCGACACGCTCCTCGACATCCACAGCCGGCGGATCGTCCTCGCCGCGGCGCGCGACGAAGGTCGGGGGGACCTCGCCGCCGTCCTCGAGCAGGCGAGCGAGGCCGACCAGGCGCTCGCCCGGGAGCTCCTGCGCCGTGCCTACTTCTCCGGCCGCGTCGTCTACCCGCCGCCCGCCGCCGGCACGACCGCCCCGGCGGGCCCGGACCTGCCCTCGATCGCCGGGATGACCTTCGAGCGCCAGCTCCCCCACCTCGTCGAGCCGCTCCTCTCCGGGCTCCACCCGCGCCACCTCGAGGTGGCGCCCCGGGGCGAGCTCGTCGGCGAGCGACTGCTGCGGCGCCTGCTCGAGGAGGTGATCGCCCCCGGCCGGCTCGGCCCCGCGGCGCTCTCCCGCGGCCAGCTTCGCTCGCTCGTCGAGGGGTACCTCGTCCCGCTCGGGCTCGCCCGCGTGCGGAAGGAAGGGGCCACGCTGGCACCGGACTCCTCGCGCAGCCCCGCGGTCGGCGAGCTGCTGCGGCTCGTCGGCCACGGCGAGCCGGTCGCCGCCCTCGAGGTCGTGCGCCAGCTCGCCGACGGCCCCCTCGGCCTGAGCGAGCCGGAGTCGATGCTCGTGCTGAACGCCTGCGAAAGGTCCGGGCTCGTCGAGCGCTGGCGGGGCCGGCGGCGCGTCGAGGGCGTCTTCATCACCCTGACCGCCCAGGATCGCATTGGTGCCGGAGAGCTGGCCGAACCGGAGGTGCGCGCCCGTGTCCCCACGCTCGGACCGATCTGCGGGCCCGGCCCCTTCGAGCCCTGGAGCGCGAGCACCCAGCGCGTCGCCTGGGACTACGCGAAAGCGTGGCTCGCCGAGCGGCGTGAGCAGGTCGCCGAGGTGAAGTCCGGGCTGGCGGCGCTCGCCGAGCTCCCGACGCTCGCCGCAGCGAAGCCCGGGGCGCTCCTCGCCGACCTCGAGACGGTCGGCGCCCTCCTCGCGGCCTGCGACGACCAGCAGGCAGCCCCTGCAGGGCTTCGCCAGCTCGTCGATGCCGCCACAGACCCTCCCGCCCTGCTCGCCGCCTCACGGCGGGTCGCGGCGGCGGCCCGCTTCTGCCGCGACGAGCTCCGGCGCTGGGACGCCGCGGCCGCGTACCTCACGCATCCGGACCTCGTCGTCCCCGAGGAGGACGCCGGGCTCGTCGCCCTGCTCGAGCGGGCGCGGCGGCTGCTCGGGGAGGTGCTCGAGCTCGCCGCCGAGGAGCGCCTCGGCGAGCTCGACGCCGCGAACCGCGAGCTGCGCACCGCCTACCTCGCCGCGTACCAGGAGGCCCACGACCGCTACTACGCCGCCATCGGTCCCGCCGACCTCCGGCGAGTGCGGTCCGACGACCGCTACCGTGCCCTCTCGGCGCTCTCCGGAGTCGGCGCCGTGGCGGTGCCCGACGACCGGGTCAAGGTCGACCGCTACCTCCAGGCGGCCGTGCCGGAGCCCTGCCACCGAAGGATCGACCTCGAGCTCGCCTGGAAGCCCCGCTGCCACTGCGGCTTCTCGCTCGGGGACCGTCCCCCGGTGCTCGAGGGCGAGGCGGCCCTCGAGATGGCGGAGCGCGGCGTGCGCCAGCACCTTGCCGAGCTCGCGCGCCCCGAGCAGCTCGAGCGCATCTCCTCGGCGATCGGCGACCTCGAGCGCCTCGGCCGGGACGAGCTCGCCGCGGACCTCGGCCGGTTGATCGAGCTGGCAGGACGGCCGGACCGGGCGTCTTGCTCGGAGGTCGCGAGCCTCGTCGGCCCCGAGCTGGTCGCGGTGCTGCGCGACGTCCTCGGCGGCGGCCGCCTGATCGCGACACGAGACCTCGCCGAGCTGCGAGAGGACCTCATTGGCCGGCGCTACACGAAGCGGCGCCTCCTGGAGCTGTTCTCCTCCTGGGTCGACCCGGGCGGCGACCTGCCGCCCGGCGCGTTCGTCGAGGTCGCCGACAGCTCGGAGCGCCCCGGGCCGGTGCGTCCGGGGACGGCTCCTGGCGGGCCGGGCGAGCGGGCCCGGGGAGGGGTGGGCGCCTCGGTCGTCCCGGGAGGCTCGTCCGCCGCCGGAGGCGAGGTCGGCCAGACCTTCTCGCCTGCCGGCTCCCATCGCCGGCGACCGGCCCCTCCCGCTGGCGGCGACGGGCTCCCGGCATCCTCCGCCACCGGCGCCTTCCTCGCCGGGCGGTACCCTTCCCTCGCCGCGCTCCTCCCTTTCCACCAGCAAGCCGATGCCTTCTGGTTGTCCGCCTGGTGGGCCGGGCGAGCCGGCGCGCCGGCGTGGCTCCCCGCCGGGCTGCTCGCCGAGGGCGCCTGGCTCGCCGAGGCGTCCGAGGCCGCCCTGGCCGACGCCGACGCCCTCGAAGAGCTCGCCGAGCTGGACGCCCGAGTCTCCGAAGCGTCGGTGCTCGGCCGCCAGGTCGCCGAGACGCTCGAGGTGGCCACCCTGCCGCTTGCCGGGATCGTCGAGATCCTCCGGGAGGAACGGCTGTTCCGCTACCCGTTGCGGCTCGCCGCGGACCAGCTCCTGCGGCGGCTCCCGGCGGACTGGCAGATCGCCGAGCAGCTCGACGCGCAGCAGCTCGGCGCCCGGCACGCCCTCGCCGGCGAGGCGGAGCTCGCGCCGGTGAGGTTGCTGATCGACGCGGCCCGGCATCTCTGGGCCGCCGAGCGCGAGCTCGCGGACGCGACCTGCCGGGAGCTCGTCGAGGGCCTCTACCCGGACCACCTCGCGCCCGCCTTTGAGCTGCTCAGCCGGGCGGAGCTCGCACTCGTCGGGGCAGCCCTGGTCGGCAGCGACGCCGTCGAGGCCCTGCGCGGTGGGGCGACCCGCCTCCGCCGGCAGGCGGAGGCGGTCTTCCGCCGCCAGGCCGACGCCGGCTTCCCCGGCTGCATGCTCGTCCACGAGATCGGCCAGAGGGTCGTCGAGCCGCTCCTCGCCGAGCACGGCCGCGTCGCGGTGCTGCTCGTCGACGCGATGCGGGCCGACGTCTCGGCACGCCTCCTGCCCGCCCTGCGGCGCACGCTTCCCGGGCGGCGGCTCACCCGCCGGTGGGCGGTCGTCCCCGAGCCGACCCGCACGGCCGAGTCGCTCGCCGCCCTCAGCCTCGGCCGGCCCGTGCCCGGCGGCTCGGCGCAGGGCGAGGGCACGGAGCCGGCAAGGCCGTTCGCACATCTCGGCCACGAGGTCGCCGTCGTCGTCGGCGCCGACCGCGACCACCGGGCCGAAGAGGTGCGGGCGCTGTGGGACGCGGGCCCTCCCATCTCGGTCGCGGTCGCGACCGGTCTCGACGAGCGCCTCCACCGCAGCTCGGTCGAGCCCGCCGCGCTCGTCGACGAGGCCGCGGTGGCGCTCGACCGGCGCGCCGTCGCCTCTCTCGGCGCGCTGCGGGCCGACGTCCCGCTCGTCGTGCTTGCAGACCACGGCTTTCGCGAGAACCCCCGATGGGGACAGGGGCCCGAGGGGCGATACGTCCATGGCGGCTGCTCGCTCGAGGAGTGCGTCGTGCCGGTGCTCGTCTTCGGGCCGCGCGGCCCGTGAGCCCGACGCGACCGAGCGGGTCGAGAAGCAGGACCGGGTCGTCGGGATCGGTCCCCTCACCTTTCAGGACCCGGGAAGGACCCGAGGCGTCCCCGGTGCCGCCTGCCCGCAGGCGCGTGCCGGCCGCTAGCGCATCTCCGCACGGGCCCCGTCGAGCCCCCTCACGACCCGAGTCGTGAGCGTCCCGAGGGCCTCGATCCGTATCCGGACGGTGTCGCCCTCCTCGAGGGACCAAGGAGCCGGTGGCACGAGGCACGTTCCCGTCGAGAGCACCGCGCCTGCGGGGAAGTAGTCGGCGCGGCGGAGATAGGCGACGAGCTCGTCCAGCCGCCGGTGCAGCAGTGCCGTCGTCGTCGCCCCCGACCACAGGAGCTCGTCGTGACGCTCGATCTCGAGCTCGATGCCGAGCGAGCAGGGGTCGGCGACCTCCCACGCGGGGGTGACGCCGGGGCCGAGGGCGCAGGCACCGAGGTAGATCTTCGCCTGGGGGAGGTAGAGCGGGTTCTCGCCCTCGATCGAGCGGGAGGACACGTCGTCGCAGATCGTGTAGCCGAGGATCTGCCCGCCGGCACCGACCACGACGGCGAGCTCGGGCTCGGGGACGTCGAGGGTGGAGTCCTCGCGGATGGCGATGGACCCGCCTTCGCCGACGACCTTCCACGGCACCGACTTGAAGAACAGCTCGGGTCGCTCGGCGTCGTACACCCGCTCGTAGACGTCGGCCGAGTGCTCGCTCTCCTCCACTCGGGCCTGGCGGGAGATCTCGTAGGTCACGCCGCAGGCCCAGACCTCGGTGCGCCCGTCGACCGGCGCGAGCAGGCGCGCCCCGCCGTCCACGGCCGGACCCCGGGCCCCGGCGTCCTCGACGAGCGCCCGCAGCTCCTCGAGCTCGAGCGCCCACAGTTCGGCGAGCGAGGGGACCTGGGGGATCGCCACGAGGTGCTCTTCCACGAGAAGACCGGGGCGTGGAGCACCCGTCGAGGGATCCTCGTACCTCACGATCTGCACCGCGGTCTCCTCTTCCCCGACATCGTGACGACGCCGAACCCCTTCAGGATGGCCTCGGCCGGCGCAGGACCGCCAGCGAGGGGTGCGACCTCAGAGCTCGACGGTGGTGCCGGCGCCGAGTCGTGCCGCCCTCCTCAGCACGACCGCCGCCGCTGCGACGTCCTCCGAGGCGTGGCCGGTCGACTTGTACACCGTGATCTCGTCCCTGCTCCTCCGGCCCGGGCTGCGCCCCGAGAGGATCTCGCCGAGCTCGATGAGCGACGCCGGGTCCCATCCCTGCAGCTCGGGCGCGCCCGCCGGAGGGGGACCGGCGGCGTCCCGGTGCTCGACGACGACCCGGGAGCGCTCGAGGAGCGCCCCGGGCAGCTCCGCCCCGCTCCCGACGGAGCTGACGTGCACGCCGGCGGCGACCCAGTCGTCCTCGACGACCGGCGAGCGGGCGTCGGTGCAGCAGAACACGACGCTCGCGCCGCGCACGGCCTCCTCCGCGCTCCTGCACAGGACGGCGTCAACGCGACGGCGCCTGGCGAGCTCGGCGGCAGCCTGGGCGTCACGAGACCAGAGGCGAAGTCGCCGCCCGGCGAGCGCGTGGCCGAGCGCGACGACATGTGCCTCGCCCTGGGCGCCGGCGCCGAGGACGGCGACGTCACCCGCCTCCTCCGGCATGAGGGCCCGCGCGGCGATCACCGCCGTCAGCGCCGTCCGGATCGCCGTGAGGTGCTCGGCGCCGAGGAGGGCGACCGGCGTGCCCGTCTTGTCGTCGAAGACGGCGAGGAGCGCCCGGTGCGACGGCATCCCCTGGTCCCGATTGGCGGGGAACACGCTGACGAGCTTGGCTGCGAGCCCAAGTCCTGGGACGAAGCCCGGCATCGCGCCGACCCAACCCGACCGCGTGGTCGCGGCGATGCGCGCAGGCACGCTGGCCCTGCCCTCGCTGGTCGCGACGAGCGCCACTTTCAAGGCGTCCGCGAGCTCGTCCAGGGGGAGCAGCCGGCGGACGTCTTCCTCGCCCAGCACCAGCAGTGGAATCATGGCGAATCCTCGCACGCCCGCCTCGACGCGAGCCAGCGGCCCGTCTCGAGGCTGGATGGCCGGCAAGCCAGGTCGCCCGACCGCCGCGACGCAGGGGCGGCAAGGTGAAAGCCACCGCTCCTCACCCGGGAGCGGGCAGGATGTGGGAGATGAGCGTCAGGCCGGGATCGGGGGGCGGCTGGCCGGCCCGGACCGCCGTCGAGCACGAGACCTGCTACGACCTTGCCGACGAGGCCGAGGCGTACCTCGACGGAAGGATCGCAGAGCGTCTCGAGGCCAGCGGCGTCGCAGTCCCGGTCTGGGCCTGGACGAACCTGCTCGCCCACGGCGGCGAGCGCGACCTCCGCATGGAGGCGACCCACGAGGCGAGGTGGTGGGTCCACCCCGGCGAGCGTTGGCGAGAGGCGCGCTCGTACCTCGCCACGCTCGTCGTCAGGCTGGGGACGATCCTCGGGCCGATCGAGGATCTCCAGCGCCAGGTGCTGCTGCCGCTCGAGGCGGAGATCACGACGCTCCAGGACGCCTGCGCCTGGCAGCCGGGCGATCTCGCAAGGCATGTCGAGGCGGCACTGCTCGCCTATCGGCGGTCCCGGGTTCGCGCCGAGGCGAGCAGGTGCCATCGGCCGACTCCGGGGGCGCCGCTTGGGCCGCCCTCGAGAGCGGGCGCCCGCCCGGCAGCCTTGCCGGACCTCCCCCCACGCAGACCACGGGTCGGCACGGGGTCGGGTTCGGCGGAAGCCATCTGAGCTACCGGCAACCCGAGCTCGTCGGCCGGCGCCGGACCGGCGTCTACACGGCGCCCGAGGAACGGTGGACGACGGCGTGCAGCTCCTCCAGCACCCGCTCGGCCTCCTCCGGCGGGCGCTGCCAGACGCGTCTGCCCACGATGGCGCCGCTCGCCCCGGCCGCCATCGCCTGGGCGACCTCGGAGACGATCTCCCCGGAGCCCTCGCCGCCCGGACCTCCGAGCACGACGACCGGCACGTGGAGCTCTGCGCACCACTCGCCGAACGTGCCGGGGTCGCCCGGGTAGGCAACCTTCACGATGTCCACCCCGAGCTCGACCGCCACCCGGCACCCGTCCGCCTCGACCGAGACGGCCTCGGGTCCCCGTGGTGCCTCGTAGGCGATCGGCTCCGCCATGACCGGGAGCCCGAGCGGGTCTGCCGCCTCGACGAGGGCGGCGAGCAGCGCGACGACCGCGGCCCGCTCCGAGGCCCCGACGTTCCAGGGCATGAGCATCTTCACGCCGTCGACGCCGAGCGCCGCGGCGCGCTGCGCCGTCGCGATCATCGAGCTCACGCCCACCTCGCGTCCCTTCCAGTAGGAGTCGAGGGTGAGGATCCGCGCCGGAGCGCCTCGACCTGCGAAGAGGGATGCGCTGCGCGCCGTCACGCCGGGACCGAGGAGGAAGCCGTCGCACCTGAAGGAGATGAACCGCCGGATCGCGGCGAGCGGGTCCTCGAGGCCGCTGACCCGCCCGAGCATCGTGCCGTGGTCGAGGGGCAGCACGAGCGTGCGCCCGTCGGCGCCGAAGATGCGCCCCATGCGATAGGTCTTGCCCGCATGGCCGGCCGTCGAAAGGTCCTCCACCTGAGCCTCCGTCCTCTGTCTCCCGAGGGCCCGGCCCGTAAGATGCCGAGCTGG
This sequence comes from Actinomycetes bacterium, assembly GCA_021786195.1. Classification (GTDB taxonomy): domain Bacteria; phylum Actinomycetota; class Acidimicrobiia; order Acidimicrobiales; family Bog-793; genus JAKAOD01. The sequence goes on along the minus strand of JAJYNS010000059.1, from coordinate 9,892 downwards.
TCGAAGCTACCCGTCCGCATGGTCGGTCGGTAGCTGGCGACGGAAGGAGAACCAGCGATGACACTAGTTGCCGGCGTCGACTCCTCGACCCAGTCCTGCAAGGTCGTGGTCCGCGATCTCGACAGCGGCGAGCTCGTCCGAGAGGGACGCGCCCCACACCCCGAGGGGACGGAGGTCGACCCGGCACGCTGGTGGTCGGCGCTCCAGGTCGCGCTCGAGCAGGCCGGAGGGCTCGATGACGTCGCCGCCGTCGCCGTCGCCGCCCAGCAGCACGGGATGGTCTGCCTCGACGAGGCCGGCCGGGTGGTGCGCCCCGCGCTGCTGTGGAACGACACCCGGTCGGCGCGCGCCGCGGCCGACCTCGTCTCCGAGCTCGGCGGCGGCGAAGTGGGGGCCCGCGCCTGGGCCGAGGCGGTCGGGACGGTGCCGGTGGCGGCGATCACCGTGACGAAGCTGCGCTGGCTCGCCGAGCACGAGCCGGAGTCCGCCCGGCGGGTAGCCGCCGTCTGCTTGCCCCACGACTGGCTCACCTGGCGCCTCGGCGGCCACGGCCCGGACGGCGCGGCGCCCGGTCCCGGAGAGACGCCTGCGGCGCTCGATCGGCTCGTCACCGACCGCGGCGACGCGAGCGGCACCGGCTACTGGTCTCCGGCAACCGGGTCCTACCGGATGGACCTCTTCGAGCGCGGCCTCGGCAGAAGCGCGCTCGTCCCGAAGGTCCTCGGTCCGAGCGAGGCGGCGGGAGCGACCACCGGGGGGGTGCTCCTCGGGCCCGGGACCGGCGACAACGCCGCGGCCGCGCTCGGCGTCGGCGCGACGCCGGACGACGTCGTCGTGTCGCTCGGGACCTCGGGCACCGCGTTCGCCGTGTGCGAGACGCCCACCGCAGACCCCAGCGGCTACGTTGCCGGGTTCGCCGACGCGACAGGCCGGTACCTGCCGCTCGTCTGCACGCTGAACGCCGCCCGGGTCCTCGACGCCGCCTGCAGCCTCTTGGGCGTCGACCACGCGCAGCTCGACCGCCTCGCGCTCGAGGCGCCCGCCGGCGCCGGCGGCCTCGTCCTCGTGCCCTACCTCGAAGGGGAGCGCACGCCAAACCGGCCCGACTCGACCGGCGCGCTGCACGGCATGCGGCTGGCGACCTCGACCCCGGCCCATCTCGCCCGGGCGGCGGTCGAGGGCCTGCTGTGCCTCATGGCCGACGCGCTCGACGCGCTCGTCGCCCAGGGCGTCCGCTTCAGCCGGGTGGTGCTCATCGGAGGCGGCAGCCGCTCCGAAGCGGTCCGGCGCATCGCGCCAGCGGTCTTCGGGCGTCCGGTGCTCGTCGCGCCCGAGGGCGAGTACGTGGCCGATGGCGCAGCCCGGCAGGCTGGATGGGTGCTGGCTGGGGGGCAGGAGCCTCCCGCCTGGACTACCAGCGGGGGCGCCGCCTTCGAGGCCGAGGCGACCCCGTTCGTGCGGGAGCGCTACGCGGAGGCCCGCGAGCTCACCGTCGCCCGCGCCCCGGGGTGAGCATCAGGAGAACAGGCCCTCGACGGAGAGGTAACGCTCTCCGCCGTCGTAGGCGAAGGTGAGGACTCGGGCGCCGTCGGGCATGTCCGGCACGGCCTTGCCCACGGCGGCGAGCGAGGCGCCCGAGGACACGCCCACGAGCACGCCCTCTTCTCGGGCGCACCTGCGGGCGTGCTCGGCCGCCTCCTCGGGCGAGACCTGGATCACGCCGTCGAGGAGCTCCCTGCGCAGGATCGCCGGGACGAAGCCGGCCCCGATGCCCTGGATCCCGTGCGGTCCCGGGGCGCCGCCGGAGAGCACCGGGGAGAGCGTCGGCTCCACTGCGAAGACCTTGAGCTCGGGCCACCTGGTCTTGAGGACCTCCGCGCAGCCGGTGATGTGCCCGCCCGTGCCGACCCCCGTGATCAGGAAGTCGAGGCCGTCGGGGAAGTCACGGGCGATCTCCTCGGCCGTCGTGCGCCGGTGTGCCTCCACGTTGGCAGGGTTCTCGAACTGCTGAGGGATCCAGGAGCCGGGGATCTCCGCCCGGAGCTCCTCGGCTCTCGCTATGGCGCCTTTCATCCCGAGCTCACGCGGCGTCAGCTCGAGCTCGGCGCCGTACGCCTTCATCAGGCGCCGCCGTTCGAGGGAGAAGGACTCGGGCATGCACAGCACGAGGCGGTAACCCTTCACTGCGCACACAAGCGCGAGGCCGATCCCGGTGTTGCCGGACGTGGGCTCGACGATCACCGAGTCCGGACCGATCACGCCACGCCGCTCGGCGTCCTCGACCATCGCGAGGGCGATGCGGTCCTTGATGCTCCCTCCGGGGTTCGCTCGCTCCTGCTTGAACCAGACGCTGACCCTCGGGTCGAACATCCGGTTTATGCGGACGTGGGGGGTGCCACCGATCGTCGCAAGGATGTCGTCGTAGGGCAAGGTCGTGCACTCCCTCCGGGTCAGATCGCGTAGTCGAGAGGTTCGAGGGTATCCGAGACGCGCCTCACCCGGACCTTGCTCGTCTGGTAGACGTAGGAGGACGGAGGGACGCTCGTGGTGAGCCACACGTTCCCTCCGACGACGCTGTCATGGCCGACGGTCGTGTCCCCACCGAGCACCGTCGCGTTGGCGTAGATCACGACCCGGTCCTCGATCGTCGGGTGGCGCTTCTTTCCCGCCTCGCTCTTGGCGACGCTGAGGGCGCCGAGCGTGACTCCCTGGTAGATCTTCACGTCGTTGCCGATGACGGCCGTCTCGCCGATGACGACGCCGCTCCCATGGTCGATGCAGAAGGAGCGGCCGATCACCGCCCCGGGGTGGATGTCGATCCCGGTACGGGCGTGGGCGACCTCTGCGAACAGCCTCGGCAGGAGCGGGACCTCGAGACGGTGCAGGCCGTGCGCCAGCCGGTGCACGGCGATGGCGAGGAACCCGGGATAGGCGGCGATCACCTCCTCGAGGCTCTCGGCGGCCGGGTCACCGGAGAGCATGGCCTCGGCATCCGCACGCAACAGCCCGTAGATCTCGGGCAGCATCGAGGAGAACCGCCCCGAGAGCGCCTCGGAGCGCTCGGAGGGAACGACCGCGCACAGCACCCGGGCCAGGTCGGCACGGAGCAGGGTCAGCCGGGCCTGCACCTCGTCCTCGCCGGCCGCGAGATCGGACGCGCTCCGCGGGAAGAACAGCCCGAAGATCTCGTCGACGAGGCACTCCACCTCGCGCCTGGAGGGCAACGCGGCCGCGAGGGCGCCGCGCCCCGAGATGAGCGTCTCGGCAAAGGAGTGGTCAAGGTCGTGGAGGTCCGCGCCGGCCACCTCGCCGGGAGCGGTCGAGGGACCCATCTGCCGCGCGCCTCTCACTCGCTCGACGGGCACGACGAGGATGCTAACGGCTCGACGCCCACCCTCGGGCCGCCCGGCCGGGCCGTCGCCGGTCCATTTCCCGCGCAGCCCTCCAGATCTGCACCCGACGCAGCCCCGCTTGCGGGACCGGGACCTCACGCACCGGGGCGTCGCGACGTTCAGTCCTTCGTGAGCCGCCGGTCGCCGTCGCAGGGGATCGGTCCTCGAGCGCGTGCGAGGATCTCCCGGCCGTGAGCAATCCGCCGTTCCAGTCGGTCGTCGAGCAGCACGGGCACGTGCTGCTCCGCACCTGTCGCGCGCTCGTCGGGCGCGACGACGCCGAGGACCTGTGGTCCGAGACGTTCCTCGCGGCGCTCGCCGCGTACCCCAGGCTTCGCCCCGACAGCAACATCCGCGCCTGGTTGCTCACAATCGCCCGCCACAAGGCGATCGACCGCTCCAGGACCTCCGGGCGCGCCGCCCTCGCCATGGACCCGTTGCCCGAGCAGACCAGCACCCTCGGATTGCCGGGCGAGCAGGACGACGAGCTACGAAGCGCCCTCGACGCGCTGTCCGCCAGGCAGCGGGGCGCGGTCGTCTACCACTACCTCGCCGACCTGCCCTACGCGCAGGTCGCGCAGCTCATCGGCTCGACCGAGGCGGCGGCGAGGCGCGCCGCGGCGGACGGCATCGCCTCGCTCCGTTCGGCGCTCGGAGAGGAGGTCGGATGAGCGCCCCGCGGCGCCTGCCGATCGTCGCCACCGCCTTCGAGGAGGCCGCCGACGGCGAGAGGCTCGGGCTCCTGCGGCGGCGCCTGGCGGCGCGCGCCGCCGCCGAGGACCTGCTCGACGTCGCCTACCGGACGATCGACTCGCCCGTCGGCGAGCTTCTTCTCGCCGCCACCCCGACCGGGCTGGTCCGGGTGGCCTTCGCCTCGGAAGGCCGCGACCGCGTCCTCGCCGAGCTCGCGGCTCGCGTCAGCCCGAGGCTGCTCGAAGCGCCCTTCCAGCTCGAGGCGATCACCCGCCAGCTGGAGGAGTACTTCGCTCGCCGGCGGCGCGCCTTCGACGTCCCCCTCGACCTCCGCCTCGCCCACGGCTTTCGCCGAGAGGTCCTTCGCCTGCTCCCCGGGATCCGCTACGGCTCGACCGCGAGCTACACCGAGGTCGCGTCCGCCGTCGGCAGCCCGAGGGCGGTCAGGGCCGTCGGCAGCGCCTGCGCGACGAACCCGGTGCCAATCGTCCTGCCCTGCCATCGGGTGGTGCGGAGCGACGGTAGCCTCGGCGGGTACGGCGGCGGCATCTCCGTGAAGCGACGCCTGCTCGCGCTGGAGGCGGGCTCGACGGCCGAGCCGTAGTCGAGGGCTTGGCCCCGGCCAGGCGCCGGCGCGGCACGCGTCGCCCCGCGAGGCGGCGCACGCGTGGGCCCCGACGTCAGTTCTCGATGCGCCGCTTGAGCGACTCGGGGTCCGGCGAGCCCACGATCCACGCGTCGTAGTCCCCGCCCTGGAAGTCGACGCGCACGCCTCGAGGGGTGTCGTGGTGGACCACCGCGAACAGCCGCTCACCGGCTGTCAGGACCGTGGCGACCTCCGAGTAGCCCGGGAGCCGCTCCCCCACCTTCATCCCGTGGTCGGCCGCCTCGTGGGCGTCCTCCAGCACCTGCACCGAGCGGACGCTCGACCGGGGCGCCCTCAGGTCGCCGTGGACGGCCTCGAGCTTCTCCACCCGGTTGAGGCGCAGGACCAGCTCGTCACCTTCGACCACCAGCTCGGCCATCGACAGCTCCTTTGCCCTCTGCGACTCCGGCAGGATCGCCGCCGAGCACATCCTTGCATCCCCCGCCGAGAAGCTCGCGGCGCCGGCCGCGTGAGCCGGTGGACGACCGTCGGCGAGCGCGCCCGGAACGGCTCAGTCCGAGAAGTCGGGCACCACGTTGCGGAGGATCCTCTGCCGCCGCTCGAGGTAGGTCGGCAGAGGCTCCACCATCTCCTCCTCCCGGAACCAGGCGAACGGATCGGTCGAGGCCACGAGGGCGAAGTTCGCCCAAGCCGTCAGCGACCCGGAACGAACGATCATCTTCGCCCTGGGCGCCCAGGTCGACACGAGCTCCTCGTGCGGCGCGGGGACGAACGTGGCACCCGAGCCCGTGTAGATCTCCTGCACCTGGGAGTACAGCGCCGGGTAACGGGTCTTGACCTCCCGCGCAAAGCGAACCTCCTCGACGAACAGGTGCTGCCTGAGGACGCGCAGGATCTCGAGGACGTCGACGGTCCCGGCGACGAGCCCGAGGTTCACGACGTTCGCGTCCCTCGGGATGGGAAAGCCGGCATCGGTGACCAGGAGGACGTCGGTGTGCCCGAGCTGGGCGAGCCCCCTCGCCAGCTCGGGGTGCAAGATCCGGTTGGGTTGCACGACGGTGGACTCCTCTCCTCTGGCGCTCCTCCTCAGGCGCTCCCGCCTGCGGCGCGCTGCTCTCGCGCCGAGCGCGGCACCGCCGCACCTGCGAGGTAGCTCTCGACCTCGTCGCGCCGGTGGTAGGAGGGCACGGTCTCCCACCTCGTGCAGGACAGGGTCGCGACGGCGACGGCGAAGCGCGTCGCCTCCGGCAGCGGCAGCCCCTCGCCGAGCCCGACCGCGAGGCCGGCGTTGAAGCTGTCGCCGGCGCCGTTGGAGTCGACGACCTGGACCTGCGGCGCGGCCACGCGCTCGTGCAGGCCGTCGGCGAAGATCTCGGCACCCCGGCCGCCTCCTGTGATCACGACCGCTCCCGGTCCACGCTCGGCCAACAGCGCGGCGACCGATCGGTCCGGCAACGCCGAGCCGGGGGGCAGGCCGGCCGAGACCCGCGCCTCGGTCTCGTTCGGCGTGATGACGTCGACAAAGGACAGGTCGACGCCCCTCAGGTCGACAGCGGGGGCCGGGTTCAACACGGTGGTCACGCCGAGCTCCCTTCCGAGCGCGAGGCCGTAGAGCGCGGTGTCGAGCGGGATCTCCAACTGGGCGAGCAAGACGTCGCAGGCGGCGATCGCCGCGCGGCCGGCGTCGACGTCCTCCCGGGAGAACAGGGCGTTCGCCCCCGGGTCGACGACGATGAGGTTGCGAGCCTCGGCGTCCTTGATCACCATCCCGACCCCCGACCTCAGCTCGCCTACGACCCGGCAGTGCGAGACGTCGACGCCCTCCGCTCGCATCAAGTCGAGGAAGCCTCGACCGAACGCGTCGTCGCCCACCACGCCGAGGAACGACACGGCCGCGCCGAGCCGGGCCGCCTGCACCGCCATGTCGGATCCCTTGCCGCCGAAGGTCTCCCGGTAGTCTCGGCCGAGCACGGTCTCTCCAGGCTGGGGCAGCCTTTCCGCCGTCATCACCAGGGCCTCGGCGAAGCTCCCGAGGACACAGACCTTCGCGCCCTCTCGGCCGCGCCCCTTGTCCGGCCGCCGCTCAATAGGCCTCTGCATCGCCCTCGAGCCCCTCGAGGATCTGCGGACCGCTGCTCGTGCCCACGAGCTCGGCGCCCGCCTCGAACAGCGCCTTCATCTTCTCCAGCGAGTTGACCTTGCCGGACACCTTCACCCGGGTAGGCGCGTGGGTGTTGGCCACGAGGATCCTCACGTCCTCGACGGTCGCCGCGCACCCGCCGGCTCCCCAGCCCGAGGAGTTCTTTATCCAGTCGAGTCCCGCCTCGGTCGCCATCCTCGCCGCCAACGCCTTGTGCTCCTCGTCAAGGAACCCGTACTCGAGCATCGCCTTTGCGACGAGGCCTTCTTCGTGGGCGACCCGGGTCACCTCGCGAAGCTCCTGCGCGTAGAGCTCGAGGTCGCCACCGATCAGCAGCCCGGGGTTCGGCGGGAAGTCGAGCTGCTGGGCGCCGGTCCTCGCGAGCTCCCGAAGGGCCGCCAGCTTCATCTCGAGCGTGTCGTTCGCCTGCGGGAAGTTGAGGGTCGTCGCGACCTTGACGTCCGTCCCCTTCAGGATGTCAGCGGCCAGCCGGCAGTAGCACGGGGAGATCATCGCGGCGTCGAAGCCGTGCTCGGCACAGGCCTCGACGTGGCGGACCGCCTCGTCCCGCGTGAGGTTCGGCGCCACGTTCGTGTACTGGATCGCCTTGGCGACCTGCCTCCGGTCGCTGAAATCTATCAACCCCCGCTCCTTCCTCGTCTTCCACGCCGCAGGCACGGCGATCGGGGGACCAGCTCCCCGAAGCCCGCCGGCATGACCCGCCCGATCGTACGTCGCTCCTCAGGGCCGGGACCGGTGCGGCCCCGGCCGGTCCGAGAACGACGCGGCCGCGCTCGACGGCCACGGTCCTCGAGGCGGCGACCCCGGCGCGTCTCCTGCACGCGGACGGCCGAAAGGGCACCCCTGCGCCCTAATATCGAAGGCGTCTTGCCGCGGCCGTCGAGACCCCACGGGAGGTCCTATGCACCAGGCATCGCTCGGCACCGTGCAGCTCGGGCGCACCGGCCTCGAGATCACCCGGATCGGGCTCGGGACCTGGGCGATCGGAGGCGGCGGGTGGGAGTACGGCTGGGGTCCTCAGGACGACGAGGACTCGATCGGCGCCATCCACCGAGCACTCGAGCGCGGCGTCAACTGGATCGACACCGCGGCCGCCTACGGGTTCGGCCGATCCGAGCTCGTCGTGGGGCGCGCCTTGAAGGGCCTTGCCGAACGCCCGTACGTGTTCACGAAGTGCTCGTTGCTCGAGGGCCCCGACAGACGGGTCGTCCACAACCTGCGGCGTGACTCGATACTGCGCGAGGCCGAGTCCAGCCTCGGACGCCTCGGCATCGACGTGATCGACCTGTACCAGATCCATTGGCCGAACCCGGACGCCGACATCGAAGAGGGCTGGTCGGCGCTCGTCGAGCTGAAAGAGCGGGGTCTCGTTCGCCACATCGGCGTCTCCAACTTCGACCTCGAGCAGCTCCGGCGGGTCGAGAAGATCGCGCCGGTCGAGACGCTCCAGCCCGAGTACTCGCTGATCGAGCGCCGAGCGGAGCAGGAACTGCTCCCCTACTGCGAGCGCGAAGGGATCGGCGTCATCGTCTACTCGCCCATGGGATCGGGCCTGCTGACCGGGAAGATGACCCGGGCGCGCATCGGCGGGCTCGCAGAGGACGACTGGCGAAGACGCGACCCGCGCTTCCAGGAGCCCGCGCTCTCGTCCAATCTGGAGCTCGTCGATCGCCTGCGCACCGTCGCCGACCGGCACGCCACCACCCCGGGTGCGGTCGCAGTCGCCTGGGCACTTCGCAACCCGGCGGTCGACGGGGCTATCGTCGGCTTTCGCTCGCCTGACCAGGTCGACGCGATCCTCGGGGCGGCGGAGCTCGATTTGACCGACGACGACGTCGTGGACATCGAGCGAGGCGAGTCCGGCCGGGGTCGGTGACCGGCCGCCCGCGACAGAAGGGCGCACCCGGCAAGGCTCTTCGACCCGGCGAGCGTCGGCACACCAAGCAGCCGAAAGGGGCCAAGATGACGACCGAGGATCGCAGCGCCCAGGAAGCGCTCGAGGCGTACCAGGCGGAGCGGCCGAAGCAGCAGCCGGCGGCGGTGCTCCTCCGCCCCGGCGAGATCCGCCTCGAGCAGGTGGCCGTCCCCGAGCCCGGTCCCGGCGAGGTGCTCCTCGCGGTGCGCTCGGTCGGCGTCTGCGGCTCCGACACGCACTACTTCTCCGAAGGGCGCATCGGCGACTTCGTCGTCGAGGCACCGCTCGTCCTCGGCCACGAGTCCTCCGGCGTCGTCGTCGCATCGGGCCCGGGCGCGACGCTCCACCGTCTTGGGTCGCGGGTGGCGATCGAGCCGGGGGTGCCCTGCCGTCGTTGCGAGCAGTGCAAGGCCGGACGCTACAACCTCTGCCCCGACGTCGTGTTCATGGCGACGCCGCCGGTCGACGGGTCGCTGCAGCGCTTCGTCACGATGCCGGAGGACTTCTGCCACCCCGTTCCCAACACGCTCTCCGACGACGCAGCGGCGCTCGTCGAGCCGCTCTCCGTGGCCGTCTGGGCCGCCCAGAAGGCCGGGCTACGTCCGGCCGATCGGGTCCTCGTCGTCGGCGCGGGTCCGGTCGGGGTGCTCTGCGGCCTCGTCTCGGAAGCGCTCGGCGCCGAAGCGGCGCTCGTCGAGATCGACGAGCGCCGGGCAGGCCGTGTCGGTCGGCTCGGGAGGCTGCGCGTCCTCACTCCGGAAGAGGGCCGGCGGGCGCGCTACGACGTCCTCTTGGAGTGCTCCGGGGCGAGCGATGCCCTCTGGGAGAACCTGGGAGCGCTGCGTCCCGCGGGCCGGGCGGTTGCGATCGGCATGTCCGCCAGGGACGAGATCCGCCTCCCCTTGAGCGTGCTGCAGTCCCGAGAGCTCGTCGTCACCGGGACGTTCCGCTACGCGAACACCTACCCTCGTGCGATCTCCCTCGCCCGATCGGGCCGGGTGCCGCTGGACGAGCTCGTCGACGCCGTGTACCCGCTCGCGCGCTCGGCGGAGGCGCTGCTCGCCTCGCACGAGGATCCCTCGATCCTCAAGGCGGTCGTCCGGCCCTGGATCAAGGAGCCCTAG
>JAJYNS010000035.1 GCA_021786195.1 Actinomycetes bacterium | reverse complement strand
CAGACCGCGAGCGCTCCGGGACAGGCCCGGGGCCGCTCAAGTCCGCCCGGGACGAGCTCGTCGCCCGGGTCCTCTCGGGCGAGCTGCGCCCGAGCGAGCTGCCGGCCCGCTACTCCGCCCTCGCCGACGCCTGGCTTGGCCAGGTCTTCGAGCGCGCGACCGGGGGCCGCCCGACCGGCTATGCCCTGCTCGCCGTCGGCGGCTACGGCCGCAGGGCGCTCTGCCCGGGGAGCGACCTCGACCTCGTCCTTCTCCGCCGCGCCCGTCGCGGCTGGGCTCGGGTCGCCGAGGCGATCTGGTACGCGGTCTGGGACGAGGGGATGTCGCTGGACCACAGCGTGCGCACCCGAGGCGAGGCGCTGTCGGTGGCCCGAGGCGATCTGAAGGCCGTGCTCGGGCTCCTCGACGCTCGGCTCGTGGCCGGAGACGCCCGCCTCGCCGGTGCGGTCGTCGCCGGTGCGAGGGAGCTTTGGCGCCGCCAGCGCACCACGTTCCTCCCCGAGCTCGAGTCCGCCTGCGCCGCCCGGCATCGGGACGCCGGCGAGCTGGCCTTCCTCCTCGAGCCGGACCTCAAGCACTCCGAGGGGGGGCTCCGTGACCTCGCGGCGCTGCGCGCCCTTCGCGCCGCGCTCCCCGACGCCGCCGAGGCGCCGCCCGAGGGCGTCGAGGAGCTGGTCACCTCGGCTCGGGTCGCGCTGCACTGCCGGACGGGGCGCAAGAGCGACCGGCTCGTCCTCCAAGAGCAGGACCGGGTCGCAGAGATGCTCGGCTTCTCCTGCGCCGATGCCCTGATGGCGGCCTTGGCCGACGCAGGGCGATCGGTCGCTTCGGCGGCAAGGGAGAGCTGGCGCAGGGCACGCTCGGCACGCTTCTCGCCCGGCGTGCCGCCAGGGGCGCGCGAGGAGGTCGCCCTCGGGGAAGGGATCGTGCTGCGAGACGGCGAGGCCGGCCTCGCCGTGGACGCCGACCCGGCGAGCGACCCGAGCCTGCTGGTCCGCCTCGCCCTCGCCGCCGCGGAGCGAGGCGTGCTGGTCGAGCGCGCCAGCCTCGACCGGCTCGAGCTCGAGGCCGCGACGCCGGAGGAGCCCTGGCCCGAGGCCTTCCGGAACGCCTTCCTCGCCCTGCTCGCGACGGGGGATGCCGTCGTCGGGGTCGTCGAGGCGCTCGACCAGCGCCGGCTGTTCGAGCGGCTCCTGCCGGAGTGGGCCGCGGTGCGCAGCCGGCCGCAGCGCAACGCCTACCACCGCTACACCGTCGACCGTCACCTGCTCGAGACGGTGGCCCGCGCGGCGGAGCATGCCGGCGAGGTCGAAAGGACCGACCTCTTGCTGATGGGGGCCCTGCTCCACGACCTCGGCAAGGGGTTCGGGGGCGACCACAGCGAGGCGGGGGGCGAGCTCGCCGAGACGATCGCCCGGCGGATCGGCTACGACGAGCAGGACGTGGCGACGCTCGTCCGGATCGTCACCTACCACCTGGTCCTCCCGGAGGTCGCGACCCGCCGGGACCTCGACGACCCGGCGACGACCCGGCTGGTCGCCCGCATCGTCGAGGACCGAAGGACGCTCGAGCTGCTCCGGGCGCTGACCGAGGCCGACAGCCGGGCCACCGGCCCCCTCGCGTGGAGCCAGTGGAAGTCCGACCTCGTCGCCAAGCTCGTCGAGCGGGTCCGGCGCCTGCTCGACGGGGAGCCGCTCGAGCGCCCCGAGCCGTGCTCCCCGACGCCGCTCGAGGCCGAGCTGCTCGCACAGGGGCGCCTGGCCGTCCGAGCGACCGGCAGAAGGGTCACCGTCGTCGCCCCCGACCGTCCCGGCCTCCTCGCGGCCGCCGCGGGCGCCCTGGCGCTCAATCGCTGCAACGTGCGCCGGGCGACGGCGTCCTCCGCGGGTGGAGGGATGGCGGTCGAGACCTTCGACGTCGAGCCCCAGTTCGACCGCCTGCCGGAGTGGCCCGCCGTCGAGGCGGACCTCGAGGCGGCGCTGCTCGGCGACCTCGACGTGGCCAAGCGCCTGGCCGAGCTCGAGAGCGCCTACGCCCCGAGCCGACGGGCCGTCGCGGCGCTGCGTCCCGAGCGGCACGTGATGATCGACAGCGAGACCTCGGACCTCGCCTCGATCGTCGAGGTCAGGGGGCCCGATCGCTTCGGGCTGCTCCACGAGCTCGCCGCAACGCTCGCCGCCGAGGGGTGCGACATCCAGGCGGCGTTCGTCGACACGGTCGGCCACGGGGCGATCGACGCCTTCTACGTCCTCGGACCAAACGGGCGGAAGCTCGAGGACCCCGAGACGGTCGACCGGGTGCGCAGGGCGCTCGACCTCGTCGTCGAGGCGTCAGGGGCGGACGGTAGCGTGGGGACAGGGAGCGAGGGCGCGAGAGCGGGCGATCCTTCGGGCGAGGAGGCGCGGTGGGCGGCGCGGCGGCGCGACGGCTGAAGTGGACCATCGGAGGGGCGACCTTGGCCCTGGTGCTCGCCGGAGGGGCGGTCGAGCTCGTCGGCCACGGCGCCGGCGCCATCGCCACGAGAGCCGACCGCAGGGTGCGCAGCGACCGTCCCGCCAGGCGCGCCGGGGCTGGCTCGAGCGCCAAGGACCGGCCTGCCCCGGCGCCGCCGCTCGAGGTCGTGGGCGTGTCGCCGGCCAGGGGGGAGACGGGCGTCTCGCCGCTCGCGACCCTCAGCGTCCGCTTCTCGGCACCGATCGCCGCCACCTCGGTCATGCCGGGGCTCACCCCCGATCTCGCGGGGAGCTGGAGCGGCGCCGGCAGCAGCACGCTCGTGTTCCACCCGGCACAGCGCCTCATCCCGGACGAGCGCGTCCGAGTCGTGGTCCCCGCCGGGGCCGGCGGGGTCTCCGGCGCTCGAGGCCAGCACCTCGGGCGGCCGTTCTCGTTCGACTTCGCCGTCGCCGGCGTCCCGGTCCTGCGCCTGCAGCAGCTCCTCGCGGAGCTCGGCTACCTCCCGGTCGCCTTCGACCCCGCCGGCACTGCCCCGGCCACCTCGCCGGCCGCCGGGCTCGCGACCGAGGCCCGCAGCCCCTCGTCGGTGTCCCTCGAGCCGCGGCCGGGCCGCTTCGTCTGGAGGTTCTCCAACATCCCCGCTCAGCTGGCCGCCCAATGGAGCCCGGGCGTGTGGAACACCGCCACCCAGGGCGCGGTGATGGCCTTCGAGTCGGACCACGGCCTCGGCGTTGACGGCATCGCCGGCCCGCTCGTCTGGGCGGCCCTGCTCGAAGCGGTGGCCCGGCGCGACGCGACCACCCGCCCCTACGACTACCTGCTCGTCACCGAGACCGAGCCGGAGACGCTCTATGTCTGGCGCGACGGCGCCGTGGTCTACAGCAGCCTCGCCAACACCGGAGTCCAGGGTGCGCAGACGCCGCTCGGGACCTGGCCTGTGTACCTTCGCTACCTCTCCACGACGATGTCGGGCACCAACCCTGACGGCACCACCTACGACGACCCCGGGGTCCCCTACGTCGCCTACTTCAACGGCTCCGACGCAGTCCACGGCTTCGTCCGCTCCTCCTACGGCTTCCCCCAGAGCGACGGCTGCGTCGAGCTGCCCGTCGCCAACGCCGCGGTGGTGTTCCCCGAGGACCCCTACGGCACGCTCGTCACGGTGACGACCGGCGACCTCGCCGCCGAGCTCGGCGTCGCTACCCCGCCCGCCGGCGGGCCCGCCGCGACGCCACCGGGCCCGCCGAGGGCGCCGACGAGCGCCGCGGGGACGACGACCCGCCGGCTGGCGGCCCCCTCCAGGGCGAAGACGACCGGTGACCCAGCCTCGCGCCCGGGGCCCGGGTCGCTCGCGCCGGTCAACCCCTGACCGGCGGCACGATCCCCCAGGAGGCCTCGAACCGCTCGCCCGGCTCGAGCACGACCAGGCCCTCGCCGCTGCGCAGGGCATCGGGGGGGCAGGTCATGGGCTCGATCGCGATCCCCCTCCGGCGGTCTCCGGCAGGGAGCGAGTCCCCGGTGAAACACATCAGGTAGCCGAAGGACCCATCCGCCCAGAGCTCGGTCACCGAGCCGGGCTCCCCTGTGGCGAGCCGTGCCCTCCAGCGCCCGTCGGCGTCGAGGGCGAGGTCGGCGAAGCAGTCGTCGAGGCGCATCGAGCCGAGCGCCGGGCGCGCCTCGAGCCCAGCGGGGCCGGCGACCGCCTCGTAGGGCGTGCCGGCAACGTCCTCGCTCCCGATCGGCAGCCCCCGCCCGTCGAGCAGGAGGCGCTGCCGGGCCGGGAGCGAGATCCGGGCCTCGTCGACGGTCCCGGGAGAGACGCTCAAGTAGGGGTGGAAGCCGGCCCCGAACGGGGCGCGCCGCTCGCCCTCGCCGGTCGCGGAGATCGTCACCCCGAGGCCGCGCGCATCGAGGCGGTAGCGGACCTCGAGGCGGACCTGGAAGGGGTAGGCCGGCTGCGGGAACAGGACGTAGCCGAGACGGACCGTCGCGGGGTCGCTCCGCTCGAGCAGCCGCCAGGGGACCCAACGCACGAGACCGTGGATCGCGTTCGAGCGCCCAGGCTCGTCCAAGGCCGCCTGCGCGCGCAGCCCGTCGAACTCATAGGCGCCGTCCTGGAGCCGATTGGGCCAGGGGGCGAGCACCTGGCCCCGCCCGCCGCCCGAGATCTCGTCCGCGGCGAAGCCCCAGCAGACGTCCCGGCCGGCGCAGACGTAGGAGCGCAGCGTTGCCCCGACCTCGGTGACCACCGCCTCCTGGTCTCCGGCGACGAGCACATGCTGCTCACCAGAGGCCGTCGGCACGGCGTCATGGTACCCGGCGCCGTCCGGCACGGCCCGAACCTGGTCAAATGGTTGCGCCGGCCAAGGCGCTCCGCTAGGGTGTGCGCCACTCAACGACACATCCACCGACGGACGGGGTTGGCCGACCGGCCACCGGGTCGTCTCGGGCGTGGCCTCCTCTTCGCCCCCGAACCCTCGACCTCCCTCCCGGCACCGCTTTGCAGGCCATCGGTCCGCGCCCGTGCACCGTCGCCACGAGCACGCCCGCCAGGGCGGGAAAGGAGCACCACGGCGACCAGATAAGGGCCTTCCCGTCCGCACCTCGTACGGTCGCCTCGCGCGTCCCGGCGTGCCTCGCCCTGCCGGCGGCACGCCGCGAGTCGAATGCATCAGTGACGGCGTGCCCGCAGCTCAGCACCCACCTGGGACCAACGGTCCGTCCGAGATCCAAGGAGGCGCGAGATGCGCAAGCACACTGTGCGCGCAGTCTTCACCACCGCAACCGTCGTCCTCGCCGCCGCCGGCACGCTCGGCCACGAGCGCGCCGCCGCCGGCGCCACGTCGCACCGCCATCGGGCGCAGGAAGGGCGCCACCCCCGCACCCAGCGACGGGGCCGCGCCGCAACCGCGAGCGCCGCCGTCTACGACTTCCTCCGCTCGGACCTCTCGGCGGCCGAGCCGCTCGCCGTCGACCTCCTCCTCGGCTACCGGCCCGCCCGGAGCATGCTCACCCCCCGGGAGCGCCGCGCCGCCGACCTGCTCGTCCGCCAGCTGCTCGCCGCGGACCTGCGGCACCCCCGGGCCGCCCTCCCCGAAGCCCAGGCCGGAGGGCCCTGGCTCGCGCTCCGGATGTGCGAGTCCGGCGGCAACTACCGAGAGGACACGGGCAACGGCTACTTCGGCGCCTACCAGTTCGCACCGACGACCTGGTGGTGGCTCGGCTACACCGGCTATCCCGACAACGCGCAGCCGGCCGTCCAAGACCGCGCCGCCCGCCAGCTGGAGGCGAGGGTCGGCTGGTCGGCATGGCCGGTCTGCTCCCAGGTCCTGCACCTCGGTTGACGCAGCCGGGGCCTCGCCCGACCGGTAGGGTTGGCCCCGAACCGCCGCAGCGCAGCAGAGGGAGGACGGTGGCGATGGAACCGGCGGAGCCTGGCCTCCTCGGGGGGCTGGCGCTCACCTTCGACGACGTGATGCTCCTGCCGCAGCGCTCCGACGTCCTGCCCCAGGAGGCCGACACCTCGACGAAGCTCTGCGACCGGCTCGAGCTCGGGATCCCGATCGTGTCGGCGGCGATGGACACCGTGACCGAGTCCCGGATGGCCGTCGCGCTCGCGCGCCTCGGCGGGCTCGGGGTCATCCATCGCAACATGCCGATCGAGCGGCAGGCCGAGGAGGTCGACCGGGTCAAGCGCTCCGAGGCCGGGATGGTCTCGAACCCGGTGAAGATCCTCCCCGACCGCCCCGTGCGCGAGGCACGCGAGCTCATGGCGCGCTTCCACATCTCCGGAGTCCCCGTCGTCGACCCCGAAGATCGCCTCCTCGGCATCGTCACCAACCGCGATCTGCGCTTCCTCGACGACGTCTCCCTCGAGGTCCGTGCCGTGATGACCGCCGAGGGCCTCGTGACCGCCCCGGTCGGGACCGACCTCGGCCGGGCTCGCGCCATCCTGCAGGCGGCCAAGGTCGAGAAGCTGCCGATCGTCGACGCCGAAGGGAGGCTGCGCGGCCTCATCACCGTGAAGGACATCGCCAAGCAGGAGGCCTTCCCGGCGGCCTGCAAGGACGGGGAGGGACGGCTGCGCGTCGGGGCGGCGATCGGCGTCGGCGCCGAAGGCGTGGCGCGCGCCAAGGCGCTGATCGACGCCGAGGTCGACGTGATCTGCGTCGACACCGCCCACGGGCACTCGAACCGCGTGCTCGACACGGTGGCCGAGCTGCGAGAGAACTGGCAGGCCGGGGTGATCATCGGTGGCAACGTCGCCACCCGCTCGGGAACCGAGGCGCTCGCGCACGCCGGTGCCGACGTGGTGAAGGTCGGGATCGGCCCCGGCGCGATCTGCACGACCCGCGTCGTCACCGGCATCGGCGTCCCGCAGTGGACCGCGGTGCGCGAGTGCAGTGCCGAGGCCCGCCGTCACGGCGTGGGCGTGCTCGCCGACGGAGGCATCCGCTTCTCCGGCGACATCGCCAAGGCGATCGGGGCCGGGGCGCATGCGGTCATGCTCGGCGGCCTGCTCGCCGGCGTGGAGGAGAGCCCCGGCGAGATCGCGATGATCGGCAACCGGCCAATGAAGCGCTACCGCGGGATGGGGAGCCTCGGCGCGATGGCGGCTCGCTCGTGGTCGAAGGACCGCTACTCCCAGGAGGACGTGGAGGAGGCCGAGAAGCTCATCCCCGAGGGGGTCGAGGGCAACGTCCCCTACCGCGGGCCGCTCGGCGAGGTCGTCCACCAGCTCGTCGGCGGGCTGCGCCAGGCGATGGGCTACAGCGGGACGCGCACCGTGGCCCAGCTGCGCGACCGGGCGCAGTTCATACGGGTCTCCCCGCAGTCCCAGCGCGAGAGCCACCCCCACGACCTCACCGGCGTCGACGACGCTCCGAACTACTGGGTGAGCGACCGAGACCGCTGACCCGCTCGGCCGCCTGGGCGTCCTCCGGCCGTCAGCCGGTGTTCCTGAGCCCTGCGGCGATCCCGTTGACGGTGAGCAGCAGCGCCCGTTGGAGCTCGGGGTCCTCGTCCCCGAGTCGGCGCCGGTCGAGCAGCTCGACCTGCAGGTAGTGCATCGGGCGAAGGTAGTCGTCGCGCACCTGCAGGGTCCGCTTGAGCAGCGGCCGGGAGTCGAGCAGCTCCCTCTCCCCCGTCAGGCCCAGCACGCCCTCGACCGTGCGCTCGAGCTCCTGGTCGATCTCGCCGAGGATCGGCATCAGCTCTTCGCGCGCCAGCCGCTCCGCGTACCGCCTGGCGATCACGAGGTCGGTCTTCACGAGCGTCATCTCCACGTTGGCGATGAAGGTCCGGAAGAAGGGCCATTTCTCGTACATCTCGGAGAGCTCGGCGTCGAGGCCCGCCTCGCGCGCCGCGGCGATGGCATAGCCGACCCCGTACCAGCCGGGGACGATCTGGCGCGACTGGGTCCAGCCGAACACCCAGGGGATCGCGCGCAGCGAGGCGAGGTCCGTCGACGCCCCGGGCCGGTGGCTCGGGCGGGAGCCGAGGTTGAGCTCGGCGAGCTCGGCGACGGGGGTCGAGCTCGTGAAGTACTCGGCAAGCCCCTCCTGGCCGACGAACCGGCGGTAGGCGGCCTCGGCCGCCGCCGACAGCACGTCCATCGCCGCCGACCAGCGATCGAGCGTCTCGGTCGTCTGGCGAGACTCCTGGTGGAGCAGGCTCGACTCGATCACCGCGGC
Source organism: Actinomycetes bacterium (assembly GCA_021786195.1). Taxonomy (GTDB): domain Bacteria; phylum Actinomycetota; class Acidimicrobiia; order Acidimicrobiales; family Bog-793; genus JAKAOD01. Next base: position 5,196 of record JAJYNS010000035.1, on the reverse strand, counting down.
GAGCAGGACCTCGAGGTTCTCGCGTCCGAGCTCGCCGAGGGCGTACTTGTCCGAGATCACCTCGCCCTGCTCGGTCACCTTCAAGAAGGCGTCGACCGTGCCGTGCGGCTGCGCCAGGACCGCCTCGCCCGAGGGGCCCCCGCCGCGGCCGACCGTGCCACCCCGGCCGTGGAAGAGCCGGAGCTTGACCCCCCGAGCCCGGGCCACGTCGCGAAGCACCCGCTGAGCCTTGTGGATCTCCCACTGCGAGGTCGTGATCCCGGCGTCCTTGTTGGAGTCGGAGTAGCCGAGCATCACCTCCTGCACGCCGCCACGAGCCTCGACGACCCTGCGGTACCCGGGGTCTTCGAGCAGCGCCGCGAGGAACGGGCCGGCGGCCCGCAGCTCGGCCACGGTCTCGAGCAGGGGCACGAAGCCGATGCGTGCGATTCCCCGGCGCAGGTCGAGCAGGCCGGCCTCTCGCGCGAGCACGACCGCCGCGAGCACGTCGTCTGCGCCCCGGGTCATCGAGACCACGTAGCTCTCGATCACGCCCTCGCCGTAGCGATCGAGCGCCTCGGCCACCGCTCGGAAGGTCGCGACGGTCCGTTCGGCGCCCCCGTCGACACGCGACCACGGGGAGGTGAGCGGCCGGGGCGAGCCCAGCTCGGCCGAGAGCAGGGCGAGGCGCTCGGGTCGCGACAGCTCGGCGTAGCCGCGGTCGAGCTCGCCGAGCGGGTCGTAGAGCTGGGCGAGCGCCTCGTGGTGCTTCTCTGAGTGCTCCCGGACGTCGAGCGTCATCACGTGGAGCCCGAAGGTCGCGACGAGCTGGGCGAGCCGGCGGACGAGGCCTTCTGCCACGAGCTCGCCCTTGTTCTGCAACAGCGAGCGGTGGACCACTCCCAGCTCGGCGAGGAGCTCGCCCGATCCGAGGTAGTCGACGCCGGGGACGTGGCGGCCGCCCGAGGCGATGCGGCTCCTCGTGTTGAGGACGCGCTGGCGGATGTAGGAGAGCTTCAGCCGGTAGGGCTCGTCGGCGTTGAGTCGGACGTAGTGCTCGTGCACCGCCGGGAGGAGCTCTCGGTCGCGCTCGAGGCTCTCGAGGAGCTCTGCCGAGACCCCGACGATCGCCGTCGAGCTGCTCAGGGCGAGGATGACCTCGTCGAGCGCCTGGACGACGCGGCGGGTCCCGACCTCGTGCTGGAGCACGAGCACCTCCGCCGTCACCTCCGGCGTCACCGAGGGGTTCCCGTCGCGGTCGCCCCCGACCCAGGAGCCGAAGCGCAGGAGCGAGGTGCCGAAGCCGAGCTCGACCCCCCGCCGGGCGAGCTCGATGTCGAGCTCCTCGAGCAGCGCCGGGACCGCCGAGTCGTAGAGGTGGTCGACGTAGTACAGGACGTTCTGCGCCTCGTCCTCGGGGCGGGGACGGCCGGCGCGCAGCTCGCTCGTCTGCCACAGAAGGTCGACGAGCTCTCGCAGGCGCCGTACCAGCCGGTCCCGCTCGAACTCCGGCGGCTCGCGGTCGAGCGCCTCGACGAGGTCGGCGATGGCGACGACCTTGGTCAGCACCGAGCGACGTGCCGACTCGGTGGGGTGGGCCGTGAAGACCGGGCGAAGCTCGAGCCGAGAGATGGTCGAGCGCACGAGCTCCTCGTCGAGCCCGCGCGCCGCGATCCGGTCGAGCGCGTCGCGAAGCCAGGTCCTCCGGTCCCGCCGGTTCTGGCGCAGCTCCGCAGTCCGGTGGACCTGCTCGACGACGTTCGCGAGCTGGAAGTAGGCCCCGAAGGCTCGCGCCAGGCGCAGCGCCGTGGGGGCCCCCATCTTGCGGACCACGCCGGAGAGCTCGTCGGCCACCGGGGAGCTCGAGCCGTCACCGCCGGGCAGGCCCCTGCCGGCACCGCGGCGCTTGGACACCGCGCGGACCTCCTCGACGAGGTCGAGCAGCCCGCGGCCCTCCTGGCGCTCGAGCGTCTCGCCGAGGAGAGTGCCGACAAGGCGGATGTCCCGCCGCAGCGAGGCGTGCCGCTCCTCAGACTGGACGGGGTTGTAGGAGGCCACGGGGTCCCGCACGTAGAGCGGCTCGGACGCCCGTGCCGCCTCCAGGCTCAAGCGCCCGCCCCCTTCCGCCGGCTCGCCACCTCCTCGAGCAGCAGCCGGTGCAGGCGGTCCTCGCCGGTCAGCTCCGGATGGAACGCGACGGCCGTCGCCGCCCCCGAGCGGCAGACGACGGGTAGCTTCACCCCGCCCATCTCGACGCTCGCCAGGACCTCGACGTCCTCGCCGGCGCGCTCGACGACCGGCGCCCGGATGAACACCGCGTGCACCGGCCCGCCTTCGAGCCCCTCCACGTCGAGGTCGGCCTCGAAGGACTCGAGCTGGCGCCCGAAGGCGTTGCGGCGCACGCTCAGGTCGACCACCCCGAGCACGCGCTGGTCGGACCTTCCGTCGAGCACCTCGCGACCGAGGAGGATCATCCCCGCGCAGGTGCCGAGGACCGGCAGCCCCGCGGCGAGACGCTCGGCGAGCGGATCGAACAGGCCCGAGGACTGCAGGAGCAGCGAGAGCGTCGTCGACTCGCCGCCGGGCAGGACGAAGCCGTCGAGACCCTCGAGGTCCTCGGGCCTGCGGACCTCGACGACCTCGGCCCCGAGCTCCGACAGCATCGCGGCGTGCTCACGCACGTCGCCTTGGAGCGCGAGCACGCCCACTCTCGGTGCTCTCTGGGGCGCGCTCACCAGCCCCTTTCGGCAAGCCTCGTGTCGAGCTTCGAGATCTCCGCACCGGGCATCGCGTCCCCGAGGCCCCGCGACACCTTGACGAGGATCTCGGGATCGGCGAAGTGCGCCGTGGCCTCCACGATGGCGCGCGCGAAGCGCGGCGGGTCGCCGCTTTTGAAGATCCCCGACCCGACGAAGACCGCCTCGGCCCCGAGCTGCATCACGAGCGCCGCGTCGGCCGGCGTGGCGATGCCGCCGGCGCAGAACAGCGGCACGGGCAGCCTCCCCCTCGCCGCGACCTCCTCGACGAGCTCGTAGGGAGCCTGCAGCCGCTTCGCCCAGGCGAAGCGCTCCGCGGAGTCGGCCGTAGCCAGCTTGCGGATGTCGCCGAGGATCGAGCGGAGGTGGCGGACGGCCTCGACCACGTTGCCCGTGCCGGCCTCGCCCTTCGAGCGGATCATCGCCGCACCCTCCGAGATCCGCCGGAGCGCCTCTCCGAGGTTCGTCGCCCCGCAGACGAATGGGACCTTGAAGGCCCACTTGTCGATGTGGTGCTCCTCGTCGGCCGGAGTGAGCACCTCGCTCTCGTCGATGTAGTCGACGCGCAGCGCCTCGAGGATCTGCGCCTCCCCGAAGTGGCCGATCCTGGCCTTCGCCATCACCGGGATCGTCACGATCGACTGGATCGCCTCGATGAGCGCCGGGTCGCTCATACGCGCGACGCCGCCGTCGCGCCGGATGTCGGCGGGCACCCGCTCGAGCGCCATCACCGCGACGGCTCCGGCGTCCTCGGCGACCTTGGCCTGGTGGGCGTTGACGACGTCCATGATCACGCCGCCTCGCAACATCTCGGCGAGACCGCGCTTGACGCGCAGCGTCCCGGTCTCCCGGTCGTTCTCCCCGGTCTGCATCACCACGAATCTACCGGGTCCCGGGCGTGCCGTGGACGGCGTCAGCTCCGGTAGACCTGGGGGTTCACGCACGCCGGGAGCCGCTCGCCGGCGAGCCCGGCGAGCAGGTTGTCGACGGCGAGCTCGGCCATGGCGGTTCGGGCCTTGACCGTGGCAGAACCGATGTGCGGGAGCACGACGCAGTTCGGCAGAGCGAGGAGCGGGTCGTCGAGGGCAATGGGCTCTGTCTCGACGACGTCGAGGCCCGCCGCCGCGATCGCCCCCGAGCGCAGCGCCTGGACGAGCGCGCCCTGGTCGACGACGGCGCCACGGGAGGTGTTGACGAGGATCGCCTCCCGCCGCATCGCCCCGAGCTCCCCGGCCCCGATGAGGTGGCGGGTCGAGTCGTCGAGCGGCACGTGCAGGCTCACCACGTCGCTCCGCTCGAGCAGCTCTCCGAGGGGGACCTGCTCGAGCGCGGCAAGCTCGCCTTCGAGCCGCTTGGGGCCCCGGGACCAGCCGAGCACGTGCATCCCGAAGCCGAGCGCCCGGCGCGCGAGCGCGAGGCCTATGCGGCCCAGGCCGACCACCCCGAGCGTCGCGCCGGAGAGCTCGAGCCCGAGCATGAAACCGGGGTCCCACCCCTTCCAGCGTCCCTCGAGCACGGCGTCGCGGGCTTCGACGACCCGACGCGCCGTGACGAGCACGAGCGCCATGGCGAGGTCGGCCGTCGCCTCGGTCAGGACCCCGGGCGTGTGGCCGAGGGGGATCCCCCGCCTCGTCAGCTCGGCGACGTCGACGTTGTCGTAGCCGACGGCGAGGTTCGAGACGACGGCGATCCCCGGGCAGGCGTCGAGCAGCTCGGCTCCGATCGGCTCCGACGGCGTGGAGAGCAGCCCGGCGACGCCCCGGCAACGCTCGAGGAGCCGCTCGGGGCCGGGCGGGCCGTCCCCGTCCCAGACGTCGACCGTGGCGCGCCTGCCGAGGCGCTCGAGCGCCGCGGGTGGCAGCGCCCGGGCGACGAAGACCGGCGGCAGGGCCGCCCCAGCGAGAAGGGGCAACTCGTCCGGGCTCGCCGGGGCAGCCACCGCTACAGCTTGGCGAGCACCGACTCCGCCGAGCTCACGCTCAGCCCGCCGCCCGGCTCGACCAGCAGCTCGGTCACGACGCCGTCGTCGATGATCGCGGCGTAGCGCTGGGAGCGCGCTCCCATTCCGAAGCCGCGACCGTCGAGCTCGAGACCCATGGCCCGGGTGAAGTCCGCGTTGCCGTCGGCGAGGAGCACGACCGAGTCGCCCACCTCGCGGTCCTTGCCCCAGGCTCCCATGACGAAGGCGTCGTTCACCGCCACGCAGGCGATCGTCTCGACACCCTTCGCGCGCAGCTCCTCGGCGCGCAGGACGAACCCGGGGAGGTGGTGGTCAGAGCAGGTCGGGGTGAACGCGCCCGGCACCGCGAAGAGCACGACCTTCCCCTTGCCGAGGACCTCGCCCGTGCGCACGGGCTTGGGTCCCTCCGGCGTCATCGTCATGACCTCGACATCCGGCACGCGGTCACCGACAGCAATCGACATGGTCCTCGCTCCTTCTCCGCTCCCGTGACACCTTAGG
>JAJYNS010000018.1 GCA_021786195.1 Actinomycetes bacterium | reverse complement strand
CGGCGCGGGACGCGCTCGTCGCGCTGCAGCAGGGCGCGGACCCCCGCGAGGCGCTGGACCGGGCCCGGCGCGCCCACGGGCGCTACACCGGCGACCTGCTCCCCGAGGATCGCTACGAGGACTTCGCCATCGAGGCTCGAGAGCGGCTCGTCCGCCTCCGCCTCCGCCTCCTCGACGCCGCGGCAGACGCCGCCGCAGCAGCCGGCGAGCTGGCGGCGGCCGAGCGCTGCCTGCGCATCGCCGTCGAGGTCGACCCCGCCGACGAGCGCCGCTACGTCGCGCTCGCGGGGCTGCTCGTCTCGACCGGCAGGTACGCCGCGGCGGCCCGGGTCTGCGCCATGGCGAGGGAGCTGGCGAGCGAGCTCGACCTTCCCGTCTCCCCGGCGGTCGCAGAGCTCGAGGCGTCGCTGAGGACGGCACCCGCGGGCTCCTGAGCGCCCGGGGCTTTCTCGCCCGGTGGGTGCAGCAGGTCTTTCGCCCCTTACCGGCAGGGCAGATCTGTCAGAGGCTGTGACGGATGTCGGAGGCCAGCAGCTCTCGCGCGGCGAGCGCCACGACCCTGTCCGATCCCGGCGGGGCGCGCCGGGCCCGGACCCCTTCGAGCCCGGCGCAGTCGCCAGGCCAGCCGGCCGGAGAGGTCTCAGGCGTCGCCACCCAGTCCCTCGAAGCCTCGTCGGCGCTCGCCGCGCTCGGCAGCTCGCGCCGGGGTCTCGAGGACGCAGAGGCCGACCGGCGGCGGGCGTCGGTCGGCCCGAACGCCCTGCCCCGCCCGCGGGGCCGCCCCGTCGTCCTCGAGCTCGTCACCCAGCTCACCAACATGTTCGCCGTGGTGCTCACGGTGGCGGCGGGGCTCACGTTCCTGACCTACTTCCTCTCCTCGCCCCGCGACCCCGCCAACTTGGAGCTCGCCTTCGGCATCCTCGGGGTGGTCGTGGTCAACGCCCTGATCGGGTTCGCCCAGGAGCACTCGGCCGAGCGCACAGCGCAGGCGCTGCAGGCCATGGTGCCTCATGCGGCCAAGGTGCTTCGCTCGGGGAGGCTGATGGAGATCCCGGCGGAGGACCTCGTCCCCGGGGACGTCCTCGTCCTCGACACCGGCGACGCCGTCCCCGCGGACGGCCGGGTGATCGAGGCGCACGCGATGTCGATCGAGATGGCCGCCCTCACCGGCGAGAGCCAGCCGGTGGGGCGGATCTCGGGGCCCGTCGACGCCGCCGTCGCGCCGGTCGACGCCCGGAACCAGGTGTTCATGGGCACCTCGGTCACCACCGGCACCGGCGAGGCGGTCGTCGTGGCCACGGGGGCCTCGACCGAGTTCGGCCGGATCTATCGGCTGACGGCGGAGATGCCTGCCGAGCAGAGCCCCCTCCAGCGCCAGGTGGCGGACATGGCCCGCCGGGTGGCGGCGGTCGCCATCGGGGCGGGGGCGCTGCTGTTCGCCCTCAGGGTGGCGACGGGGAACGGGGCGGCCATGTCGTTCGTGTTCGCCCTCGGCGTGATGGTCGCCCTCGTCCCCGAGGGGCTGCCCGCCACCCTCTCGGTGTCCCTGGCCATCGGGGTGCGGCGCATGGCGGCGCGCCACGCCCTCATCCGGCGTCTCGCGGCGGTGGAGGCGCTCGGGTCCACCACGGTGATCTGCACCGACAAGACCGGGACGCTCACCAAGGCCGAGATGACCCTCCAGCAGGTCTATGCCTCGGGACACCTCCACGCCGTGAGCGGGGCCGGCTACTCGCCCGAGGGCGAGGTGAAGGGCCTGGTGCCGGAGGTGACCGACCTGCTGCGCACCGGGGCCCTATGCAGCGATGCCCGCCTGCTCCCCCCCGCCGGAGGGGAGGGCTGGCGGGTGCTCGGCGACACCACCGAAGGGGCGATCCTCGTCGGGGCGGCCAAGGCGGGGCTGGACCTCGCCGCTGAGGCGGCTCGCACCCCGAGGGTGGGCGTCTTCCCCTTCGACTCGGACCGCAAGCTCATGTCGACCCTGCACCGCAGCGGCCGAGACGTCCTGGCTTACGTCAAAGGGTCGCCCCAGGCCGTGCTCGAGCGCTGCGAGGACGCTGCCTGGGACGGGCAGGTGGTGGCGCTCGACCCCGAGCTGCGGCGCCAGGTCGAGGAGGCCAACGACGCGATGGCCGGCCAGGGGCTGCGGGTGCTGGCGGTCGCGGCCAAGGAGCTGGCCTCGGCGCGGGTCGGCCAGGACGAGGCCGAGCGCGGGCTGCGCTTCCTCGGGCTCCTCGGGATCGCCGACCCGCCGCGCCCGGAGGTCACCGCGGCGGTGGAGGCCTGCCGGGGCGCGGGGATCGCCATCTACATGGTCACCGGCGACTACGGGCTCACCGCAGAGGCGATCGCCCGCCGGGTCGGCATCATCGGCGAGGGGCCGGTGAGGGTGGTGAGCGGCGCCGAGCTCGACGCCGACGACGACGAGGCCTTGGCGAAGATGCTCCGAAGCGGGGAGCAGCTGATCTTCGCCCGGGCGCGCCCCGAGCACAAGCTGCGGATCGTCGCCACCTTGGAGCGCCTCGGCGAGATCGTCGCCGTCACCGGCGACGGGGCCAACGACGCCCCTGCGCTGAAACGCGCCAGCGTGGGGATCGCGATGGGCAAGGGCGGCACGGACGTGGCTCGAGCCGCCTCGGTGATGGTCCTCCTCGACGACTCCTTCGCCTCCATCGCCGCGGCCGTCGAGCTTGGGAGGGCCGTCTACCAGAACATCCGACGCTTCCTCGTCTACCTGTTCAGCCACAACCTGGCCGAGCTCGCCCCGATCCTCGTCGCCACCTTCGTCGGCTTCCCCCTCGTGCCGCTCTCGGCGCTGCAGGTGCTCGCGATCGACCTCGGGTCCGACGTCCTCCCCGCCCTGGCGCTCGGGGCCGAGCGCCCCGAGCCCGGCACGATGGCCCGTCCGCCGCGGCCGCCGGCCGAGCACCTCTTCTCCTGGGAGGTGGTGCGCCGGTTCCTCTTCCTCGGCACCATCCAGTCGGCCGGCGTCGTCTTCGCCTTCTTCTGCCGCATCCACTCCGCGCACCTCGCCTTCGGGTCCTTCACCGCCGCCAACCCCACCTACCGCGAGGCCCTGACCATGACCCAGGCCGGCATCGTCGTGAGCCAGCTCTTCAACAGCTTCGCGGTGCGCACCGACCGCGAGAGCGTGCTGAGAGCGGGGCTGCTCTCCAACCCGCCGCTGCTCGCGGCCGGCGCGATCGGGGTGTCGTTCATGGCAGCGGTGAGCTACCTCCCCGTCCTGCAAGGGGTCTTCCACACGGCGCCGTTGTCGCTCGACGACTGGCTGATGCTGGCCGGCTTCGGCGCCCTGCTGCTCGCGGCTGACGAGGCCCGCAAGGCGGTCCACCGGTGGGCGGAGGGACGGCATCGTCCGGCCTCGCCCGCCGGGGCCCGAGGACAGGAGGCGTGATGCACGTGGTGATCGCAGGTTGCGGACGGGCCGGCACGGCGCTCGCGGTCCGCCTCGACGCCGAAGGCGACAGCGTCTGCGCGATCGACCCGGACGGACGGGCGCGAGCGCGCCTCCCCGGCGGCTTCGGCGGGAGGTTCGTGCAAGGGAGCGGCATCGCCCGGCCGGTGCTCGAAGAGGCGGGGATCGCCCGTGCGGACGCCTTCGTCGCGCTCAGCGGACTTGACAGCCTCAACGTCGTCGCCGCCCGGGTGGCCCGTGACGTCTTCCACGTGCCCCACGTCGTCGGTCGGCTCACCGACGTCGAGCACGCCCTCATCACCACCGAGCTCGGGCTCGACATGGTCACCTCCGTGAGGATGACCGTCGACCGGGTGCACCGGCTGCTCCGGCATCGTCCCCTCGATCCGGAGTACACCTTCGGCAACGGCGAGTCGCTCCTCGTGCGAGCTCCGGTGCCGGACTACCTGGCGGGTCGGCCCGCCCGGGTGTTCGAGGTCGAGGGCGAGATCGGCGTGGTCGAGATCACGAGGGCCGGTCACTCCCTCATCCCGGGGTCCGGCGCCGTGCTCAGGGAGGGCGACCGGGTGAGCTTCGTCGTCGCCTCCGGCGCCCTCGGGCGCCTGCAGAGCTTCCTCGGCGGGAGGTGGGAGTGATGCACGTCATCGTGGCCGGCGGCGGGGTCATCGGCGAGCAGGTGGCCAGGGCGCTGCAGGCGTCGGGCAACACGGTCGTCGTCGTCGAGGCGGACGCCGAGCGTGCGGCCGCGCTCGGCGCCCGGGGCGTCCAGGTCGTCGCCGCCAGCGCCTGCTGGCCGAGGACGCTCGAGGAGGCCGGCGCGCTGAGGGCCGACGTGCTCGTCGCCTGCACCGGGCACGACGAGGAGAACCTCGTCATCTCGGTCCTGGCCCGGCGCCACTTCGAGATCCCCCGCGTGGTGGCCACCGTCCGAGAGGACGCCAACCGTTGGCTGTTCGACGAGAGCTGGGGCGTCGACGCCGCCATCTCCTCGGCCTCCGCCCTCGTGGCGCTCGTCGAGGAGGCGGCCGGGTCGGTCCGCACCGTCCGCCTGCCCGGCCTCGCCGACGCCGGCCTCGTCCTTGTCGAGGTCAACGTCGCCGCCGGCTCGCTGGCCGACGGGGTGACGGTGAGGGAGCTCGTGCTCCCTGCCGGGGACCTGGTGGCCGCCGTCATCCGCCACGGCGGGGCGATGCCCGCCGAGGAGGCCCTCCGGCTCGCCGCCGGAGACCGGCTGCTCGTGCTGACCGGGCCCGACGGCGAAGCGGCCCTCTACCGCGCCTTCTATCCCGACGCCGGGGACCGCTCTGGGTGAGCCTCGGGCCCGCCCCGCGGTCGCGGCCCGGGCAGCGCGGCGCGACTCCGACGGACGCGCTGCTCATCCGGTCGCGGCGGCCGCATCACGCCGTCGTGGCCAACCCGGGCCCGGGCCGCCGTCCGAGACCGGGCATGGAGCGACCATGAGTAGGGTGAGCAGTATCGCGACACGCAAGGTCACCGTCACCCTGGAGGAAAGCCAGCTCGACCAGGTCCGCTCCCTCGTCGAGTCCGGGGCCGCCCCGAGCGTCTCCGGCTTCGTCCAACACGCCGTCGGCGTCGCCCTCGACGACGTCGCAGGATGGGGGGCGATGCTCGCAGAGGCGCTGGCGGAGACCGGCGGCCCGCTCACGGCCGACCCGGACGACCTGCGCCGGCTCGACCCGACGATCGGGCTCCTGGCGGTGTGAGCCCAGCGCAAGGACGAGAGGACTCGACGAAGCGCCAGGCCGCGCCTCCTCGCACGTCCCGGGAGGACGTTCCTCGACAGGACCTCGTCGGCTCCAGAGAGCCTGGGCATCCCCAGGCGCTCCTTTCGTCTTCGCTCTCCGGCCGCTGAGTCTCCCCAGCCACATCCGGAAGGGCTGGGCGCTGCGAGCCGGTGCGGCGGCGGCGGAAGGACTCCTCGGTCCAGCGCGACGTGCACCTCGCCGTGCGACCGAGGAACCGCTCCGGCGGGAATGGTGCGGGCGCAACAGCTCGAGAAAGCCCTCCTCGAGCGCTGGCTGCAGCGACGGTCCCTCGGACGGCTCGGCCATGCGCCGCCACGTCGCGGGCCTGATGGCCGGCCTAACGTGCAGTCCGCGCTGTAGACCGAGGACGTTGGGCGCGAGCCGAGTAGGGCGAGACCCGTCGGCTCGCTGCGCGGACGCGGCGGCTCGACTCCCGAATCACGAGCTCGGCGGAAAATAGCTGCCGCCTCGGCGGCGGCCCGCCGCGAGCGGCGCTGCGGACGATCTGCACGGCCTCCCTGCCCATCTCCTCCATCGGCTGCCGGACGCTCGTCAGCGACGGCGTGAGCGCCGGAGCAAGAATCGTGTCATCGAACCCGGTGACAAGGACCTCTTCGGGTACGGCGATTCCCTCTCGACGGAAGCTCTCCAGCACTCCGACGGCGGCGAGGTCGTCTGCGCAGACGACAGCATCAGGCAGATCTCCCTCCTCAACAATGCGCAATGCCGCCTCCCTGCCCCAGGCAATCGAGACGTCGCCCGAGTAGACGCGCTCGGCCGACTTGGCGTCCAGCCGGCGGACATGGCGCACGTAACCTCGCAGCCGCTCAGCTGCCGTCGAAGCACGCACCGAGAAGGACACATAGGCGAACCGGCGACAACCCTCCTCGGCAAGATGAGCGATGACAGCTGCCATGGCGGCTTCCTGATCGACGCCGACGTAGTGCAGGTCCCGCACGGCGACCCGGTCGATCTGCACAAGTGGGACCTGCTCTGCCGCCATCCGGACGGCACTGCGGCTGGCGATACAGTCGCACGGGCTGAGAAGGATCCCGTCGATCTGCTGATCGAGGAGGCTCCGGAGCAGGTCGGCCTCCTGCGCGACATCGTCGGCCGAGTCGCAGAGCAAGAGTCGCGCATCGTGCTTGTGCAGCTCTGCTTCCACGGCCTGGATGATCACAGGGAAAAACGGGTTCGCGATATTCGGTACGACCATTCCCACCGTGTTCGTGACGCGCGTCCGAAGCGCCTGCGCGACGCGGTTGGCGCGGTAGCCGAGGCGCTCGACCGCCCCCAGGGTCTTCGCGCGCAGCACCGGATTGACACGCGTAGATCCGGAGAGCACCCTCGACACCGTCGCGGGTGACACACCAGCGACCTCTGCCACCTCGCGGATGGTGATCGGCCGGTCCACCGTCGAGCCCTCCTCCTTCCGCGCCGAGGGACACGGGAATCGATTTCGTCCCTTGACTGCCGGCAAGCGAACTCCTAGATTAGCGCGAGAGAACGATTTCTGGGGGGGACCACGATGGTCGAACGCCCTCTGATCGGAAACGTCGCGATCGTCACTGGAGGGAGTTCCGGGATCGGGGCCGCTTGTGTCCGTGCACTCGTAACGGCGGGGATGAAAGTAGTTGTCGGCGCGCGCGGGCAGGACCACCTCGCGATCCTTGAGGAAGAGTGGGGCGAGCAAGTGGCGATCGCGGTTCGGACTGACGTGCGAAGCCCGTCGGACCTCGATCGGCTCGTCTCGAAGGCGACGACGACGTTCGGCCGCCTCGATGCCCTTGTCGCAAGCGCAGGGGTAGGTGCGTATGGCGACGTCCTCGACTACGCAGACGACACGATCGCAACGATGCTCGACACGAACGTGGGCGGCACCGTCTGGGCCGTCCGCGCCGCGGTGCCCGCACTGCTCGCAAGTGGACGGGGGGGAGACATCATCATCGTCGTATCCACCGCGGGAATCAATGGTGGCCGACACGAGGCGGTCTATGCCGCCACGCAGTCCGCCCAACTCGGTCTTGCCAGGGCGTTGAGTCAAGAGCTCGCCCCAATGGGCATTCGGGTCACGGCGTTGTGCTCTTCCGGTGGGCGAGCAGTGCCCGACACGGACGCCTCGGGCAGAGCCCGCATGCCTCTGTCAACAACCACATCCGAAGCGGATGACGTGGCATCCGCGGTGCTCACCGTCCTTCGGCAGCCTCGAAGGATTCGGACGGAACTGTGGACCATGTGGAGCATGAGCGAGACAGGCTGAGTGTGGAGAGCGCGCGAATACCGAGTCGAGTGGGTCGTCGCCATCCGTCGTTACCGCTTGAGCGCGGACCGCCCACCAGCCCTCGGCTGGCTTGCAGTGTTGCAACCGTGCCGACGGGGGAAGCGCACGGGCTATGCCGCGACTTCGACCAAGGGAAGGACTAGTAGGGGGTAGACATGAGACACAAGACCACTCGGGCTCTCGGAATGATGCTCGCCGCCGCGGTACTGGCCGTCACCGGCGTTGACGCCGTGAGTAGCGGCGCCCTCGCGTCGACGGCCCGGCGCTCGACGGATCACGCCACCACGTATAAGGTCGACTTCATATTCACGGGCTACGCATACCCGTATTTTGCGCCCATGGCGCAAGCAGTCAGCCTTGCCGCGAAGCACTATCCACAGCTGAGCATCAAGATCATCAATGCTAACAACTCCGGTCCAACGGAATCGAGCGACATCGCGACCGCGGTCGCAGCAGGTGTGCAGGGCATCATCCTCAACACCGTTGAGGAGTCCGTGACCGCGGCTGCGCAGAAGGCGGCCAGTGCCGGTATCCCTATCGTGACGATCGACCGCGACATCGCCGCTCCCTCTGCCCGGATCGCGTTCATCGGCGATAACGACTTCGTGCTCGGCCAGACGATGACCAAAGGTGCCCTCGCGTACCTTGCAGCGCACAAGGTGCCCAAGCCGTGGAACTTCGTGCTACTCGAGGGAACACTCGGTTCGAGCACTGCGATCGGACGCCTGGATGGTGCACTCGCCGTTCTGAAGCCCTATGTAAAGAACGGCTCGGTGAAGATCGTCCTCAACACCTCAGCGAACTTCGCCACGAACACGGCACAGTCGGTGATGTCCGCGGAGCTCGCGAAGACGACGAACATCCAGGCCGTCATCTGTGGCAACGACGCGATGGCGCTTGGGGTCGAGACCGCGATCAAAGATCACGGCATCGCCCCAGGCAAGATCGTCGTGACGGGCGCGGACGCCCAGCCCGAGAGCCTGACCGCGATCCGGACGGGCTGGCAGCTCAACACCGTGACGCACTCGCCCTACCTCGAGGCCTTCTGGGCGGTCGAGGCAATGGCAAACTACCTGCAGTACAAGATCAAGCCGCCGGCGAAGTTCGCCCATGGAGACATCTTGGTCCCGATGACACTCGTCACCAAGGCCAACCTGGCAACCGTTGGCCCATGGGGCACGCCGAAGATCGTACCTAGGCTGCCGTACGGGAAGTCTTCGACCTATAGAAGCTGAGCAGCGATCGAGGTCACCTGATCATGGGGAGCCCTGCACCGGCAGGGCTCCCCATCCGCTTAGTCGAAGGGGGTGTCGATGCCGAGCCCAGTCGAGGGGTCTGAGGCTTCCGTGCAGCAGGCGGACCAGTGGATCTCACCGGTTTCGGAGCGACCAGAGCAAGAAGGGGCGGGCGACGCGGCGTCAGGTGAGGAACGCGCGGCACTCCTATCGATCCGCGGCGTGTCCAAGCATTTCGGGCCGGTCACCGCCGTCGACCATGTGAGCCTTGATATCTACCCGCGCGAGGTTGTCGGATTGATCGGCGACAACGGCGCGGGCAAGTCGACGCTGCTGTCACTGCTGACCGGTTATAACCGGGCGGATGAAGGCGAGTTTGTATACAAGGGCCGGTCGGTGTCGATCAGCTCTCCGAGAGAGTCTCGCCACCGGCTGCGGATCGAGATGATCTACCAGCAGCTGCAGCTGGCCCGCGACCTGACTGTGTGGGAGAACCTCTTCCTCGGAGAGGAGGTGCGGAGGTTCGGGTTTGTGATGGATCGCCGCCGCATGCGAAGGCGAGCTGCGGCCGTCCTCGACCAGCTCAACAGCAAGATCAGGGCGAACGACCTTCTCGGGACGCTGTCGGGCGGCGAGCAGCAGATCGTTGCGATCGGACGTGCGATCATCTTCGAGCGTGACATCATCCTTATGGACGAGCCAACCGCGGCGATCTCTGCTGCGAAGGTGGACGACCTTCTCCAGCTGATACGGAACCTCAAAGAGCTGGGTAAGACGATCATTCTCGTCAGCCACCGTCTCGAGGATGTGCTCGCCGTCTCTGATCGGGTCGCCGTTCTTGTGCTGGGCAGGTTGCACTGCGTCGTCGCGAACCAGGGATTGAGCGTCTCGGATCTCGTCCACCTCATGTTCGGAGGAAACGGAGCGGCCGACGGCTCCGGGCGAGCTGTCGCCGCAGCCCGCTGGCAGCAGCAGCACACGACGGAGGACGGAGGATGACCGCGACGGCTACGGTCTCTCGCGAACAGGGCTTGTCCTGGGGTCGCATCGGGCGAACACTCGCGGGCAATCCCGGAAGCGTTCGTCGCCCCCTTGCCTTCCTCGTCGTAGCAGCAATCGCCTCTACCGTCGCGTCCTCCTCATTTTTCACGGCCGCGAACATCAAGGCGCTTCTCACCAGCTCCAGCTTCCTCGTGGTCCTCGCTGTGGGCGAGGCCTTCGTCGTCCTTATGGGGATGATCGACCTCGGCGTCGAGAGCATGCTGAGCTGCGGTGGAATGCTCGCCGCCTGGCTTGTCGTCTTCCACGGCTTCGCCGGCTGGGCAGGCTTCCTCTGTGCGATCCTGTTTGGCATCGTGGTAGGGACCCTCGTCGGATGGCTCGTCACGAGGATGCGCGTCCCATCCTTCGTCGTCACGCTCGGAACCTACTGGGGCATGCTCGGCGTGGCGCTGCTCTTCAACGGTGGCAACTACATAAGCCCCAGCCAGGGTTCGCACGTCCTGTTCACCTTCGGTGGCATCGCCAATACGAGCTTCGGCATCTCGAACCTCATCTTCATCATGGTCGGCGTCGTCTTCGTGGCGCAGCTCGTGCTCAGCTACACACCACTCGGACTTTGGGTGCGGGCGGTCGGGTCGAACGAGCAGGCCGGCAAGGCCGTTGGCCTGAGCACTCGCAACATGAAGGTCATGGCCTTCATGATCTCGGGTGCCCTGGCGGCTCTCGGCGGTGTCATGATCGCCGCCTGGCAGGTCTCTATCTACCCGACATCGGGGTCGGGGATGTCCCTTCAGGCGATCGCAGGCGTGATCCTCGGTGGCATCCCGTTTACGGGAGGACGTGGAACAGTCGTCGGTGCCGCTATCGGCGCGCTCGTGATCGGCGTCATCAACGACGTCATCGTCCTCGTCGGACTCTCGTCGAACTACGAGTACATTTTCGTCGCGGCCGTTCTCGTCCTCGCCGGGCTGCAGGCTCGCGGGGGCGAGTTCGTGAAGTGAGGTGGGGAGACGACGACCGATGTGCCGCCCAGTCCGCGGGGACCGGCCCGCAGCGCGCCGGTGGTGCTGGCGATGACACGACGACCCGATGAACCCTTGGTCGCCGATGTCCAGCCGCTGCGCCTCGTACTCGAACGCTCAACCGGCCGGCTAGCCGGTCCAGTGCGTCGCTATGAAAAACGGTTCTCTGACCTAGCCGGCCTCTACCTCGACGAGCAGGCGTTCAGGGCACGCTGGCGCGATGCTGGCGACCCACTCGCCTACTCGGTGGAGGATTTCCGCGTCGACGCGCCCGGTAGTCTCGTCGTCGGCACGACCGTCCTCGAACCCGGCGTCGTCGGAGAAGAGTACGCGATGACTCGTGGCCACATCCATGTAATGCGAAGCGCGACGGAGATCTACTACTGCGTGTCCGGGCACGGCGTGCTTGTGATGGAAGACCTCGGGGGTGAGTCCTCCGTGCTCGAGCTGTCGCCGGACTGTGTCGGCTACGTGCCAGGCGGTTGGATCCATCGCAGCGTGAACGTCGGCACGGACCCGCTCGTCGTGCTCTTCGTCTATGAGGCGAACGCCGGGCAGGACTACGGCATCGTGGAGGCCGCTTGCGGGCTTTCGAAGCTCGTCGTCGTTAACGGCGATGGCTGGATGCTGGTACCGAACCCTCGCTATGTACCTCGCACGGTTCCCAGATAGGTGGCATGCGTGCGAAAACTCGACGTCGCGTCGGGGTTCAGGCCGTGGGGCGGCACGCCTGCCGCCACGCGGACGGAGTGGCGCAGGTGAGCACACCGCACCTCTCGGCATCGATCATGTGTGCCTCGCTCGTCTCTCTCGAGAGGGAAATTCACGAGCTCGAGGAGGCGGGACTCGACTCGATCCACGTCGACGTCATGGATGCGCATTTCGTGCCGAACCTTACGTTCGGGACGAACGTGGTGGAAGCGATCCGCTCGATCACCTCGCTGCCACTGCATGTCCATCTCATGGTGGCGGACCCCGGCTTCTTCGCCGCGCCGATGGCCGAGGCCGGCTGCAACGTGTACATATTCCATTTGGAGGCGGAGCGCTACCCCTTCAGGCTGCTCGATAGGGTTCGCGAGCTCGGCATGTCGCCTGGCGTCGCGCTGAACCCGGCTACGCCGGTCGAGCTTGCACAGGGTCTCGACGTCGAGCACCTCCTCGTGATGACGGTCGAGCCCGGGTTTGCGGGGCAACGGTGGCTCGCGGGGAGCGAGCGACGCGTCGCACGTGCCCGGCGCCTCATGCCGGCTTCCACGGTGATCGGAGTGGACGGTAACGTGTCGAAGACGAACGCGGTACGTGCCATGAGGGCGGGCGCCTCGCTGCTCGTGTGCGGAACAAGTTCATTGTTCGGCACGGGTCTCGACTACCGCTCGGCGATATGTGAGCTACGAGCCTCGCTCGCAGCATCCACACAGGGCACGCCGACCAAGAGGCAGAAGTCTGGCTAGCAAACCTCTGGCGGCGGCGAGCTCGCGATCAGACCTGCCAGCCTGTCCCTCCCATCGCGGTCAAGCAGGGCGGAGCGCGATCCGGCTCGCTCACGGCGCTGACGGACGCTCGAGCAGCTCGGGAGGCACGACAGCTCGAGCGCCCCGGCGCGACGTGGTGAATGAGCCGATGGCAACACCGAAGCGAGAGGCTTCGAGTGGGCCAGAGCCTTCCGCGAGCCGAGCGGCGAGTGCCCCGACGAACGCGTCGCCAGCTCCGGTCGTATCCACGACGTCGACCTCGGGAGGGAGGATGTGTGCCCATTCATCGCCGGCCACGGTGACAGCACCGAGGGGTCCAAGGGTGATGATGGCAGAGCGCGGGCCAAGGCGGACGATCTCGCGCGCGGCGACCAGCGCGTCCTCGGGGTCGCGGACCAGGCGGGCAGTGAGCGCCGCGGCTTCGTGCTCGTTCGCGACGAGCACGTCCACATGAGCGAGCAGCGCCGTCGGGAGCGTCTTGAACGGCGCGCTGTTCAGCACGACGGTGGTCTCGTCGCCGGCCAGTTCGATCGCCCGAGCCACAGCGTCCATCGGCACCTCGAGCTGGGCGACGAGAACAGCGGCGCGCTCGATCGAAGGGCCGGCTCTGTCGATGTCGGCGCTGGTAAGGCACGCGTTGGCCCCGGGCACCACGACGATCGAGTTCTCACCGTCGGGGGTGAGCAATACGACCGCGAGCCCCGTCGGCGTCCCCTCGCTCACGAGCACGTTCGCTGTCTCGACACCCTCTGCAGAGAGGTCTGCCCGTTGGGAGCGCCCGGCTTCATCGGCGCCTACCCGGCCTACCATGGCCACCGACGCGCCGCAGCGTGCCGCCGCCACGGCCTGGTTTGCGCCCTTGCCACCGAGATGGAGCTCGAGCGTCGCGTTCCCGACTGTCTCACCGGCCATAGGTCGGCGCTCGACGCTGATGATCTCGTCGGTGTTGATCGATCCGACGACGATGACCGTAGGCTCGACTTCCTTGGCGAGCCCGGCATGGATCGGTTCCGAGTGAGTCGGGCACATCTCGGTGGGTGTCCGTCGCGAGTCCACCCTGCGAAGTTACCCTCCTCCCTGTCGTCGTGCCCTCCGGACGCCGGATGGCGTCGGCGGGCGCGGGCCCACATTGCACTCGGTTGCCTGCGACAGCCACCGTGAGGGGGTCGATCTCCCTTCCCGCATCCGGGCGCAGCCCATCCTTCGAGCCCCCTCTGTCAACATGGGTCTTGCCGCCCGAAGGGGATTGAAACCATGAGCAGGGCGAGGAACGAGAAGGAGAGATGTCCGTCACTACTGTGGAGGCCGTGCCCGGTCCCGACCCCGAGGTCCGCCCTGCCCGCCAGGTGTACCCGGCGGCCTACAAGCTCCGGGTGCTGGCCGAGCTCGACGCTGCAGACTCGAAGTCCGAGCGAGGCGAGATCCTGCGTCGTG
>JAJYNS010000088.1 GCA_021786195.1 Actinomycetes bacterium | reverse complement strand
GGCGCCGGCCCGGGTCAAGCTCGGCCTCGTCCAGGTGCCCGAGGGGAGGCGGATCTTCCCCGCGCTCAGCGTGCGGGAGAACCTCGAGCTCGCCGGGTTCGGCGCGGGCGGGCGCCGGGCCGAGCGACGGGCGAAGGTGGCCGGGGTCCTCGACCGCTTCCCGCTCCTGCGCCCCCATGTCACCAAGCTCGCCGGGATGCTGTCGGGCGGCGAGCAGCAGGTGCTCGCCATCGCCCGGGCGATGATGGCCCAGCCCCGCCTGCTCATGGTCGACGAGCCCTCCCTCGGCCTCGCGCCCCAGATGATCGAGTCGGTCTACGAGCTGCTGGTCGAGATCGCCGGCGAGGGCACCGCCGTGCTGCTGGTCGAGCAGAACGTGACGCTCGCCTTCGAGATCACCTCCCGCGCCTACGTGCTGCAGCAGGGCCAGGTCGTGCTCTCGGGGCCGAGCGGCGAGCTCGCCGACGACCCCCGGGTGGTCGCCGCCTACCTCGGCGCCGACGCCTCGCCGGTCGCCTCGTGAGCCCCTCCCCCCTCTGGCCGGGGCCGGCGTCCCCGGGCGAGCTGCTCGCCGTCGACGCGCACGCGGCGGGCGAGCCGGGGCGAGTCGTCCTCGGGGGCGTCCCGGAGCTGGCCGGCAGGACGGCCTTCGAGAAGATGCAGCAGTTCTCCGCCGAGCACGACGAGCTGCGCCTGAGGATGCTGCGCGAGCCGAGGGGCTACCCGGCCGCGAACTGCAACCTCGTCGTGCCGACCGCCGAGGGCCGCGCGAGCCACGGCTTCATCATCCTCGAGCAGACGGAGTACCCGCCGATGTCGGGGAGCAACACGATCTGCGTGGCGACGGTGCTCGTCGAGACCGGGATGGTCGAGGTGACCGAACCGGTCACCCGCTTCGGGCTCGAGGCGCCCGCCGGGCTCGTCGCCGTCGAGGTGCGAGTCGCCGGCGGGAAGGCCAGGGCCGTCAGCTTCGAGAACGTGCCGAGCTTCGCCCTGGCGCTCGACCTGCCGCTCGAGGTGCCCGGGATCGGCACCGTGCGCGTCGACCTCGCCTACGGCGGCATGCTCTACGTCCTCGCCGACGCGACCTCGCTCGGCCTCGCCCTCGAGGCGGGCGAGGCTCGTGCGCTGACCCGGGTGGGCGCCTGCCTGACGGCCGCGGCCCGCGAGCAGGCCCCCCAGGCCCACCCCGACCGCCCCGGGGACCTCGGGCCGACGATCGCCTGCCTCTACGGCCCTCCGGGGAGTGCCCAGGCCGACCAGCGCAACGCCGTCGTGGTCTCGACCGGCGAGCTCGACTGGAGCCGGCCGGACACCTTCACCGGCGCGCTCGACCGCTCCCCGACCGGCACGGCGACCTGTGCCCGGATGGCGGTGCTGCACGCCAGGGGGGAGCTCGCCGTCGGCCAGCCCTTCCGCAGCGAGAGCGTGCTCGGGACCGTCTTCTCGGGCGAGCTCCTCGCCACGACCGAGGTCGGCGGCATCCCCGCCGTGGTCCCTCGCATCACCGGCCAGGCCTGGATCACCGGCTACGCCCGCTACGTGCTCGACCCCGACGACCCCTTCCCCGCCGGCTACACCGTCGGCGACATCTGGGGCTCGGGCACCGTCCGCCCCGGCACACGCGCGGGCGGCGGCGCGCCGACCGGCCCTCGACGGGGCACCTCGACAGGTGTCGAACCGCCGCCCCTGGGCATTGGATGACTGTCGCTGGAGCGCCGAAGGCACCCGCTCTTAGGCTTCCTGAGGACAAAGGGAGGCACCACTGTGACTGCCGCGGGCCAGTACGAGCTGCACGGGGTCTTCGTCGCGACGACGACCCCCTTCGACGCCAACGGCGCGCTCGACCTGCGCGCCTACGAGGACCACTGCGCCTGGCTCGCCGGCTCCGGCGTCTCGGGCGTCATCCCGAACGGCTCGCTCGGCGAGTACGAGACCCTGAGCGACGACGAGCGGGCGAGCGTGGTCAAGGCCGCGGTCGAGGCCCTCGAGGGCAGGGTCCCGGTCATCCCCGGGGTGTCGGCGAAGTCGGGGCCGGAGGCCCGGCGCTGGGCCGAGCACGCGGCGAGCGCCGGCTGCCCGGCGGTGATGGCCCTGCCGCCGACCTCCCATGCGCCGACCGACGACGAGGTCGTCGCCCACTTCCGCACCGTCGCGGAGGTGGGCCTGCCGATCATCGCCTACAACAACCCCTTCTCGACCCGAGTCGACCTCCGGCCGGGGCTCCTTCGGCGCCTCGCCGAGATCCCCGAGGTCGTCGCCGTCAAGGAGTTCTCCCAGGACGTTCGGCGAGTCGCGGCGATCAGGGAGCAGGCCGGCGACCTCCAGGTCCTCTGCGGCTGCGACGACACCTTCGTCGAGGCCATGCTCATGGGCGCGGTCGGCTGGATCGCCGGCTTCGCCAACGCCTTCCCCGTAGAGAGCGTCCGCCTCTACGACCTGTGCGCCTCGGGCCGGTGGGACGAGGCCCGCGAGCTGTACCGAGCCCTCCTGCCCCTGCTGCGCTACGACGCCGACCCGGTCTTCGTCCAGGCGATAAAGGTCGCCCAGGAGGAGGTCGGCCACCCGGCCGGCGGGGTGCGCCTGCCCCGCCTCGCGCTGCCGGGCGAGGAGCAGGACCGGGTCCGGCGGCTCTGCCGGACGTTCCTCGGCGACCGCTGATGCGCGCTCGACTGGCGCTGTCGGCCGTCGACAGCCACACCGAGGGCATGCCGACCCGGGTGATCGTTGGCGGGGTGGGCGAGCTGCCCGGTGAGACCATGGCCGAGAAGCGCCTGTACGTGATGCGCGAGCGTGACGACTTGCGCACGCTGCTGATGTGCGAGCCACGCGGGCACGCCGCGATGTCCGGCGCCATCCTGCAGCGGCCGACCCGGCCCGACGCCGACGTGGGCGTCGTGTTCATCGAGGTCTCCGGGTGCCTGCCGATGTGCGGGCACGGCACGATCGGCACGGCGACGGTCCTCGTCGAGACGGGCGCCGTCGAGGTCCTCGAGCCGGTCACGGTCGTGCGCCTCGACACCCCGGCCGGCCTGGTCGAGGCGAGGGTCGAGGTGGTCGGCGGGCGGGCGAAGAGCGTCACGATCCGCAACGTGCCTTCCTACCTCCACCTGCGCGACGCGCCGGTCGAGGTCAAGGGGATCGGCAGGCTCGAGCTCGACCTGGCCTGGGGCGGCAACTTCTACGCCATCGTGCCGGCCTCCTCGGTGGGGCTCGCCGTGAGGCCGTCAAAGCACGACGAGCTGATCGCCGTGGGGCTCGAGATCATGCGGGCGGTCAACGACCAGCTCGTGTTCTCGCACCCGGAGCACCCCGACATCGACTACTGCCACCACGTCGTGCTCACCGAGCCTCCGGCGGCGGGGCGCCCGGCCCGGGCCGCGGTCGCGATCCACCCCGGCTGGCTCGACCGCTCGCCGTGCGGGACCGGGACCTCGGCGCGCATGGCCCAGCTGTTCGCCCGAGGCGAGCTCGGCCTCGACGAGCCCTTCCCTCACGAGTCGGTGATCGGGACCCGCTTCCTCGGGCGGCTCGTCGGCGAGGCCCGGGTCGGCTCCTACTCCGGCGTCGTGCCCACGGTGCAGGGAAGCGCCTGGGTCACCGGTCTCGCGACCTACCTGCTCGACCCCGACGACCCCTTCCCCGCCGGGTTCCAGTTCCGGGAGGCATGAGCGCGGCGACGGGGCCACGGACGGACGACCTCCCGGCATCGGCTCAGGTGGTGATCGTCGGTGCGGGGATCATCGGCTGCTTCGTGGGCGCCGAGCTCGCCCGGGCCGGGGCCGAGGTCTGCGTGGTCGACCGGGCCGGACCCGCGGCGGGCTCGAGCTCCTCGGGCGAGGGCAACCTGCTCGCCTCGGACAAGCTGCCCGGGCCGGACCTCGCCTTCGCGCTCGAGAGCCTGTCTCGATGGCGCCGTCTCGGCGAGGAGCTCTTCGCGCGCATCGAGTACCGGGAAAAGGGCGGCCTCGTGGTCGCGAGGACCGAGCAGGACTGGCAGGCGCTCTCGGAGCTGGCCGAGCGCCAGCGCCGCCAGGGGCTCGAGGCAAGGCCCCTCGAGGGCGAGGAGCTGTGGGCGCTCGAGCCCCTGCTCGACCGGTCGGTGCGGGGCGCCTACTTCTACCCCGGAGACGCCCAGGTCCAGCCGATGCTCGCCGTGCGGGCGCTCGTGGCGGCGATCCGCCGCCACGGCGGGCGGGTGGTGGCCGGCGCCGAGGTGCGCGCCGCCGAGCGGGGCCGAGGCGGGGAGCTGACCGCCCTCCTCACGACCAGGGGACGGGTCGCCGTCGGCACCCACGTCGTCAACGCCGCCGGCGCCTGGGCGGGCGCGCTGAGCGGGCTGCTCGGCTGCCCGATCCCCGTCTCGCCCCGGCGGGGGCACGTCCTCGTCACCGAGCCCGTCGGCTCGGTCACCGAGCACAAGGTCTACGAGTCGGGCTACCTCGGCTCGGTCCACGACGGCGACGGCGAGGGGTCGGTCTCGGCGGTGGTCGAGTCCACGGCGGCCGGCACGATGCTGCTCGGCTCCTCGAGGGAGTTCGTGGGCTTCGAGCGCTCGCCGAGCCTGCCGGTGATGCGGGCGATCGCCGCTCGGGCGATCGCGCTGTTCCCCGGCCTGGCCGGGGTGCGGCTGATGCGGGGCTATGTCGGCTTCCGCCCGGCGACTCCCGACCGCCTGCCGGTCCTCGGGGCGGACGAGCGGGCACCGTCGGTCCTGCACGCGACGGGCCACGAGGGCGCTGGCGTCGGGCTGGCCCCGGCCACCGCCGCGGCGATCGCCGACCTCGTGCTCGGCCGGGCGCCCGGCGTCGACGTCGGCGCCTTCTCCGCCGCACGCTTCGCCGGGCAGGCCGCCCGATGAGCGCCCGAAGGCCCGGCGGGGCGGCCGGACGCGGGAGCGGCAACGCGAGCGGCGAAGAGGCAGGCGGCGGGGAGGGTCGGGCCCGGGTCGAGTTCAGCTTCGACGGCAGGGTCCTGTCCGCGCCGCCCGGCAGCACCGTCGCGGCCGCACTGTGTGCAAATGGCGTGCAGGCATGGCGCAGGACCCGCGGCCGGGGCGAGCCCCGGGGCCTGTTCTGCGGCATCGGCGCCTGCTTCGACTGCCTCGTCGAGCACAACGGCCGGCCGGCGGTTAGAGCCTGCGTCACCTTGCTCCACGACGGGGACCGGGTCGCCACCTCGAGCTCGACCGGGCGGCCTTCGCGTGCGTGAGCTCGTCGTCGTCGGCGGCGGGCCGGCGGGGATGGCGGCCGCGGCCGCGGCGGCCCGCCTCGGCGTCGACGTCACCATCGTCGACGCCGCCGAGCGCCTCGGCGGCCAGTACTACCGGCAGCCACGCGTTGGGGCGGCACCCGGTCGTCGAGCCGCCCACGGCCTCCCGGCGCGCTATTCCCGGCTCGAGGCGGAGGTGGAGGTGCTCGCCGGCTGGGGCGTCTGGCGGGCCGAGGCGGAGGGGCGGCAGGTGACGCTCCAGCTCGTGAGCCAGCAGGACGAGCGCCCGGCGAGGCTCAGCGCCGCCGCGGTCGTGCTGGCGCCCGGAGCGACCGAGCTCGCGCTCCCCTTCCCGGGCTGGGACCTGCCGGGCGTGACGACGGCCGGAGCGGCCCAGGCGCTGCTGAAGGGCCAGGGGCAGCTCCTCGGGCGGCGCGTGCTCGTCGGCGGCTCGGGTCCCTTCCTGCTCCCCGTCGCGGCCGCGCTCGCCCGCGGCGGCGCCACCGTCGTCGCCGTCGTCGAGGCCGCCCCGCCTCGGCGGCTCGCCGGCGTGGCGGCCTCGCTCGCGGGGCACCCGGGCACGCTCGCCCAGGCGCTCGGCTACCTCGGGACGCTGGCCCGACGGCGAGTGCCGCTGCTCCCGGGTTCGGCCGTGGTGGCCTGCGAGGGCGAGGGCCGGGTGGAGCGAGCCGTGATCGCGGAGGTGGACCAGGGCCTCTCCGCCCGCGCCGGCGGCCGCCGCCTCGTGCCGGTCGACGCCGTCTGCGTCTCCTTCGGCTTCGTCCCCCGCCTCGAGCTCGTCCGCCAGCTCGTCGAGCCGAAAGGGGAGCTGCCGGCCGGGGTGTTCCTCGCCGGAGAGGTGACCGGGGTCGGCGGGGCGAAGGTGGCCGAGCACGAGGGCGCCCTCGCCGGCGCGGCGGCCGCGGCCCACCTCGGGCACCGCCCGTCCCGGCGCGAGGAGCGCGCCGCCCGGCTCCTCCGCCTGCGCCTCCGCCACGCCGAGCGCCTCGCCGCCACGCTCCGGCGAGCCTTCGCCCCCGGCGGCGGGTGGACCGGCTGGCTCGAGCCGGAGACCTTGGTCTGCCGTTGCGAGGACGTGCCGTTCTCGGCCCTCGCCGAGGCCGTCGCCGAGGGGGCGACGACGGCGCGGGCGGTCCGGGGCGTGACCCGCTGCGGCATGGGCTACTGCCAGGGGCGGACCTGCGGGCCGGCGCTCCAGCTGGCGATCGCCTCGCTGTCCGGCGCCGACCCGGAGGAGGTCGGGGACCTCCAGTCACGTCCGGTCGCCCTGCCGCTTCCCCTCGGCGCCGTCGCCGTGGAGCCGCCGGAGCTTGCGCCCGGTGCGCCCCACCGCTGAGGCTCGGCCGGAGGCTCAGGAGCAGTCGAAAAGGCGCGAGCCGAGCATCGAGTCGTCGACCGACACCCCCAGCCCCGAGCCGAGCGGGGCCGAGCCCACTCCGCCTCTGGCTCGGGGCTCGTGGCCTGCGACGTGCTCGTTGGTCCAGTCGTTCATGAACGAGGTCGAAAGAAGCTGCTCGCCGGGGGTGGACGCCGCGAGGTGGCTCACGGCGGCGGTCGTGAGGTCGCCGCCCCAGCTGTCCTCGATCGTGAGGGAGAGCCCGAGCTCCACGCACAGGTCTCTCAGGAGCCTCGCCGGCGTCAGGCCGCCGACCCGGTTGATCTTCAGGTTGACGCCCTCCATCGCCCGGGCCGAGACGGCGCGCAGCAGCGCGGCAGGGCCGACGATCACCTCGTCGAGGATCATCGGGAGGCTCGTGCGCCGGCGCACCTGCAGGCACTCCTCCAGGGTCGGGCAGGGCTGCTCGAGGAAGAGGCGGGGGGCGTCCTCCAGCAGGCGGACCGCCGTCACCGCGTCGGCGAGGCGCCAGCCGCCGTTGGCGTCCGCGACGAGCAGGTCCTCCTCGGTCGTCGCCTCCAGCGCGGCCCGCACCCGAGCCGCGTCCTCCCGGGGGTCGCCGCCCAGCTTGAGCTGGAACCTGTGGACGCCCTCGGCACGGCGGGCGGCGATGAACTCAGCCATCTCCCCGGGGCCGGCCAGGGGGACCGCGACGTAGATCGGCAGCTGCTCGACCTGGCGCCCGCCGAGCAGCGTGCTCACCGGCAGCCCAGAGAGCCGCCCGAGCGCGTCGTGGCAGGCGATGTCGACGGCGCTCTTGGCGTAGGCGTGCCCGGCGAGCGCGCCGTCCATGGTGCGGTAGAGGGCGGCGGGCGCCGTGACCTCGCGCCCGAGCAGCGCCGGCGCCAGCTCGGCGAGCGCCGCCCTCGCCCCGGCGGCGAAGGCGGGGAGGTAGTTGGGCCCGAGCGGGCAGACCTCGCCGTAGCCGCGGGCGCCGGACGCCGTGGTGAGCGCCACGACCGTGCTCGGCAGCGTCGTGACCTCCCGGCCCTTGGACATCACGTAGCGGCCGTGCGCGTAGCTCAGGTCGTAGCCGAAGACCTCGACTCGCACGATGCGCGCCTCGGGCCCAGAGCCGCTCATCGCCAGGCGCCCTCACGCCTCGGGGGCCGGTCGGGCGCGGCGGGCGGGCTCGGGCGCACGAGGTCACGGTAGCGACGGCGAAGCGTCGGGTTAATCGCCACTTCACCAACGTCGGCCTCGGGGCTTTCTACGATCGTCTAACCTGGCGCTGCGCTGCTTTCGACCGGGCGACGCGGGGGGATGCCGTGGCTTCGGACCTGCAGGTGCTCGTCGACCACCTCGCCGAGCACGTCGGCGCGTCGACGGTGCTCGAGGACCGGGGGCAGCGGACGATCGCCCACTCCTCCCAGCGGGGGCCGATCGACGAGACGAGGCGCGACTCGATCCTGCACCGGGTCACCCCTCCCGAGACGATCGCCTGGTTCCGCAGCTTCGGGATCGACCGCGGGCACCGGCCGATCGCGATCCCCGCGAACGAGGCGCTCGGCATCCTGCCGAGGCTGTGCGCTCCGGTCCGCTGCCGCGGCCAGCTGCTCGGCTTCCTGTGGGTGATCGACAACGACGGCTCCATCGCCGAGCACCACCTCGACGTCCTCGAGAAGGCGGCGGAGCACGCCGGCGTGCTGCTCTACGAGGAGCAGCTCGCCCAGCGCCTCACCTCCCAGGCGATCTCCCACCTGCTCTCCCCCTCCGAGGAGCTGCGCGGCGCCGCCGCCCAGCAGATCGCCGAGCAGTCCCTGCTGCCCGACGACCAGCCCCTCGTCTGCGTCGTGGTCCAGCCCCTCGAGGCCGACGGCGCCGAGGCCGACGTGCCGCACTCGATCGAAGAGGCCCTCTCCGACGCCGGCTGGGAGGCACCCTCGAGCTCGTTCCTGCGCCGAGCCTGCGGCGATCACGGCGTGCTGCTCGTCAGGCTTCGAACCTGCGAGGACGACTCGGCCGCGTTCGGCCTCGCCCTCGCCGCCCGGGCCGCGCTCGAGCACCGGCTCTGCGGCCCGAGCGGGCGGCGGCCGAGGGTGGTCGCGGCCCTCGGCGACCCTCAGGGCAGGCTGGAACAGGCCTTCGCCTCCTACCGCCAGGCGCGCCTCGCGGTCAAGGTCGCCGCGGCCTTCCCGGCGATCAGCGACGTCGTGAGGTGGTCCAAGCTCGGCGTGTTCCGCGCGCTCGCGCAGCTGTCGACGAAGGAGGCCCAGGAGTCGGCGCTCGACCCCCGAGTGCTCAGCCTGCTCGAGGCGGGCGACGAGACCGTCGTCGCGACGCTCGAGACCTACCTCGACCTCGCCGGGGACGTGAAGGCGACGGCAGAGGCCCTGCACATGCACCGAGGCACCCTCTACTACCGCCTCGAGAAGGCCGAGCGGATCGCCGGCATCGACTTCCGCAACGGCTACGACCGGCTCGCCGTCCACCTCGGCCTGAAGCTCGCCCGCCTGACCGGCCGGCGCGAGGCGCCGACGCCGGCGCGCTGAGCGCCGCCGAGCCGGCCGGGCGGGGGCGGCCCGCTCAACGGCCCGGGCGGACGTTGCCGTGGCGGTGCCGGGTCTCGCTGACCGCCTGCTCCCGAGTCCAGCGCAACAGCTCGACCTCCCCGATCCCCGACAGCGGCTCGACGTCGGCGTCGAAGCCGGCGTCGATCACGCCGAGCCTCAGGGCGGGTTCGCAGCCGACCAGGCGCACCCGCTGCGGGCGGTTCGCGCCGAGCCGGTCGAGGAACCCCCGGTCGTCCTCGATCCTCGTCGACTCCGGGAGCCCCTCGTAGGCCCCGGCCGCCGAGCAGTCCAGCTCCACCCCGAGCTCGGCGGCGATCCCCAGGGCGACGGCGAGGCGGGAGGGCTCCGCCGGCGCGCCGAGGCGGAGGGAGGCTCGCCGCAGCGCCAGGAGGCGGAAGAGGTTCGCCTCGGCGGAGAGCCCGCTCGGGTCCTCGCCGACCGAGAGCCGCTTCCACTCCGCGACCGCCCGGGCGACCTCGGCCCGGACGTCGCCCGCGCCCTCCTCGGCCTCCCAGTGCCCGAGGGAGGCGACGTAGTTGGGCCCGCCGGTCTTCGCGCCGGGGCCGATCGCCGAGCGCTTCCAGCCCCCGAAGGGCTGGCGGCGGACGATCGCGCCGGTGATGTGGCGGTTCACGTAGGCGTTGCCGACCTCGACCCGCTCGAGCCAGCGGGCGACCTCGGCGTCGTCGAGGGTGTGGATGCCGCCGGTGAGGCCGTAGGCGACGGCGTTCTGCAGCGCTATGGCGTCGTCGAGGTCCCTCGCCCGCATCACCGCGAGCACGGGCCCGAAGCACTCGGAGAGGTGCAGCTCGCTGCCCGGGCGCACCCCGATCTTCACCCCCGGGCTCCAAAGGTGCGGGTTGTCGCCGACCTGACGCGGCTCGACCAGCCAGCGCTCGCCGGGGACGCCGCCCGTGAGCGCCCGCTGCAGCACGCCCGAGGGGGGGCGGATCAGCGGGCCGACCTGGGTGGCCGGGTCGTAGGCCGCGCCGACCCTCAGGCTCGAGACGGCGTCGGCCAGGCGGTCGAGGAACCTGCCGCCGTCGTACAGCGCCGCCTCCACGATCAGAAGGCTCGCCGCCGAGCACTTCTGGCCGGCGTTGGAGAAGGCCGAGCGCAGGACGTCCCGGATCGCGTCGTCCTGGTCGGCGGCCGCGGTCACGACGATGGCGTTCTTCCCGCTCGTCTCGGCGTGCAGGCGGAGCCCGGGCTTCCAGCCGAGGAACAGCCGGGCGGTGTCGAAGGCGCCGGTCAGGATCACCGCGTCCACGCCCTCGTGGGTCACGAGCCGCCTGCCGACCTCGTCGTCCGCGGTCGGGACGAACTGCACCAGCCGCTCGGGGATACCGGCCTCCCACAGGCAGCTCGCCAGGTGCCAGGCGGTGAGCACGGTCTCCGGCGCCGGCTTGAGGATGACCGCCGAGCCCGCGGCGAGGCTGGCGAGCACCCCGCCGGCGGGGATGGCGAGCGGGAAGTTCCAGGGCGGGGCGACCACCACGACGCCGTGGGGCACGAAGCGGCGACCGGGGGCGAGTCGGCCCAGCCGCTCGGCCTCGAGCGCGTAGTAGCGGGCGTAGTCGACGGCCTCGGACACCTCGACGTCGGACTCGACGACGGTCTTGCCGGCGTCGTAGGCCATCACCCCGATCGCCCGCCCTCGCCTGGCGGCGAGGAGGTCGGCCGCCGCGCGCAGCAGCGCGGCCCGCTGGGCGACCGGCAGGGCCCGCCAACGCTCGCCGGCCTGCCGGGCCACCTCCACCGCCCGCTCGACGGTGCCCCGGTCCGCCTGGACGTAGCGGTAGAGGGGGGCGCCGGGGGCGGAGGGGTCGATCCCGGTCCCCGAGAGCGGCGAAGCGACCCGCTCGCCGTCCACGACGGCGGGCACCGTGTCGGGGAGCCCCTCCCGCCAGCCGGCGAGGTGCGCCTCGAGCCAGGCTCGATTGGCCGGGAGCGAGAAGTCGGTGTCGGCCTCGTTGGCGAACGCCCCCGCCTCGGCGGGCGAAGGCGAGGGACGGGCCGAGCGCTCCTCGGCCGAGCGGTCCTGGGTGCGCCGGGGCCCGCCCGCGGGGAGGCCGCGGTCGGCCACCGCCTTCTCGAACCGGCGCCGCTCGGCCTCCCAGGCCGGAGCGCCCGGCTGCAGGTCGAACAGGTGCGAGAGGAAGTTCTCCGGCGAGGTGTTCTCGTCGAAGCGGCGGACGAGGTAGGCGACCGCCGACTCGAAGTCCCTCCGGTAGACGATCGGCGCGTAGAGCAGGAGGCGGCCCGCGAGGCGAGCCACCGCTCGGGCCTGGGGGTTCGCCATCCCCT
This sequence comes from Actinomycetes bacterium, assembly GCA_021786195.1. Taxonomy (GTDB): domain Bacteria; phylum Actinomycetota; class Acidimicrobiia; order Acidimicrobiales; family Bog-793; genus JAKAOD01. The sequence goes on along the minus strand of JAJYNS010000088.1, from coordinate 2,221 downwards.
CGAGCATCTCGAGCTCGAGCCGCCCGGGGCCGACGAGCTCGCGCAGCGCGAGCGCCCAGCCGAGGTCGAACAGGTTGTGGCTGGCGACGCCGACCCTCAGCGCCCCGGCGTTCTCCGGCGCCAGGGCGATGTCGAGCAGGCGCTTGTAGTTGGCGTCGACCTCCTCCTTGGTGCCGTAGGGCGCCTGGGGCCAGCCCCGCAGCTCGGCCTCGACACGCTCCATCGCGAGGTTGGCGCCCTTGACGATGCGCACCTTGACGGCGCCGCCGCCACTGGCGCGCCGCCGCCGGGCGAAGGCGGCGAGCCGCTCCATGGCCGCCTCGGCGTCGGGCAGGTAGGCCTGGAGGACGATCCCGGCGTCGAGCGTCTCCAGCCCGGGCTCGGAGAGCAGCCGGGTGAAGGCGTCGAGGGTGAGGCCGAGGTCCCGGTACTCCTCCATGTCGAGGTTGACGAACTTCTGCGGCCGGGACGCCGCAGCGGCTCGGTAGACGACCCGCAGCCGCTCGAGGATGCGGGCCAGGCTGTCGTCGTAGGCGACGACGTCGAGCTGGGCGCAGACCGAGGAGACCTTCACCGAGACGTAGTCGACCTCGGGTCGCTCGAGCAGCCGGGCGATGGCCGCCGTCCGCCGCCTCGCCTCGCCCTCCCCGAGCACGGCCTCGCCGAGGAGGTTCACGTTGACCGAGATGCCCTCCCTCCGACGCCAGCGGACGTGGCGGGCGAGGCGTCGCGCTCCGGCCGGGAGCACCACGGGGGCGAACTCCCGGCGCAGGCGGGCGGTCGCCGCGGGCATCACCGCGAAAGGGGCGACCCGGGCGAGGCGTGCCCCGGCGAGCAGGGCGAGGCGGTCGAGCCCGGTGGCGAAGGCCGGCACCCCCCGCTCGGCGACGAGGTCGGCCAGACGGCGGGCGGCCCGGGCCCTCGGCCCGATCCTCAGCACCTGGTCGGTCAGGTCGATCAGGAACTGCCGGCTCGCGGCGTCGGCGACGAGCGAGCCGATCCGGCGGCGCCGGCGGCGGTCGGGCCGCGTCTCCAGCGAGCCGGCCGAGCGCATCAGCTCGGCGGCGATCTCCTCGGCTCGGGCGACGAGCTCGCCCTCGGCGGGCCGGGTGAGGTCATCCATGCACTCAAGTCAACCTCGGCCGTCTTGGCCCAGATCTCCCCGATTGCTCGCGATCTCGTCCAATCGCACGGCGTGAAGGCGCCGGCACCGGCAGACTTGCGGCAGTGAGCGGGGTTGGCGGCGCGCCGAGCCTCTTCGGCACAGACCGGGGCGAGGGCGACGGAGACAGGGCCGGCGCGGCCCAGGCGCTCGTCGCGCTCTTCGAGGGCCTGCCCCAGGTGATGTTCAGCCTGAAGGGCGCCGACGGCCGCTACGTCGCCGCGAACCAGGCCTTCGCAGACCGCGCCGGGCGGCGCTCGCCGAAGGACGTCGTGGGGCGGCGCGCGGCGGAGCTGTTCCCCGGAGAGCTCGCCGTCTCCTACGAGGCGCAGGACGCCGTGCTCAGAGTCGGGGGGCGGCCGCTCAGGCGCCTGCTCGAGGTGATCAGCCGCCCCGACGGCAGCCTCGGGTGGTACTTGACGAACAAGGTGCTCGTCCCCCTCGGCCAGCGCGGGGAACCGGCGATCGCCGCCGTCTCGGTCGACGAGCGCTCGCCGGTCGACGACGAGGCGATGCGCGGGCTCGAGGCCGTGGTCCGCCACGTGCGCGAGCACGCCGGGGCGACGATGACCCTGGCGCAGCTGGCCGAGGTCGGAAAGATGAGCCCGGCGGCCCTCGAGCGACGGATGCGGCGGGTCCTCGAGCTCTCGCCGCGCCAGCTCATCGTGCGAACTCGCCTCGAGGAGGCCGTGCACCGCATCGTCTCCACGACCTCGCCCCTCGGGGAGATCGCCGCGTCGTGCGGCTTCTTCGACCAGGCGGCGATGAACCGCCAGATGCGGGCGCTCCTCGGCGTCACCCCCGGCTCCCTCCGCCCCTCCGGGCGCGCGCGTGCCCGGAGGGGGCCGGCGGACCGGGCCTAGCCGCCCGAGCCGCCCGAAGCCTCGAGGTTCCGCCGCCTGGCCTCGGCGCCGAAGCGGGCCGCGAGGTCGTCGAGCCAGGAGACGAAGGCGTCCCGATCGGTCATCACCCTCTGCTTCTCCCGCTCGAGCTCCGGCTTCAGGCCGAGGAGGAAGTCGTCCTCGAAGACCCCCGCCATCAGCCGGTCGACCGCGTCGA
>JAJYNS010000080.1 GCA_021786195.1 Actinomycetes bacterium | reverse complement strand
CCTAATGAACAGAGCCACTGCAAGATTCGTCGCGCCGCTTGCTGCGGCCTCGCTCGGGCTGCTCGCGCTGGGGGGCGCAGGTGTCGCCTCGGCGAGCACCGGCCACGGTGGCGTGCCGACCTACGCGATCGCCTACGAAGGGCCGCTCTCGGGCGGGAACGCCCAGCTCGGCCTCAACATGGAGTACTCCGTCGAGCTCGCCATCAACCAGGCGAACGCCGGCGTCACCTTCGGCAAGCTCCCGTTCAAGCTGAAGTTCGTCTCGGCCGACGACCAGGGGTCGGCGACCCAGTCGCCGGCCGCCGCCGAGGACCTCATCAACAACAAGTCCGTCGTCGCCGTCGTCGGTCCCGCCTTCTCCGGCGCGACCCAGGCGGCCGAGCCCCTCTACCACGCGGCGAGCATGCCGACCGTGAGCCCCTCCGCCACCGAGCCGTCGCTCGCCGACCACGGCTGGAACAACTTCTTCCGAGTCGTGGCCGACGACGACGCGCAGGGGCCCGCGGACGCCACCTACGTCGTGAAGAAGCTCGGCGTGAAGGGCATCTACACGATCGACGACGCGAGCTCGTACGCCGTGGGCCTGGTGACCGCGTTCGACAACGAGGCGAAGCGTCTCGGTGCCGACGTGACGCACCAGGAGGCGCCGGGGACGACCCAGTGCCAGGCAGGCACCGGGAACGTGCAGCAGTACGGCGCGCTCTCGACGGAGATCAAGTCCTCAGGCGACAAGGTCGTCTTCTACGCGGGTTACTACTGCGACTTCGCGTTGCTCGCCAAGGCGCTTCGCGCCGACGGCTACTCGGGGCAGCTGATGTCCGACGACGGGAGCCTCGACCCGCACTACATCAGCGAGGCCGGCGCGTCCGTCTCGAACGGCACCTTGCTCAGCTGCGCCTGCACCAGCCTGTCGAAGTCCGGCCCCGACGCCTCCTTCGCCGCGCAGTTCAAGAAGCTGGCCGGCTTCCCCGTCGGGACGTACTCCGCCGAGGCCTACGACGCGACGAACACGATCATCTCCGTGATGAAGAAGATCGGCAAGAACGTCAAGCGCTCCGCCATCGTCAAGGGCCTGCACAAGGTGGTCTACGTCGGTCTCACCAAGCGGGTCCACTTCCAGCCGAACGGCAACATCGCCGGCAGCACGGTCTACGTCTACCAGGTGAAGGCCGGCACGATCGTGGAGCTCGGCTCGGTCGCCTCTCTCGTCCGGAAGTAATGACGGCGACCGACTGACGACGCCCGCACGGCGGGCCGGCCGGCCCTCAGGCCCCGGTCCGCCGGGCGGGCTCTCGGCTTCGACTTGTGCGCCTCCTGCCGGACTAGGTGCACTGCGCCCGGAGAAAGTGCCTCACGATGTGCTTCACCCAGAACTTCTGGAACTTCCTCGTCTCTGGTCTCGCCGACGGCTTTCTCTACGCCCTCGTCGCGATCGGCTACACCCTCGTCTACGGCGTCCTCCAGCTCATCAACTTCGCCCACAGCGAGGTCTTCATGAGCGGCGGCTTCGCCAGCCTCTTCATCCTCCAGGCGGCGATCGGCAGCTCCCAGCCGCACGGCATCGCCTCGGTCGGCTTCGTGGCGCTCGGTGTCGTCGGAGGCGGGATCGGCGGCGCCCTGGTCGCCTACCTGCTGGAGCGTGTCGCCTACCGCCCGCTCCGGCGCCGTAACGCCCCGCGCCTCGCCTTCCTCATCAGCGCGATCGGGGCCTCCTATTTCCTCTACAACCTCGCAGGCAAGGAGTTCGGGCGCAACGCCCTGGAGATCCCCTCACCGTTCGTCAACGGGCCGGTGTTCACGATCTTCGGCGCCACGGTCCAGACCTACTACATCGTCATCGCGATCGCCGCGATGGCCATGCTCGTGCTCGTCGACCGCGTCGTGGCGATGACCAAGCTCGGCAAGGGGATCCGGGCCGTCGCGCAGGACGCCGAGACGGCGAGCCTGATGGGCGTCAACATCGACCGGGTCATCGCGCAGACCTTCGTCCTCGGAGGGCTCCTCGGCGGCGCCGCCGGCTTCCTGTTCGGGCTCAACGCCGGCGTCGTCTACACGATGGGGTTCACCCCGGCCCTGAAGGCGTTCACCGCCGCGGTGCTCGGGGGGATCGGGAACATCCGCGGCGCCATGCTCGGCGGCCTCCTCCTCGGGATCGCGGAGAACCTCCCGGTCGGCTGCGTCGGCACCCAGTGGCGTGACGTCGTCGCGTTCGGGATCCTCGTCGTCGTGCTGATCTTCCGCCCGAGGGGGATCCTCGGCGAGCAGCTCGGCAGGGCGGCGTGAGCGCGCCGGCACCGCCCGCCGGACGAGCTTCCGTCCGACCAGGCGCCCGAACGCCCTCGGGGCCGGGACCGGCCAACACGTCCTGGCTGCGAAGAGCCTGGCGGCACCCCGAGCTTCGCCGGGCCTCCGCCTTCGTCGCGGGCGCGCTCGTGCTGGCGGTGATGACCGGGCCCGAGGGGACGGTCGGCGACGCCCTCTCCGGCGTACACGGCTCCCTCCTCCACCCTCGGGTCTTCGGCTTCATCGGCTTCGGTCTCGCCCTCTGGCTCGCGGTCTCGGGCCGCCGCCGGTACGCGGCGCGCGTGAGGGCCCTCAGCGACCGGGTCACCTCGCTCCCCCGCCGCCTGCTCCCCGACGCGCGGGTCCGCGCCGGCGTGTACCTCGCCGTGCTCGGCTTCGCCATCGCCTACCCCCTGGCGCTCAACAGCTACTGGCAGGAGGTCCTCGTCGACCAGATCGGCGTCTACGTGCTGCTGGCGCTCGGCCTCAACGTCGTCGTCGGCTTCGCCGGCCTGCTGGATCTCGGCTACATCGCCTTCTACGCGATCGGGGCCTACTCCGTCGCCTACTGGTCCGGGTCGCTCCCGGTGCACCCGCCGTTCCACCTCGACCCCTTCTACGCCATCCCGCTCGCCATCGTCGCGGCGATGCTGGCGGGGGTGCTGCTCGGCACGCCGACGCTGCGCCTGAGGGGCGATTACCTCGCCATCGTGACGCTCGGCTTCGGCGAGATCATCCAGATCGCGGCGACAAACATGCAGGGGATCACCGGGGGCGCCCCGGGGGTCGTCGGCATCCCTCACTTCAAGTTCGAGCTGTTCGGCGTCCACTACGCATGGGGGCTGTCGAACCTCCCCTACTACTACCTGCTCCTCGGCTTCGTCGTGCTCGTGCTCTTCGCCTTCCGCTCCCTCGAGCACTCCAGGGTCGGGCGAGCCTGGGTCGCCATACGCGAGGACGAGGTGGCGGCGGAGTCCGCCGGGATCAACGTCCTCAAGTACAAGGTCATGGCCTTCGCGATCGGCGCCTCCACCTCCGGGTTCGCCGGGGTGCTCGAAGGGAGCAAGATCAGCTACATCGAACCGGCGGACTTCACCGTCCAGCTGTCGATCCTCATCCTCGTGCTCGTGATCTTCGGCGGCATGGGCTCGCTCCCCGGCGCGGTCGTGGGCGCGGCGGTGCTGCAGTGGCTTCCCCAGTACCTGCGGGTCCACCCCCTGCTCGGGTTCCAGCAGCAGGACCTCTACCTCTACCTCGGCGCCCTGCTCATCGTCATGATGATCTTCCGCCCCGAGGGGATCCTTCCCTCCCGCCGGCGCGAGCGCGAGATCGGGCTCGCCGAGCATGGCATCGGCCGGGCCGACGCCGTGGGCGGCACGTCCGGGCCGATCGCCTGAGCCGAGGGGTGCCCGGGGCGATGGCGGCGTCTGCCGGGATGTCGGCGTCGGCGCCGGGGCGGCACGAGGTGGTCGTGTCGGTCGAGGACGTGACGCTCTCCTTCGGCGGCGTGACCAGCCTCTCGCACGTCTCGCTCCAGCAGGCCCGAGGCGAGATCCTCGCGGTCATCGGGCCGAACGGCGCTGGCAAGACGTCTTTGTTCAACTGCCTGACCGGCGTCTACGTGCCGCAGTCGGGCAGGATCGTCTTCTACAGCCGGCGCCGGGGCCCCGTCTCCATCGTCGGCCACCGGCCGCACCTCGTGAACCGCGCCGGGATCGCGCGCACCTTCCAGACGAGCCGGCTCTTCAACGCGCTCACCGCGTTCGAGAACGTGAAGATCGGCGTCGAGTCCCCCCAGCGCACCGGCCCCCTCGGCGCGATGCTCCACCTCCCGCGCACCCGGCGCGAAGAGCGCGAGAGCGACTCGCGTACCGTGGAGCTGCTCGAGTTCGTCGGCCTCCGTGGAAGGTCGAACGACCTTGCGAGCGCGCTCCCCTACGGCGACCGGCGCCGTCTCGAGATCGCCAGGGCCCTCGGGACCGGACCGGAGCTCCTGCTCCTCGACGAGCCTGCCGCCGGGACCAACCCGGCGGAGAAGGCCGCGCTCGCGGAGCTGATCCGCGACGTCAACGCGAGGATGGGCGTGAGCGTGCTGTTGATCGAGCACGACATGGGCCTCGTGATGTCGCTCGCCGACCGCATCGTCGTGCTCAACTTCGGCCAGGTCATCGCCTCTGGCACGCCCGCCGAGGTGCAGCGCGACCCCGCCGTCGTGGAGGCCTACCTCGGCGCGCCGGACCCTGAGGACGCCTGAGGATGCTGCTCGAGATCGAGGACCTCGAGGTCTGCTACGGCTCGATCCCGGCGCTGAAGGGCATCGACCTCGAGGTGGACGAGCGCGAGATCGTCGCGCTCCTCGGCGCCAACGGCGCCGGGAAGACGACCACCCTGCGGACGATCTCGGGCCTGTGCCACCCGTCCCGGGGCTTCGTCGCCCTGGACGGAGAGCGCATCGACCACCTCGGGCCGCACGAGGTCGCGGGCCGGGGGATCGGCCACGTCCCGGAGGGCAGGCGGATCTTCCCGCGCATGAGCGTGCAGGAGAACCTCGAGATGGGCGCCTACCGGCGGCGAGGGAGCCTGAGGGACGACTTCGAGCGGGTGTTCGGCCTGTTCCCCGTGCTCGGCGACCGCCGTCGCCAGGTCGGCGGGACCTTGTCCGGCGGCGAACAGCAGATGCTCGCCATCGGTCGGGCGCTCATGAGCGGGCCCCGGCTGCTGCTGCTCGACGAGCCCTCCATGGGCCTCGCGCCGCTCATCGTCCGTGACATCTTCTCGATCATCGGCCAGATCCGCGAGGAGGGCACGACGATCCTGCTCGTGGAGCAGAACGCCACGCAGGCGTTGCGCCTCGCGGACCGGGGCTATGTCATCGAGAACGGCAGGATCGTCATGGCCGACGAGGCGAGCCGCCTGCTCGCCGACGAGCGCGTGCGGGCGGCCTACCTCGGGGAGGCCCCGCCCGGCTCGTAGCTTCGCCGCCGGTTGCTCCGGTGCTTCAGTAGCGGAAGCGGGAGATCAGCTCCTGGAGCTCCCCGGTCATCCTTGCGAGGGCTCCCGCGGCCTGGGCGGTGCTGGTCGCGGCCGTCGAGCTCAGCTCGGCGACCTCGGCGACGCCGCCGATCGTGGAGGCGATGTCGCTCGCGCCCTGCGCCGCCCCGGAGACGTTCCGGGCGATCTCGTTCGTCGTCGCGGTCTGCTCCTCCACGGCCGAGGCGATCGCCGACTGGAGCTCGTTGATCCGGTCGATGATCTCCTTGATCTTCCCGATCGCCTCGACCGCTCCCGAGGTGTCGGCCTGGATCGCCGAGATCTTCGCCGAGATCTCGTCGGTCGCCGTCGCGGTCTCGCGCGCGAGCTCCTTCACCTCGCCGGCGACGACCGCGAAGCCCTTCCCGGCCTCACCGGCCCGGGCTGCCTCGATCGTCGCGTTCAGCGCCAGCAGGTTCGTCTGCTGGGCGATCTGGGTGATGACCTTGATCACCTGGCCGATCTCCGCGGAGGACTCCCCGAGCTTGGCGACGGTCCCGTTCGTCGTCTCGGCGACCCTGGCCGCCTCGACGGCGACCCGGGCGGCGTCGGCGGAGTTCTTCGCGATCTCCCGGATCGACGCGGTCAGCTCCTCTGCGGCCGCCGAGACGCTCTCGACCTGGCCGGAGAGGACCTCGGAGGTGCGCGACGCCGACTGGGCCCGGGCCGAGGTCTCCTCCGAGCCCGATCGCATCTGCCCCGAGGTCGCGAGCAGCTCCTCGGACGCCTCCGCGAGACCCCTGCCCGTCTCGCCGACCATCGCCAACCGGCGGCGCAGGTCGCCGAGGAGCGAGGCCAGCCCCGCGCCGACCCTGCCGATGGCGTCCTCTCCGGATACGGGCACCTCGACGGTCAGGTCCCCGGCGGCCGCGGCCGAGACGACCTCGAGGATGGCGTCGACCTTCTCCCGGAGCTGCCCCTCGGCCTCGCGCTCGCGCACCTGGTCCTCGACCCGCTCGATCGCCTGGGAGACCACCTGGCCGACGTCGCGCATCGCGGTGAGGCGCCACTCGGCGAGCGGCTCGGGCTCGGGGACGGAGAAGAAGTCCATCGTGCCGACGACGCGCCCGTGGACGAGGATCGGGAAGCAGACCGCGGCGACGGGCCCCGCCTGGCGCGCGGCGGCGAGCCTCGGGCACCCGCCAAGCTCGGACCCCACGTCGCTGTGCACGAGCCCTCGGGAGGCCCACGCTCGCCCACCCAGCCCGCTTCCCTCGACGACCGAGGCGCCCCGGGTCGCCTGGTCGAAGGCCCCCGAGCCGACGGTCCCGGACTCGGCGGCGAGTTGCAGGGCTCGAGCGTCGGCGTCGAGCACCCAGTACGACCCGTACGACCAGCCGAAGCCCCGCCGGACGGTGTCGAGCGCCGTGCGGACGGCCTGCTCGACGCTGCGGGCGTCGTGCAGCGTTCCGAGCACCTCGATGACCGCCGCCCCGTCGGCCGCAGCCTGGGCCTGGGCGCGGCTGCTCGCGTCGAGCTCTGCCCGGGAGCCCGCCTGGGCCGCGATCGCCCGGTTGAGCGAGCGGGCCACGGCACCGAGCTCGTCGGTCGTCGAGACCTCGGCGCGAGCCTCGAGGTCGCCGCCGGTCACTGCCGTGAGGGTCGACTTGATGACCTCGATCGGGCGAGTGATCGAGCGCGTGATCGCAAGCGTCGAGGCCACCGCGAGGAGCACGGCAAGGGCACCGAGGATGAGGAGGACCTCCTCGCTGGTGCCCGCTGAGCCGATCGCCGCTGCCGTCCTCGCCCGGACGTGGGCGGAGACCTCGCCGACGAGCCTCTCGAGCGGCGCGGTGACCGTGCCGAACGCGAGCGCGGCGACCCCCTTGTAGGCCGCCGCGAGGCTGGCGCGCGTGCCGATCCCGAAGTTGGTGTTGATCGAGCGGGAGACATTCACGTAGGTCGTGAAGGCCTTGTCGGCCGCCTCGAGCTCGCTGCGCTCGCTCGTGTTGAGCGCGAGGCGCGAGACCGCGGCGCTCTGGGCCCGGTAGGCGCTGACGCCCTGCCGGAACGACTGCAGGTCGCCCGTCGCCGTCGAGTGCGAGTTGTAGTCGAACGCGACGGAGTTCTCCGCCACCGCTACGCTCGCCGCGTCCAGCTGCAGCTGCTTGACCGCTGCCGTGGTGGCGACCTCGTCTCTCGCCGAGTAGCCGTTCGAGCGCGCCGACGCCGCGGCCACGACGCCGAGGGAGAGCACGACGACGACGAGCAGGGTCAACAGGCCGTAGCTCGCGACGAGCTTGGTCCGCACCTGCACCCGGCCGAGGCCTCGGGCCGGCGACCCCTCGGCGGCAGACCGCCCCGGGCCCCGGCCCCCCCCTCCAGCCGACTCGGCCCGCTCCTCGATCCTCGCCGCCATGGGCACGTCTGGCCCCTGCCATCTCGTCCGCTGCGCAAGTGCCATGGTGACCCCTCTGCCGGAGAACGGACCGCCCGGAGGCGCCCGGGCGGCGTACCTGTGCTCATACGGCAGCCGCTCGCCGGACTTGAGCCCCCGCAGGGACGCCTCCCGGGCTCAGTCGCCGGCGAGCTCGGGCGCCTGCTGGAGCTGGGAGGCGATGCGGTGCTCGACCACGAAGGCGAGGAAAGGCAGGAACCCGGCGCAGACCATCGCCGCCATCCGCCAGAACCCGAAGCGTGCCCGCCGTGCGAGGTCGTAGGCCGTCGCGAGGTAGACGATGTAGAGGAAGCCGTGAATGGGGCCGACGACTGCCACCACCCCGGGATGGCCGGCGGCGTACTGCAGCGGCACCCCCACGAGGGTGAGGACGAGCAGGCCGATGCCGACCAGGTAGGCGAGCACCTGGTAACGGCGGAGCGCGCCCTTCATGGGCGCGCCGGGTGGCTCATCGCGAGGCCCGCTCGCTCGTCCGGCTCCCCGCCGCTCCCGGGAGACGCCATCCGCTCGACGCCTTGCTCGAGGCCAGCGCCGCGAGGTGCCGATTGTAGGCGGCGAGCTCCGGGTCTTCCTGCTCGGCGAGGCGCAGGCGCTCGTCGTCGGGCACAGGGTCGTCGCGCGCCGCCTCGGCAGCCGCCATGGTCGCCGGCAACGGCACGCCGTTCGCCCCCGAGGCCTCGCCGGTCGGCTCGACCGCCCGGCGCAGGGCGCGACTGCCGACGCTGTCGGGGTCGTCGTGGACGCCGTTCCACCACACCACCGCACCGAAGACGGCGAAGCAGGGCCACTCGACCGAGTACAGCCAGCCGAGCCGGTCGCCGGCGAGCGCGACCGTCACCTGCCACCACGCGGCGACGGCGCAACCGGGAACCCAGATCGCGACCGCCAGGTGGAGCAATAGCGAGCGCCTGGTGAGCCACCTGCTCGACACGCCAGCAGCGTAGTGAGCGCGAAAGGGTCGCCGGCGATCCGGGCGCCCGACTCGGGCGGCCCGAGACCCGCCCACCGGGACCACGCCCCGGCGGCTCACCCCTGGGCGGCTTGGGAGCCGCGCCGCTCGGAGAGCTGTGCCGGGGCGCCAAGCCGAGGGGAGGAGGTGCCGGCGATCTCCCGGACCGCCGCCACGTCGGCCTCCATCTGGGCGACGAGCTCTTTGGCGGAGGAGAACTTGAGCTGGCCCCTCACACGCCCGCCGACCTCGACGCGCAGGCGCTGCTCGTACAGGTCGCCGTCGAAGTCCAGCAGGTACGCCTCGAGCAGGCGGTCGCCGTGCTCGTAGTAGGTAGGGCGCCGGCCGACCGAGACGGCGGCGACATGGACGGTCCCATCGGCCAGCTCGGCCCAGCCCGCGTAGACGCCGTCCTCGGGCAGCTCCCAGGCACCCTCCGGCGAGACGTTCGCCGTCGGGAACCCGAGCGCACGCCCCCGTCCGTCGCCCCGGACGACGACGCCCTCCAGCACTCGACCCACCCGAGCACGCTACCGGCTCGCCGGACCCGCCGGGCCCGAGGCGATCGAGCCCGTCGCACCAGAGGTCACCGCCGGCTCCCCGCCGGCGAGCGGAGCGACGACGGGCAGGTAGCGCCAGGACCAGGCGACGCCGCCCGCGGCGACAACGACGAGGGCGGTGCCGAGGGCGAAGGGCGCGACGGGGTCGAAGCCGAACAGGGCGCCGCTCACCGCGGCGGCGAGCGCAGTCGCCGCGGTCCGGGCGGTCTCGACGCTCCCCTGCGCCTCGCCCTGCACCGTCGGTGGCACGGAGCGCACGAGGACGAGGAGCGCCGCCGGGCTGCCGACGACGGCGCCGACGGCCTCGAAGGCTCCGAAGGCGACCATGAGAGGGACGTCGTGCAGCAAGGGGTAGAGCGTGCAGAACGCGCCGGAGCACGCGAGCGAGCCGAGCACGAGGGCTCGGGGGTCCGCCCGGTTGGCGAGGCGCCCGGCGGGGACCGAAAGCACGGCGAAGGGCAGCGCGAACAGCGTCCAGGACAGACCGATCTCGAACGAGCTCGCATGCCTGAGCGTCATCAGCAGGGTCCAGCAGGACTCGTAGACGCCCCCGAGCAGCCCCGTCGCAGCGAACACGGCGAGGACCCCGACGAATGCAGGGCTGAGCGGCAGGCGGGCGCGAGCCGTTCGTCGTCCGTCCCCGCGCTCCCGCTCGCCCGGCGGGCGGTGGCCGACGCCGCCGGGCGCGCACCCGGCGAGCACCTCGAGCTCCTCCTCCGTCGTCGGGAGCGTCCCTCGGGCCGACGGCTCGGACGCCTCCCCGCCCGCTCGCGACCTGCCCGCGAGCGTTGCCCGTCCGCCGGGGATCACCGCGACCACCGGCGCCGCGGCGAGCAGCGCCGCGATCGCGGCCGCGACGAACAGGACCGACATCGAGCGCTCGCCGACGATGCTCCCGACGAGGGGACCCACGGCCAGCGCGAGCATCTGGCTGCCGTACAGCGCCCCGAAGGCCGCACCTCGCTCGGATGCCCCCACCTCGGTCCCGATGGTCGCCGCGGCCGCCACCGTCACCGAGCCGGCTCCGATCCCCTGCAGGGCGCGTGAGACGATCGCCGGACCGGCACCGGCCACCAGCGCGAAGCCGAGGCTGCCGAGCGAGAACAGGACGAGACCCCCGAGCACGACGGGGCGGCGGCCGATCCGGTCGGAGAGCCGGCCGACGGGATACTGGGTGGCCACGCTCGCGGCGAAGTACGCCGCCATCACGACACCGACGAGCGCCGGCGAAGACCCCTCGTGCCGCAGGTAGCGGGGGAGCAGCGGGAGGATGGCGCTCCCCCCGACCCAGAGCAGCAGCGTCGCACCCGAGAGCGCACCGACCATGCGCCGCGCGGGACGCGACGCGGGAAGGCCGAGGAGGTGGAGGCGGCTCACCCGCCAACGCTACCGCCGGCCGCTCCGCCCCCCGGCAGTCCGGGCCCAGGAGAGCGACCGCGCCCGCGCCTCGAGCCAGCGCGAGTAGAGCGCGTCGCGCTCGCGTTCGGGCATCTTGGGCTCGTAGCGCCTCGCGCTCTTGCGCAGCCCGGCGAGCTCGCCCCTGGACGACCACACGCCGACCGCCAACCCGGCCGCGTAGGCGGCGCCCAGCGCGGTCGTCTCTCGCCGGGCCGCCACGTCGACGGGGATGCCGGCGACGTCCGCCTGGAACTGCATCAACCAGCCGTTCGCCGTCGCCCCGCCGTCGGCCCGCAGCTCTTCCACGGCGGCGCCCGAGCCCGCCATGGCCTCGAGGACGTCCCGGGTCTGGTAGGCGATGCTCTCGAGCGCGGCCCGCGCCAGATGGGCGCGCGTCGTGCCGCGCGTGGCGCCGATGAGCAGCCCCCGGGCCGAAGGGTCCCACACCGGGGCGCCGAGGCCGGCGAGGGCCGGCACGAGCCAGACGTCGTCGTTGCCGTCGAGGCCGGCGGCGAGCTGCTCGGTCTCCTCCGCCGTCTGGACGATCCCGAGCCCGTCTCTCAGCCACTGGACGGTGGCGCCTGTCGAGAAGATCGAGCCCTCGAGCGCGTACTCGGCCTCCGCCCCGGCTTCGACGCAGGCCGCAGTCACGACGAGCGGCCCTCGACTTGTCGGGACCGAGGCACCGGCGTGCCGGAGGACGAAGGAGCCCGTCCCGAAGGTGGTCTTGGTCTGGCCCTCTGTCGTGCAGCCCTGGCCGAACAACGAGGCCTGCTGGTCGCCGACGAGCGCGGCCACCGGTGCGCCGATCCCCGTGAACAGCTCCGGGCGCGACTCGGCAAAGACGTCCCCGCTCGCCCGGATCTCCGGGAGGACGGCGGTCGGGACGCCGAACAACCTGCAGAGCTCTTCGTCCCAACGCCCGGTCGCAAGGTCCATCAGCATCGTGCGGGAGGCGTTCGTCCGATCCGTCGCGTGCACCGCCCCGCCGCTCGCCCGCCAGAGCAGGTACGAGTCCACCGTCCCAAAGCACAGCTCGCCAAGCTCGGACCTCGAGCGGGCTCCTTCGACATGGTCCAGCAGCCACGCCAGCTTCGTCGCGGAGAAGTAGGGGTCGAGGACGAGGCCCGTGCGCTCGGCGACGAGCCGGTCGACGCCGGCGGCCGACATGCCCGCACAGCGGTCCGCCGTCCTGCGGTCCTGCCAGACGATCGCCCGGTGCACCGGCCTGCCCGTGGCGCGCTCCCAGAGCAGCGTCGTCTCCCTCTGGTTGGCGATGCCGACGGCGGCGACGTCCGCGCCGGTCACGCCGGCACGCCCCAGCGCGGTGGCCGTCGCCGACACGACGCTGTCCCAGAGCTCCTCGGGGTCGTGCTCGACCCAGCCAGGGCGGGGAAAATGCTGAGGGACCTCGGCGTACGCGCTGGCGACCACCTCCCCGGAAGGATCGACCACGAGCACCGTCGTGCCCGTCGTCCCCTGGTCGACCGCGAGCACCAGCGAGGTCAGTGGTTCTCCCGAGGGACCGCGTCGCCGCTCGAGCCCACCAGGAAGTCGAGGTCGCACCCGCGGTCCGCCTGGAGGACGTGCTCGACGTACAGCCTCGTCCAGCCCCGATCGACCGGCGGCTCGGGTGCCGACCACTCGGCGGCGCGCCGGGCGAGCTCCTCCGGCTCGACATGGAGCTCGAGCCGCCGGCCCGGCACGTCGAGCGTGATCTCGTCGCCCGTGCGCACGAGCGAGAGCGGGCCGCCGGCCGCCGCCTCGGGCGCGACGTGGAGCACGACCGTGCCATAGGCGGTGCCCGACATCCGGGCGTCGGAGATCCGGACCATGTCGGTCACGCCGCGGCGGAGCAGCTTGGCGGGCAACGGCAGGTTCCCCACCTCGGGCATGCCCGGATAGCCCTTCGGCCCGGCGTAGCGGAGCACGAGCACGTCCGCGGGCGACACGTCGAGGTCCTCCCGCTCCGCGACGGCGAGATAGCCCTCGAGCGAGTCGAAGACGACGGCCCGCCCCCGGTGGACGAGCAGCTCGGGCGAGGCAGCCGACACCTTGACCACCGCGCCGCCCGGGCAGAGGTTCCCCCCGAGCACCGCCGTCCCCGACCCGGGAGGCTGCACCGGGTCGTCGACCGAGCGCACGACCTCCGGGCGCCAGCTGCGAGCCCCGGCGACCTGGGCGCCGATGTGCCCACCGCCGACGACCAGCGCCGACTCCTGGAGCAGGCCGGCGGCCGCCAGCTCTGCGAGGACGACCGGGAGCCCGCCGGCATCGTAGAAGTCCTCCATCAGCCAGCGTCCGGAGGGCATCAGGTCGACGAGCAGGGGCACGTCGGCCGCGAGTCGATCGAAGTCCTCGAGCTCGAGGTGCACGCCGACGCGACCGGCGAGAGCGAGCAGGTGGATGACGGCGTTCGTCGAGCCCCCGATGGCGGCGTTGGCGCGCACGGCGTTCTCGAACGCCGCCCGGGTCATCACCTCGCTCGGACGCGGCCCTCCGGCGCGCACCATCTCGACGATGCGCTGGCCCGCCGCCTGGGCGACCCGCATCCGCCCGGCGTCCGCGGCCGGGATCGCCGCCGACCCCTTCAGCGACATCCCGAGCGCCTCGACCATGCAGGCCATCGTCGAGGCGGTCCCCATGGTCATGCAGTGGCCGTTGGAGCGGTTCATGCAGCTCTCGGCCTCGAGCAGCTCCTCGGCGGTCAGCCTCCCAGCGCGCTCGTCCTCGGTCAGGCGCCACACGTCGGTCCCCGAGCCGATGTCCCTCCCCCGCCAGCGACCACGCAGCATCGGCCCGCCGGTGACGAGGATCGTCGGCAGGTCGACGCTCGCCGCCCCCATGAGCATCCCCGGCGTCGTCTTGTCGCAGCCGGACAGCAGCACGACGCCGTCGAGCGGGTTGGCTCGCAGGCTCTCCTCCACCTCCATCGCGAGCAGGTTCCGGTAGAGCATCGCGGTGGGCCGCATCAACGTCTCGCCGAGGCTCATCGTCGGGAACACGAGCGGGAAGCCGCCCGCCTGCCACACCCCGCGTCGCACCGCCTCCGCGACACGGTCGAGGTGGGAATTGCACGGCGTCAGCTCCGACCAGGAGCTGGCGATGCCGATGACCGGTCGACCGTCGAAGACCTCGGGCGTGAAGCCCTCCGCCCGCAGCCACGAGCGGTGGATGAAGCCGTGCCGGCC
>JAJYNS010000083.1 GCA_021786195.1 Actinomycetes bacterium | reverse complement strand
TACCACGGCCGGGGGAACGCCGCTCCCGGACGACCCCAGGGCCGCCCGCAGTGCCTCGGGCCGCGTGGCTCAGGCACGCGCCGCCTGGACGGGCGAGGGTGCCGGTGGCAACGGGCGCGTCGGGCTCCTAGCGCGCTGCCGGGCTGCCGGCCGGGTGGCGGTGGGCGAGGCCGCGCTGCGACGGGCATGCTCCTCGGTGAGGTTGCGACCGGCATGGCCCTCGGTGCCGGTCACGACACCGGTGGCCCCGTAGGAGGAGATGGCCGGCACGGTGGGCGGCGAGGTTCCGAAGCGCGCCGACCGGCTGCTGGCGGCCGTCGAGCCGTGCTGGGTGAGGAGCTTCTCGGCGGCGGCGACGTACCGCTCCGCCTTGACGACCTCCTGCTGGTACGCGCCGAGATCGCCCGCGGCGAGGGCCTTCCTGCCGGCGTCGAACGCGCTCGTCGCCTCGGAGAGGAGCTTGCGCACGGCGGCGGGCACGTGTGCGCCCTCGCTCCGCCCCCCGGAGGATCCCGGGCTCTGGCCACCAGGGCCTCCGGTGCCCCCCGAGGTGCCGCCGAAGACCTTGGCCAGCGCCTCGTCCAGCGTCGGAGCCATCGCGACCTGCTGGCCGTAGAGGACGACGACGTAACGCAGCTGGGGAAGCTCGGTCTGGGCCGAGGACACGTAGACGGGCCGGACGTAAAGGAGCGAGTCGGCGATCGGGAGGATCTGCACCGTGCCGAGCGACACGACGGAGCCGACCTGGCCGAGCAGAGTGATCTGCTTCGAGACGTCGGCATTCGACTGCATCAGGCTGTTCGCCTGCTCCGGTCCGGGGATCGAGACGCTCGGCGGCGTGTAGAAGGACTCGAGCTGGCCGTAGTGGCTCGGCGAGGAGTCGGCGACGAGCAGCGCCTTCAGCGTCTGGATGCTTCCGGAGGCCGAGTAAGGGACGAGCGGCTCCACCGCGTCGAAGCTCTGATGGCTGTGCCCTGGGAGGCGGAGCATCTCGTAGATCGGCTGGAAGCTCGCGACCCCACCGCCGGGACCGCGCTTCAAGGGGCGCAGGGGCTCTCCGTTCTCCGAGGTCGAGATCTCCGAGAGGTCCCAGGTCGCGCTGCCGCTGTAGAACAGCGCCGCCTCGCTCGGCGAGACGTGGTAGCGCCCGTACATCGCCGCCTGCACCTCGAGAAGATCCTGGGGATAGCGAAGATGCTGGCGCAGCACTCGGTCCATCTGCGACAACGGCCGGAACAGCCCGGGGAATGCCTGCTCGTACGCCTCGAGGACCGGGTCGGTGCTCGCGTCCACGGCGTAGAACCGCATCCTCCCGGAGTGGGCGTCCATCACGATCTTCACCGCGTCTCGGACGAAGTCGTAGGAGCCGGACAGCCCGCTCCCGCTCGGGAGCATCCCCGTCTGCGCGTACTGGCCGTAGGGGTAGGACCCCGAGGTCACATAGGCATCGGCGATCCAGTAGAGGCGTCCGTTGTCGACCACGGGATAGGGGTGCGAGTCGATCCTGAGGAAGGGCAGGGCCTTCTGCATCGCCCGTCGCACGTTGGTGATCGGCAAGATCCGCGAGCGCGAGGTCACCAGGTTCGACACGAGCAGGTTGAAGTCTCGCAGGTGCGCGGCGAAGGCGGCACGGACGAGGAAGGAGTCGAGCGGTATGCCCCCTGTGCCCCTCCCCTCGCTCGTCTGGTTGCCCGAGCTCGCCTGGTAGTCGATCTCGGGCTCTCCCGTCTGCACGATCACGTACTGGTTCTGCCCGGGCGCGTAGTAGACGCCGGGCTCGCTGAGGTGCAGCGACCTCGAAGCCGAGGTCGGGGGCAGATTGCCCGCGACGAAGCGGGGCGTGCCGTCCACCTTGGCGACGTTGCCCTGCGCGGCGACCAGGCCGTAGCCATGGGTGTAGACGAGGTGGGTGTTGACCCAGCTCTGGTCCGGCAAGGCCGCGACGTCGAGCTCCCGGACCCCGGCGACCACGGGCTCCAGGCGACCGTCGATCCGGTAGCGGTCGACGACGAGACCGCTCAGCTGGTAGTAGGAGTGGACGTCCTGGAGCTTCTCGAACGTCGGCGCGACGAAGGCGGGGTCCCACAGCACGACGTCGCCGAGCGTCTGGGCGTAGGAGCGGAGCACCGACGGCGTGAGGTCCTGGTTGGCCGGGAGCTCGTACTCCCGCACGCCGGAGATCCCCATCGCGTACCTCGTGGCCGCGATGTTCCGCTCGATGTAGGGCTGCTCCAGCTTGCTCTGGCTCGGCGTCACCCGGAACGCCTGGACGAGCCCGGGGTAGATGATGCCGATCACGAGCGCGATGAAGGCCCACAGCCCGAAGGCGACCGCGGGTAGCACCCAGGTGCGCTGGTAGACGTTGACGACGAGCAGGACGAAGGCGACGAGGGAGACGACGGAAAGCAGCGTCAGCGCCGGCAGGCGCACGTGGACGTCGGTGTAGCCCGCGCCCCGGACGACTCCCCGGGTCGACAGGTCGAGGGAAAAGCGCGCGACGTAGTAGTAGGCCCAGGCCTTCACGAGCGCCATGAGACCGAGCAGGAGCGAGAGATGGGCGAGGGCCCTGGGCTCGATCCTCGGGCTGTTCTGTATCCGTATCGCCCCGTTCAGCAGGTGGTCGACCGCCGTGAGCACCAAGGTGACGAGGAGCGCCACGAGCACCCAGTCGACGAGCCAGGAGAGGAACGGCAGCCGGAAGACGAAGAAGCTCGCGTCCCTCCCGAACAACGGGTCCCGCCGGCCGAAGGGCACGGCGTGCTCGAAGAGCAGCCAGTTCCGCCACTGATCGGACGCCCCGGTCCCGAGCGCCAGGGCGACGAGCAGAGCGGCAAGGTTGCGTGCCGCCCTTGCGTGAGGGCCCACCACGGCCTGGTAGCGGCGGACGAGCTCGGTGTCGGGCGCCATGAACATCGCCCGGGGCGCGATCTTGTCGACCAGCCAGAAGCTCGTCGACAGCAGGGCGAAGGCCAGCGCGACGAACACGGTCGCCAGGACGATCTTGGTCCAGGTGACGACCCCCCACACCTCCCCTAGGCCGCTCCAGTGGTACCAGAGGAAGTTCGTGTAGAAGCCGGCGAGCCCCTGAAGGACGACGACGAGGATGACGAGGGCAGCGAGGCCCGACAGCAGCCACAGGCCGCGTCGGTGGGCGGCATGGTGACCTTGGACGTCCGCGGGCAGGCGCACCGCTTGGACCTATGCGCTCGCCGGCACCAGCAGGCAGCGGCAGCCCGGATGCACGGGAGGGTGCGACTGACCCGTCGGGAACGCCTGGCCGGCAGGGACGGGCCCCGCCAGCGCGTTGTCGTCACAGTCCGGGCAGTGCCCCTCCTCGGCGGCGACCCAGAGGACCGCGCCCGCTCCGTCGAGGCTTCCGAGCTCGCCGAGCGCGAAGGCGGCGCTCGCGTGGTCGGCGGCGATCTCGTCCACCCGCTCACCACGAAGGTAGCGGTAGGCGGCTCCCAATAGCTCGCCGGGGTCCGCGCCCTCCTCGGCGCCGGCGAGGCGCGTCCGCAGCGAGGCGACCAGCTCCTCGGCGAGCGCGGCACCGAGCTCGCCGAGGACCGGGCCCGGCTCGGCCACGGCATGGCCGGGTGGACAGGCAAAGCTCCCGCCGGCCCGCCATGCCGCGAGCAGCGGCGCCCAGGTCGCCGTCGCGAGCCGCTCGGCGACCTCCTCGGCGCGCACGAGCTCCTCCGGCGTGGCACCGGCAGCACCATGCCGGTTGCGCAGCTCGTCGAGCAGCTCGTTCTGTGCGAAGCGCAGCTCCCTCTTGAGCACCCGGGCGAGCTCGGCGACCACCGGTGCGAGGAGCTCGTCACGACGCAGGAAAGCCCCCTCGGCCACCCCCCTCGCCAAGGGTTCTTCGTGCGCTTGCCGCTCGCCGGATGGGACCTCGAGCGTCCCCCGGGCCGGTCGAGCCGCCCGCCCGCTCCCCGCTGGCAACGTCTCCCCCTCCGCCGCCTCCGGGTCGCCACCGCCGGCCGCCTGCGCCTCGGCGCCGGACGTGGCGGCGCGCAGGCGGGCGAAGATGTCGTCGACGGCGCTCGCCTGCCCCGGCTCGGGCGCCTGGCCCGCACCAGGGGCCGGCTCCCGCTCCTGCGGCTCCGCCGGATCCGGCGCCCCCACCGGCTCCCCGAGGTCGGGAACGAGCACCGGCTCGGAGGCCCTCGATGTCTCAGAGGCCGTCGCGGGCCCCGAGGCCGGCCTGGGGCCGGAGGCAGGCGTCGGCCCGGAGTCCGGCGTAGTCTCCGCCGCCTCGGGACCGAGCGCCGCCGGTGGGGCGTCTCGGACCGGCTCGATCGTCCCGGCGGCGGCCCGAGCCTCGTCCTCGGACATGGCGAGGCGAGCCCGGACCTCCTCGACCGAGCGGACCGTAGAGACGATCACCTCTGCGAGGGCGTCTTTCCCGGCGCGCAGGCGCTCGAGCTGGAGGTGCAGCTCCCGGCGGCGCTCCGCCAGGTCGGCGAGGACGCGCCTTCGTACCTCGCGTGCCTCGTCGACCATCGACCTGCACTGCTCCTTGGTCGCCCGCTCGAGCTCCTCGGCGGAGCTCCTGGCCCGCTCGAGGATCCCCGCGGCCTCCGACTCCGCCTCCTGCCGGCGCTCCTCCAGCAAGGAGCCCGCTGCCGCCATGATCCCCGCTGCCTGCTCCTCGGCACGTGCGACGACCTCGCGAGCCGCCTCGTGAGCCGCGCGCAGCACCTTCGCCGTCTCACTGCCGACTGCGGCGGTCACCGTCGCCTCGTCCAGTACCGGCGCCGCAGCCCGGGCCTCGGCGTCCTCGAGCCGCCGGCGCAGGTCCTCCTCGCGCTGGTAGAGCTCACGCAACGAGCCGGCGACCTCTTCGAGGAAGCGCCTCACCGCCTCGCCGTCAAGGCCGCGACGCGCAGGGGGGAACGAGCGCCCGCTCACCTCCTCGGGTCGCAGCGGCGCGCCGATGGTCACGCGCTGCTCAGGCACGAGTGGTGAGCCTAGGTCCTCCGTGGTCGACCGAAGGCGGCGCGATCCTCCCGCCGAGCTGCTCGAGGTCGGCGATCGCCTGGCCGATGGTCGACACGGCGAGCACGGTCAGGTGGGGCCCGGCGTGCCGGCGTGCCTGGCCCAGCTGGCCCGAGGGCACGAAGAACACCGAGGCCCCCGCCCTCGACACGGCGACGGCCTTCTGGGCGACGCCCCCGACCGGCCCCACCTGGCCGTCCACGGAGATCGTCCCGGTCGCGGCGACTTTCAAGCCGGCGGTGAGGTCGCTCCGGTCGAGCTTCTCGATGAGCCCGAGCGCGAACGCGAGGCCAGCGGAGGGCCCGACGATGCCGTCGCTCGAGAGCGAGACCTCGAACGGCAGCCCTCGGGTCGAGTAGGACTGCTCGGCACCGACGATCCCGAGGCAGGGGGCGGGAGCGCCGTTCTCCTCGAACGGCGGCAGCAAGGTGTCTGAGCCAGGGGCCGCGCAGACCTCCGTAGCGCCCGGGCCCGTGCCCTTGACCCGCAGCTCCCCGAGCCGCAGCTGCACGGAGCGCTGCACCGTGCTGAACATCCCCCGCAGGCCGAGACGGACGACGGCGCCGGGGCGGTGCCCGCCGAGCGCCGACTCGAGCCCGAGAAGGGTCCGGACCGGCCGGCCGTCGAGCGAGTCGATGACGTCGCCGACGGCCAGCCCTCGGGCAGCAGGAGATCCGCGCTCGGGCTGGTAGACGATCACCCCGTTCGGGACCGCTCGCACCTTGTAGCCGAGCTCGTCCAGCGCGACCACGACGGCCGCCTGGCGGGCGTTTGCCATGTCGATCTCGCCCTGGCGCTCGTACTGCGAGCCGCTCGCGCCGCCGAGGACCTCTGCGGTCGGCACGACGTCGACCTCGGGGTCGAGCTTGTAGTAGAGGTAGGAAAGCGCGCGAAGCGGCACCAGCTCGACGTCGGTGAGCAGCACGCTCCCAAGGTGCGCGTGGGCAAGCCCCTTGGGGACGCCGATCAGGCTCTCGACGTCGACCCCCGACCCGGGGGTGACCGCGTAGTAGGGGACGGAGACGAACGCCGCGGGAATTGCGGCGACGAGGCAGAGGACCACGAGCGCGATCGCGTAGAGGACCGCCCGGCGCAGGAGCCGACGGCCGGGCGCATGCCGAGGCGGGGCGGGCTCCCGACCGGGGAGCGGGGCGGCGGCTGCTCCGGGCGCGTCGTGGCCGTCGCTCATCGGACCTAGCCTGCCACGTGCTCGAGGACGCTCCGGGCCGAGCGAGGTTCTTGCAAGGAACGTCAGAGAGGCAGGCGGGCCCAGGGGGCGCTCCGGGGGGTCGGATCGCAGGCCATGGAGGGAGCGGCAGGCCGTTGAGTGGAGCGGACATCGGCACGGCCGGTTCGGCGCGTCGTCGGGGCGAGGTCGCGCTCGCCGGTCGTGCCGGAGATGTGCCCGAGGTGCGCAAGGCGCTCGAAGACCCCGACCCTCGGGTCCGCGTCGGCGCGCTCGGGGCGCTGGTGCGGCTCGGCGAGGCGGGCCCGGACGACCTCGCCCCGCTCCTCGCCGACCTCGACCCGAGGGTGCGCCGGGACGCGTGCGAGCTGGCCTCTCGGGTGCCCGGGTCGCCCGTCGAGCCGCTGTTGGACGATCCCGACCACCGGGTCGTCGAGGCCGCCGCGCACGCCGTTGGTGAGCTTGGCCTGCACGGCGCGACCGGGCGGCTGTCGGAGCTGGCGAGCTCGCATCCCGACCCGCTCTGCCGCGAGTCCGCGGTCGCCGCCATCGGCGCGCTCGGCGACGTGGGGGGTCTCGACGCGGTCCTCGGCGCCCTGGGCGACGTGCCGGCCGTCAGGCGTCGGGCCGTGGTCGCGCTTGCCGCTTTCGAGGGGCCCGAGGTCGAGGCGGCCTTGCGAAGGCACCTGGACGACCGCGACTGGCAGGTGCGCCAGGCCGCCGCGGAGGTGCTCGGCCTCAGCGGCGTCGAGCCGCGCTGACGAGCAGCGCGAGCCGGTCACCGCCGAGGCAGCGGGCCGCTCCGAGCACCGCGCAGCGTTCTCTGCTCGGCGCCGGGTGCACGGCAAGCCCGGTCGCGGCAGCAAGGCGCTCCTCGAGCCCACGAAGGTACGAGCCACCGCCGCTCAGGCTCAGGCCGCGTTCGAGCAAGTCGTTGGCGAGGTCAGGCGGCGTCCGGGCCACGCAGTCGACCGCGGCGGACACGATCGGGGCCACGAGCTCCTCGAGAGTCGGGCGGAGCTGCTCTGAGGAGACGACGACCCTCGCCGGGGCTCCGGTCGACACGTCGCGCCCCCGCACCTCGAGGTGCGGCGAGGAGGGCTCCGGCAGCACGCTCCCGATCCGGCGCCGGACCTCCTCCGCGCTCGAGCGGTCGACGACGAGCCCGAACCGCCGTGCGAGCAGCGTCCGGAGCGCCTCGTCGAAGTCCGCCGAGCCGACCGGCACGGACACCGAGGTGACGGTGCCCCCGAGCGCGATCACCGCGACATCGGTCGTGCCCGCGCCGACCTCCACGGCCATCATCCCCTCCGGCTCCCCGACCGGCAGGCCGGCACCCATCGCGGCGGCGATCGGCTGCTCGACGAAGCGCACCTGGCGGGCTCCGGCCCGCCTGAGGCCGCGCTCCAGCGCGTCCCGCTGGACATGGGTCGCTTCGACGTGCACGCACGCGAGCACGCGAGGGTGCGCCAGGCGCGCCACGCCGGCCGAGCGCACCACGTGCTCGAGCACCTCGTCGGCGAGCCGGACGTCGACGAGCTGGCCGTGGCGGACGGGCCGCACCAGCTGGATGCGGCCCGAGGGTCCGCCTGAGGCGGCAAGGCCGAGGGCTTTGCGCCCGAAGGCGACCATCCTCGCCTCTCCGACCTCGACCGCCGCGACCGACGGCTCCTCGACCAGGACGTCCCCGCCCGGCTCGGCAACCCGGACGGTGGCCGAGCCGAGGTCGACTGCGAGGTCGGGGCTCACGGTCGCAACACGCTGGCATCGTAGGCGGCCGACCGGCAGGGCTCGCGACGCCAGGGGCGCCCGGCAGAGATAGCCTGCTGCTTCGTGGCCGCCTACGCCGACGACTACGACGACTCGTCGGACGAGGAGCCTGCATCACGGCCCCTGCCCGCCGAGGACCGGCTGTGGCGACACCCGTCCGAACTCGGCCGCTACGGGACGGGGCCGCTGCTCGATCCCGCCGCGGTACGACGCCATTGGCTTGCGAGCCAGCCGTCCCGGGCGAGCGCGTGGACCGCAGGGCTCGTCGGCGCCCTGCTCGCGACGGGGCTCGTCGCGCTCGGGACGCACCTCGCGTCGGCGATCACGGAGCGGTTCAGCCCCCCGGGCGACGCCGCGTCCGGCTCGACCGGCGGGCGGGCGGGCGGTTCGGCCGTTCCCGGCAGGCCGGCGGACGAGATCGGGGCGACGCTCGCCGCGGAGATCGCCTCGGCGGGCAGGGCGGTCGTCTACCTGGACATCTCCCGGGGCACCACGCAGCTGCGCTGCCTCGGGGTCGGGGTGCGCCCGGACGGGATGATCCTCGCGCCGGCCGAGGACGTGGCCGGGGCGACGAGCGTCATGGTCATGCTTCCCGACGGCACCTACTATGTGGGCGACGTCGTCGGCACCGACCTCGCCGTGCGCTCGGCCTCGAGCGGTCTCGCCCTCGTGCACATCAACGGCGTCAGCGACCTGCCCGTCGCCTCCCTCGCCTCGCAGGCTCCACCAGGACCGCGCGCCATCGCCGTGGCGCTCCAGGACCCGGGCGGCGCAAGCTTCACGGTCGGGTCACTGCGCACGAGTGGGGCTACCACGGCGACGGGTCAGACGATCCTCGTCGACGCCCTCGAGACCGACCTCTCGACCAGCGACGCCCCGCCCGGAAGCGCCCTGCTCGGCGCGAACGGCCAGCTCATCGGTATCGTCACCGGCTCGGTGGGAGGCAGGGCGCTGGCCACCCCGGCCTGGGTGGCCGCGTCCGTCGCTGCGCAGCTCGCCACCCGCGGCAGCGTGAGCCACGGCTGGCTCGGCATCGAGGGCGTCACGGAGCTCGGACCGCCGCGGGGCGTCCAGGTCACCTCCGTCAGCCCCGGGAGCGCAGCGCAGCGATCGGGCGTCCAGCCAGGGGACGAGATCGTCTCGGTCGACGGGCACCCGGTCGCCTCGATGACCGACCTCCAGGGGATGCTCTACTTCAGCCCGCCCGGTACCCGCCTGTCCGTCGGGATCGTGCGCGACGGCCAGGAGCGAGTCCTCGAGGCCGTCCTCGGCGGCCAGCAGTGACGCCGGCCTGATACCGCCTGCCGCCCCGCGGCCCTAGGCTCGACCACATGAGCCCCGACGTGCCCCAGGGCCCGGGCAGCTTCTTCGAAGGGATGCTCGGCGACCTCCTCCGCCTGCTCCAGACCCGAGCCCCGCTTCCCTGGGACGTCGCGGTCCAGCTCGCCCAGACCATCGCCTCCGACGGCGCGAGCGAGCCCAACACCGACCCAGCCGACAGGATCCGCCTAGAGGAGCTCCTCGGGGTCGCCGAGCTGCACGTCGCCGATGTCACCGGCATGCCCGTCGCACCCGGCGGGCGCCGGCTGACGATCCTGACGACGACTCGGGCCGAGTGGGCGAGACGGAGCCTCGAAGGCTGGCGGCCCGTCCTCGAGCAGATCGCCACGGCGTTGCGCCCGCCCGCCGGCGCTGCGGCGAAGGACGAGCCGGCCGGGTCCGGCGAGGCGGGGCCGGTCGTCGAGGCGGACGAGGAGGCCGGCCTCGAGGGGCTCCTCGGGCAGTGGATGGCAGCCATCGCCCCGGCGATGGTCGCGATGCAGGTCGGCTCCGTCGTCGGCCACCTCGCGCAGCGCGCCCTCGGCCAGTACGAGCTGCCACTCCCCCGGCCGAGCACCGACGAGCTGCTCGTCGTGCCCGGCAACGCCCGGCAGTTCGCAGAGGACTGGAGCCTGCCGATCGAGGACCTGTCGCTCTGGCTGTGCGTGCGAGACGTCGCGCTGCACTCGGTGCTCAGCAGGCCTCACGTGCGCGCCCGGATCGAGCTGCTCCTCACCCGCCAGGCGAGCGGGGTGCGGCCCGACCCCAAGGCGCTCGAGGAGCACCTCGCCGGCTCGATGCCCGGTGGGATGGGCGACCTCGGTGACCTCACCCGTCTCCTCGGCAGCGCCGGGGCGGTCGCGAGGCTCGAGGACACCCCGACCTCACTCGCCGCTCGCCGTGACCTCGAGGCGATCACCTCGGCGATCGAGGGCTACGCCGAGTGGGTGACCGACACCGTCGCGACCCGCTCGATCGGCGGCCGCAGCGCGATCCGCGAGGCCATGCGCCGCAGGCGGGTCGAGCGCGGCGAGGACGAAGCCGTCGCCGAGGCGCTCTTCGGGCTCAACCTCGAGCAGGAGGCGATCGACCGGGGGGAGTCCTTCGTAAGGGGCGTCCTCGAGCGAGGCGGGGAAGAGGAGCTCGGGAAGCTCTGGACCGTGGAGGCGAACCTCCCGACGCCCTCGGAGCTCGAGGCCCCGGGACTGTGGATCGAGCGCATCAACCTCCCCCCGGCCTGACCCCGCACGAGGGACCGAGGCCCCTAGGCGTCGCCAGCCGTCGGAGCGGGCCCGGAGCGCTCGCCGTGCGGCGGCGTCTCCTCCTCGGGAAGGCCGAGATCCCACTCGAGCAGGAGGTTCTCCCGCTCGGCGTCACGGACCACCCGCTCCCGGTTGCGCCGGAACTGCGGGTCGTGCGGCGGTAGCAGCACGAGCCGTGCAAGGGCGCGCTCGCGGAAGGCCTCGATGACCAGTCGGTCGCCGAAGCTCGACTCCACTTCCCAGTGCGGGGCCACGGGCCCGAGGTAGACGATCCTCACATGGCCGCGAGGCGGCTCGGGCGGTGCGCTCGCATCGGTCGGGGACGTCGTCATCGGGTGCTCCTCGCTCGTCTCGGCCCGCATCGTACCGGTCGCCTGCTCGGCGGCGTCCGCCCCCGGCGCGCCCGCTTCCCTAACGCTGCGTTAACAGCTCGGTCACAGCAACGAGGTGTAGGGTCGGCCCGGCGGCACTTGGACGAGCCCGGGGTGTCGCACGAGAGCGCAGGAGAAGGGTGCGATGGACACGGCGTGGATGGCGGAGGGCAAGTGCCGGGACCTCCCACCGGACACCTTCTTCCCGAGCGACGGCGTCGGGGTCGACGTCGCAAGGCGCATCTGCGCCGACTGCCCGGTGAAACAGCTCTGCCTCGAGTACGCGATGGAGAACCACATCGACCACGGCGTGTGGGGCGGCACCTCGGAGCGGGAGCGCCGGCGGCTCGCACGTCAGCGACGGCACCTGACGCTGCACAAGGCTCGCTGACCCGCCCGCGGCTCGCGCGGCGGCAGTGGAGGACCATAGCCTCTCGGCGTGCTCGAGTGCGTCGTCAACGTGAGCGAGGGGACGCGGACCGATCTCGTCCAAGCGGTCGCGGCCTCTGCCGGCGAGGCGCTGATCGACCTGCACAGCGACCCCTGGCACAACCGGTCGGTCCTCACTCTCGCCGGGCCGGAGGTCGTCGAGGCGGCACGCGCCGTCGCCTCGTCCGCCGTCGAGCTGCTCCACCTGTCCGAGCACTCCGGGGCGCATCCTCGCCTCGGCGTCGTCGACGTCGTCCCCTTCGCCCCGATCCTCGACGCGCCGGCCGCCGCCGGCGCCGTCGAGCTGTCCGAGGCGACCCGTGAGCGAGACCGCTTCGCCCGCTGGGCCGCGAGGGCGCTCTGCCTGCCCTGCTTCCTCTACGGACCCGAGCGGAGCCTTCCCGAGCTGCGCAAGGGCGCCTTCAGGACGATCGCGCCCGACACCGGGCCGAGGCGGCCTCACCCGAGCGCCGGAGCCGCCTGCGTCGGGGCCCGGGGACCCCTCGTCGCGTACAACCTCTGGCTGGAAGGTGGCGACTCACGCCTCGCGAAGGCCATCGCCCGGTCGATCCGCCGTCCGGGCCTTCGCGCCCTCGGGCTCGATCTCGGAGGGCGGGCGCAGGTCTCCTGCAACGTCGTCGACCCGGCGCTCGTCGGGATCGGGGCCGTCTACGACGAGGTCCGCCGGCGCGCCGCCGTCGAGCGCCCGGAGCTCGTCGGCCTCCTGCCCTCCTGGGTGCTCGAGGCGGAGCCCCGGCGGCGCTGGGCCGAGCTCGGCCTGTCCGAGGACCGGACCATCGAAGCGAGGCTGCAGGGCGGCGCTGCCGCCTCACGCCGGCAGGCGCCAGCCGGGCGCGAGCTGCGGCGCGGGGAGGGGGCGGACGGGCAGGGGCGGTGATGCCGGGCCTACGAGGCGGCCGGGACGCCCTGGCGGCCGGCAAGGCGGGCCCGGCGCACCCGGCGCCGCTCCCGCTCGCTCATCCCGCCCCAGATGCCGAACTTCTCGCCGTTGGCGATCGCGTAGTCCAGGCACTCCTCCCGCACGACGCAGCCTCTGCAGACCTCCTTCGCCTCCCTGGTCGAGGACCCCCGCTCGGGGAAGAAGAGCTCCGGGTCGACGCCCATGCAGTTGGCTCGGGCCTGCCACGTCCTGTCGACCTCGCCCAGGAGCGCCTGGATGTCCACCGGCACCCTCCTCTCTGACCACGGCCCCCTGAGGAGTCGCAGCGGTGTAATTACACCACTGCGATCATGATGGACCCCGCGGGCCAGACGTGCAAGGCCCTCCCTCGTTTCGCTTCGGCGCGAGGTTGGCGCGAGGATGGGCGGCGCCCGGCACGGCGACGCCGGGCACCCGGAGCGGGTGCAGGTCACCTGCTCGGGCGCGGACTTGGAGGGATGCTCGTGAGCCTCGCTCAACACCTCGAGGGGCCGGCGCGCCCGGCGACGGTGCGGGTCGGGGGGCCGAGAGGCGGGCCGCCGCTGTCGACGGTGCTGCGGCGGGACAACTGGCGCCTCCAGCCGGTCCTCGTGGCCCTCGGCCTGCTGGGGTTCGTCGCCTACGTGGTCTGGGCCGCCAACCGCAACGGCGCGTTCTACGCCGGCTCGGTCGGCCGAGACTACCTCTCGCCGCTCTACTCCCCCTGCATAACCCACAGCTGCATCTCGTCCGGCTACGTCTGGGGCGGCTGGAGCTGGTGGCGAGTCTCGCCGGCATGGCTGATCCTGATCTTCCCCGGCGCCTTCAGGGCGACCTGCTACTACTACCGCAAGGCCTACTACCGCTCCTTCTGGCTCTCGCCACCGGCCTGCGCCGTCGCGGACGCCGGCTCGACCGGCTCGGGGCTTCGCCAGCACTACTCCGGCGAGACCAGGTTCCCGCTGCTGTGGAACAACATCCACCGCTACACCTGGTACTTCGCCCTGATCTTCGCCGGGATCCTCACCTGGGACGCGATCGCCGCCTTCCGGTTCCCCAACGGCATCGGCCTCGGTGTCGGGACGATCCTGTTCGTCCTGAACGCCATCTTCATCTGGGCCTACACGCTCGGCTGCCACGCGGGCCGGCACCTTTGCGGCGGCAACCTGAAGCGCCTGTCGCAGGCACCCATACGCCGCTGGTGGTGGAAGAACGTCTCCTCTCAGCTGAACGCCCACCACCAGCTCTACGCGTGGCTGTCGCTCTTCTCGATCATCGTGACCGACCTGTACACCTGGCTCGTGGCGAGCGGCACGATCCACGACCCGAGGATCTTCTGATGGCCGAGCACGAGACCCATGTCGTCGACGTCCTGGTGATCGGGGCGGGCGGAGCCGGGCTGAGGGCGGCGATCGAGGCGCACGAGCGGGGAGCGCGAACCGCCGTCGTCTGCAAGTCCCTGCTCGGCAAGGCCCACACCGTGATGGCCGAGGGCGGGGTCGCCGCCGCGCTGCGCAACGTCTGGCCCGAGGACAGCTGGCAGGTCCACTTCCGGGACACCATGCGCGGCGGGAAGCTGCTCAACAACTGGCGCATGGCCCAGCTGCACGCGCAGGAGGCTCCCGACCGGGTCCTCGAGCTGGAGGCCTGGGGCGCGCTGTTCGACCGGACGCCCGACGGGCGGATCCTCCAGCGGGACTTCGGCGGCCACCGCTACGCTCGCCTCGCCCACGTCGGGGACCGAACCGGTCTCGAGATGATCCGCACCCTGCAGCAGCGGGCGGTCGGCCTCGGGATCGAGGTCTACATGGAGTGCAAGATCGTCCGTCTGCTGCGCGACGCCTCCGGCGCGGTCAACGGGGCCGTCGGCTTCTACAGGGAGTCGGGCTCCTTCGTCGTCTTCGGCGCAAAGGCGGTCGTGCTCGCCTCCGGCGGGGTCGGCAAGGCCTGGAAGTTCACCTCGAACTCCTGGGAGTCGACCGGCGACGGCCACGCGCTCGCGCTCTGGGCGGGGGCCGACCTCATCGACATGGAGTGCGTGCAGTTCCACCCGACCGGGATGGTCTGGCCGCCGTCGGCCCGGGGCATCCTCGTGACCGAAGGGGTGCGGGGCGACGGCGGAGTGCTGCGCAACCGGGACGGCGACCGCTTCATGTTCAACTACATCCCCGACTTCTACGCCAAGGAGACGGCCGACACGATCGAGGAGGCGGACCAGTGGTACGACAACAAGAAGGACTTCCGCCGCCCGCCTGAGCTCCTGCCCCGCGACGAGGTGGCCCGCTCGATCAACGCCGAGGTGAAGGCGGGAAGGGGAAGCCCGCACGGGGGCGTGTTCCTCGACATCGCCTCACGGCGCTCCCCGGAGTACATCAAGCGGCGCCTGCCGTCGATGTACCACCAGTTCAAGGAGCTCGCCGACGTCGACATCACCGCCGAGCCGATGGAGGTCGGCCCGACCTGCCACTACATCATGGGCGGCGTCCGGGTCGAGGCGGACACCGAGGCAACGACGGTGCCCGGCCTCTACGCGGCGGGAGAGGTGGCCGGCGGCATGCACGGCGCCAACCGCCTCGGGGGCAACTCGCTCTCGGACCTGCTCGTCTTCGGTCGCCGCGCCGGGCTCGCCGCTGCCGAGCACGCGCTCGGCACCGGCGAGGTCGCCCTGGACCTCGCCCAGGCCGACGAGGTCATCGCCGAGGCGCTGGCCCCCTTCGGACGCGAGCGCGGGGAGAACCCCTATGCCGTGCACCACGACCTGCAGGAGACCATGCAGGACCTCGTCGGGATCATCCGGACCGAGTCCGAGCTCCTCGAGGCCGACGAGAAGCTCGACGAGCTCGAGCAGCGCGCCGGCGTCGTCTCGGTGGAGGGTCACCGCCAGTTCAACCCCGGCTGGCATCTCGCCCTCGACCTCCAGTCGATGCTCGCCGTCGCCCGGTGCACGACGAGAGCCGCGACGGCTCGCAAGGAGAGCCGGGGTGGCCACACCCGTGACGACTACCCGAACCCCGACCCGGAGCTCGCGAAGCTCAACATGGTGACGCGCCTCGATCCCTCGGGCGCCGTGACAGTCGCGCCCGAGCCGCTCCCGGAGATGCCCGAGGAGCTGAAGGCGCTGTTCGACGAGGAGCACTGATGGCAACGCTTGTCCAGGAGGCCGTGCCCGCCGGGGGGGCCGCGACGTCGAGCCCGGCCGAGACGGTGACGCTTCGCCTTTGGCGAGGCGACGCCAGGGGCGGAGAGTTCCGCGACTACACCGTCGAGAACCTCGGCGGCGAGGTCGTGCTAGACGTCGTGCACCGGATCCAGGCGGAGCAGGCCCCCGACCTCGCCGTCCGCTGGAACTGCAAGGCGGGCAAGTGCGGCTCCTGCAGCGCCGAGATCAACGGGAAGCCCCGGCTGATGTGCATGACGCGCATGAGCTCGCTGGACGTCTCGGAGCCGATCACCGTCTCGCCGATGCGCGGCAACCCGATCATCCGGGACCTCGTCACCGACGTCTCCTACCACTTCGCCGTGGCTCGCCGTATCCCCGGCTTCCACCCCGGCCCGCCCGAGCCGGACGGGACCTACCGGATGTCCCAGGTCGACGTGGACCGGGTGCAGGAGTTCCGCAAGTGCATCGAGTGCTTCCTCTGCCAGAACGTCTGCCACGTCATCCGTGACCACGAGGACAACAAGCCCGCCTACGCGGGGCCCCGGTTCTTCGTCCGCCTCGCCGAGCTCGAGCTGCACCCGCTCGACACGCTGGACCGCCGAGAGCTCGCCGCGAAAGAGCTCGGGATCGGCCTGTGCAACATCACCAAGTGCTGCACGGAGGTCTGCCCCGAGGACATCCACATCACCGACAACGCGATCATCCCCATGAAAGAGCGCGTCGTCGATGCCCGCTACGACCCGATCGCCTGGCTCGGAAGGAAGATCCTGCGGCGGCCCGCGCCGACCCCCGCCGCCGAGGTGGCCTCCCTGACGCCGGCCGGCCGTTCGGGTGAGGTGATCTCCATCGAGCCGCGCACGCCGCCCGGGGGGCCGGCGTAGCCGGAGCAGGGGAGGTGGCGGCGTTCCTCACCGAGGAGTGGCTGGACGAGCTCGCCCGGGCGCTCGAGGCCGCCGAGCCGCTCGCGCAGGGGCCGAGGTTCGGTCTCGGCCAGCTCGTGACCGGCGCGCCCGGTGGCGACGTCGCCTACACGCTCCTGGTCGGGGGCGGCGAGCCGGGCGAGCTGCGTCGGGGCCTCGAGGCCGCCACGGTGGTCCTCGTCGAGGACTACGACACAGCCGCGGCGCTCGTCGCCGGAGACCCCGTCGCCGACCTGCTTGCCGCAGGGCGGATCAAGGTCCGAGGCGACGCCGCCGCGCTCGTCGACGCCGCCGAGCTCGTCGCCGCCCTTGGCGAGCTGCTCAGCCTGGCCCGAGGAGCCCGGCGACCTCCGCCCGCTCCTCGGTGAGCTCCTCCGTCGTCCGGCGGATCCGCGCCATCGCCTCGGCGTCGTGCTCGATCCCCTCGACGACGCTCCACGCCTCCCCCGTCGAGCGGACCGGGAAGCCGAACTGGAGACCTTCTGGGATGCCGTACTCACCTCGAGAGACGACGGCGAGGGAGGTCCAGTCGCCCGGTGCGGTCGGCTCTCGGATGGCTCGCACCGAGTCGGCCGCGGCCGAGGCCGCCGAGGCCGCCGAGGAGAGGCCTCGTGCAGCGATGACGGCGGCGCCGCGCTGCTGCACCGTGGTGATGAACTCTCCGCGCAGCCACTCCGGGTCGCCGATGACCTCCTCGGCGGGCGAGCCGGCGATGCGGGCGTGGACGAAGTCCGGGTACTGGGTCGAGGAGTGGTTCCCCCAGATCGCGAGGTTCGTCACCGCGGCCACCTGCACGCCGGCGCGGCGGGCGAGCTGGGACTTGGCCCGGTTCTCGTCGAGACGGGTCATCGCGAACCACCGGTCGGCGGGGACCTCCGGCGCGTTCGACCTCGCGATCAGGCAGTTGGTGTTGCAAGGGTTGCCGACGACGAGGACCCGGACGTCGGGCGAGGCGTGCGCCGCGATCGCACGCCCCTGCGGGCCGAATATCCCCCCGTTCACCCCGAGCAGGTCCTTGCGCTCCATCCCGGCCTTGCGCGGCACCGAACCGACGAGGATGGCGAAGCTCGTCGAGTCGAAGGCCACCTTCAGGTCGGAGGTCGCCTCGATCCCGGCGATCAGCGGCGAGGCGCAGTCGTCGAGCTCCATCACGACACCTTCGAGCGCCTTCATCGCCGGCTCGATCTCGAGCAACCTGAGGTCCACCGGCTGGTCGCGGCCGAACAGCTCGCCGGCCGCGATGCGGAACAGCAGGGAGT
Source organism: Actinomycetes bacterium (assembly GCA_021786195.1). Taxonomy (GTDB): domain Bacteria; phylum Actinomycetota; class Acidimicrobiia; order Acidimicrobiales; family Bog-793; genus JAKAOD01. The sequence continues at coordinate 39,960 of JAJYNS010000083.1, read as the reverse complement.
AGCAGATCTGGCCGGCCGCGCCGGTGACCGTGACGCGGATCGGCCTGGCCTTGGACAACGCCGTCGGGTCGTTCATGCGCCGAGGCTACCGGGAGGAAGGCTCCCCGGTCAGATCGAGGTCGCCGCCCGGCCCCGGCGCGGCGAGGATCACGCGCGGTGCGGCGTAGCCGGCCGCGGCGAAGGCCCCCAGGACGGCGCTCGCGACCTGGTCCGTCCGGCCCGACTCCACGAGCGCGATCGCGGAGCCGCCGAAGCCGCCGCCGATCATCCGGGCGCCGAGCGCCCCGGCGGCCGTCGCGGCGGCGACGGCGGTGTCGAGCTCGGCGCAGGACGCCTCGAAGTCGTCTCGGACCGAAGCGTGCCCGTCGGAGAGCACCGGGCCGATCTCGGCGGCCCGACCCTGCTCGAGCAGGCGCGCCACCTCGAGCACCCGCCGGTTCTCGGTGACGACGTGCCGGACCCGTCGGAACAGCACGGGATCGTCGAGCCTCCGCTCCGCCGAGTCGAGCTCCGCCACGTCGAGGTCGCGCAGCGCCACCAGGCCGAGCTTTTCGGCGGCGAGCTCGCACGCCCGCCGGCGGTCGGCGTAGCCGGAGGCCGCGTGGTCGTGGCGCACCTTGGTGTCGACGACGAGCAGCGCCAGGCCGGACGCCTGCAGCGCGAAGGGCACCTGGCGGCTCTTAAGCGAGCGCGTGTCGAGCAGGAGCGCGTGGTCCGGAACACACAGCAGCGAGGCCATCTGGTCGAGGATCCCGCAGGGGACGCCGACGAAGCCGTTCTCCGCGGCCTGGCAGGCGAGCGCCAGCTCCTGCCGGCCGACCCCGATCCGGAACAGCCCGTCGAGGGCAAGGCCGACGGCGCACTCGAGCGCCGCCGACGAAGAGAGCCCTGCGCCGATCGGGACGTCGGAGGAGACGAGGAGGTCGGCGCCGCCAACCTCGTGCCCGGCCTCTCGAAGCGCCCAGGCGACGCCGAGGACATATGCGGGCCAGCCCCCGACCGAACCGGGCGCGAGGGAGTCGAGCGTGGCCTCGACGACCGCGTGCTCTCGCGCCGGCGCCGATCCGGTCGCCGCGCTCGCTGCGTCTCCCCCAAGGAGCCCCGATGCCGTCGACGCGACGCGAAGGCGCCCGTCGTCCCGGCGCGCGGCAAGGACCCGTGCGGCCAGCGGCAAGGCGATCGGGAGGACGAAGCCCTCGTTGTAGTCGGTGAACTCCCCGATGAGGTTGACCCGACCGGGGGCGCTCCACACCCCCTCCGGCTCTCGCCCGAACAGCGCCCGGAACCGGGAGGCAGCCTCGCCGGCGGCTGCTCCCGGCGCCGAAGCCCCGTCGGGAGCGGCGCCCGCCGCCCCGAGCGTGCTCACGGCTGCTCCCCCCTGCGTGCCTCGAGCACCTCGAAGGCGTCGCCGACGATGCGCTCGAGCGAGGCGCGCCTCGGCGACCAGCCGAGCTCGAGCCGGGCCCGGGCGGAGGAGGCGACGAGCACTGCCGGGTCGCCCGGGCGCCTCGGCCCGACGGTGACCTCGAGCATGCGCCCGGTGACCCGCTCCACGGCTGCGATCACCTCGAGCACGCTGAAGCCGGTGCCGTTCCCGAGGTTGTAGACGCGGTGGCGGCCGGCCTCGGCGTGCGCCAACGCGGCGAGGTGCGCCTCGGCGATGTCGGCGACGTGGATGTAGTCGCGCACGCAGGTGCCGTCCGGGGTGGGGTAGTCGTCCCCGTAGACGACGAGCGAGGGACGCAGCCCGAGGGCGACCTCGAGGGCGATCGGGACGAGGTGGGTCTCGGGGTGGTGGCGTTCGCCCAGCCCGGCGTAGGCGCCGGCGACGTTGAAGTAGCGCAGGCTGACCGCGGCGAGCCCCGAGCGCTCGGCCTCGGCGGCGAGCATCTCGTCGACGGCGAGCTTGGAAGCCCCGTAGGGGTTCACGGGGCGCGTCGGCGCGTCCTCCTCGATCGGCACGGACTCCGGCTCGCCGTAGACGGCGGCCGTCGAGGAGAAGACGAGGACGCCGACCCCGAGGCCGCCGAGCGCCTCGAGCAGGCGCCGGGAGCCGACGACGTTGTTCTCCTCGTACTTCGCCGGATCGGCGATCGACTCGGCGACGAGCGAGGCGGCCGCGAGATGGACGGCGGCGTCGAAACGGCACCCGGCAAGCACGCTGCCGGCGTCGTGGACCCGGCCCAGGTGGAGCTCGGCCCCTTCCGGCACGGCGTCGGCGTGGCCGGTCGACAGGTCGTCGAGCACGGCAACCTCCTCGCCGTGCTCGAGCAGCCGCTTGGCCACGACGCTACCGATGTAGCCGGCGCCCCCGGTGACGAGGACCCTCACGGCCCGAGCGCCCGCAGCCGCTCGGCCGCCGCCTCGGGGACGACGTCGTTCGCGAAGGCGTCCATCGCCGACTCGGAGGAGGCGAGGTACTTCAGCCTGCCCGCGGCGCGCATGATCGTGAACAGCTCGAGGTGCAGGGCGAGCTCTTCCCGGCCCTCTCGCACCGGCGCCTGGTGCCAGCCGGACATGTACGGCGTCCTCAGGCCGAAGAGCCGGTCGAAGCGTGACAGCAGGTCGAGGTAGATCGGCGGGAAGTCCTCCCGCTCCGAGAGCGAGAGCGAGGTGAGGTCGGCGACCCTGCGATTGGGGTAGAGGTGGACCTCGTAGGGCCAGCGCGCCGCGTGGGGGACGAAGGCGGTCCAGGAGCCGTTCTCCGTGACGACGCGCTCGCCGGCGGCCCGCTCGGCGGCGAGCACGTCGTCGTAGAGGTTGCGCCCCGTGCTGCGGTGGTAGGCGGTCGCCGCGGCGAGCGCCCGGGAGGTGCGAGGCGTCACGAAAGGGTAGGCGTAGATCTGGCCATGGGGGTGCTGGAGCGTCACGCCGACCTCGCTCCCGCGGTTCTCGAAGCAGAACACCTGCTCCACGCCCGGGATCGCGGACAGCCTGGCGGTGCGGTCCACCCAGGCGGCCAGCACGAGGCCGACGTCGTCCGGGGAGAGCTCGACGAGAGAGGCGTCGTGGCGAGGCGAGTAGCACACGACCTCGCAGCGCCCGGCGCTCCGCCTCCGGCCGAGGAGCCCCGGCAGGGCGCCGGGCGGCCCCGTGTCCGGCTCGAGCCAAGTCGGCTCGTCGCCGGCGAGCGCGGGGAAGCGGTTCTCGAACACGACGACGTCATAGTCGGACTCGGGGATCTCCGTGGGCCTGCCCTCTCGAGAGGGGCACAGCGGGCAGTCCTCGGTCGAGGGGAGGAAGGTGCGGTCCTGGCGGTAGGCGGCGACCATCACCCAGGCGTCGAGGAAGGGGTCGTGGCGCAGCTGCGAGCCGGCCGGTCGGGGCGGCAGCTCGCGGCGGTCGAGGGCCGTCCGGGGCGGCGAGTGGTCGTGGTCGTAGTACACGAGCTCCCGCCCGTCGGCGAGACGGGTCAGCGTGGTGCGCACTCGGGGCGCCCCCGGTTCAGAGCCGGTCGACGATCGCCTGGGCGAACTCACTCGTGCGCACCTCGGTCGCACCCTCGGTGAGGCGGGCGAAGTCGTAGGTGACGATCTTCTCGGCGATCGTCGCCTCGAGGGCCCTCACGATGTCGTCGGCGACGTCCTGCCATCCGAGATGCTCGAACATGAGCACTCCGGAGAGGATCACCGACCCCGGGTTGACCTTGTCCTGGCCGGCGTAGCGGGGCGCCGTCCCGTGGGTGGCCTCGAACACCCCGTGGCCGGTGACGTAGTTGATGTTCGCGCCGGGCGCGATGCCGATGCCGCCGACCTGCGCTGCGAGCGCGTCGGAGAGGTAGTCGCCGTTCAGGTTCGTCGTCGCGATCACGTCGAACTCCGCCGCCCGGGTGAGCACCTGCTGGAGCGCGATGTCGGCGATGACGTCCTTCACGAGCAGCTTGCCCCCCGGGTCGCCCCCGCAGTCGTCCCAGCCGACCGCCCGGTCCGCGAACTCATCCCGGACCAGCTCGTAGCCCCAGGCGCGAAAGGCGCCCTCGGTGAACTTCTGGATGTTGCCCTTGTGCACGAGCGTGACGCTCTTGCGGCCGTGCTCGAGCGCGTAGACGATCGCCGCGCGGACCAGCCGCTTCGAGCCCGTCTCGGAGACCGGCTTGATCCCGATCCCCGAGTCGGGGCGGATCTGCCAGCCGAGCTCCTCCCGGAACAGCTCGATGAGCCGCTTCGCGGCAGGGGTCTCGGCCTCGACCTCGAGCCCGGCGTAGACGTCCTCGGTGTTCTCCCGGAATATCACCATGTCGACCCGCTCGGGATGCAGCACCGGCGAGGGCACGCCACGGAACCAGCGGACCGGGCGCAGGCAGACGTAGAGGTCGAGCAGCTGGCGCAGGGCGACGTTGAGCGAGCGGATCCCGCCGCCGACCGGCGTCGTGAGCGGGCCCTTGATGCCGATGAGGTGCTCCCGGAACGCCTCGACCGTCTCGTCGGGCAGCCAGCTCCCGGTCTCCTTGAACGCCTTCTCCCCCGCGAGGACCTCCTTCCATGCGATCCTGCGGCCGTGCTTGGCCGCCGCGGCGTCGAAGACGAGCCGGGACGCCGGCCAGATGTCGACTCCGGTGCCGTCGCCCTCGATGTAGGGGATGATCGGCTCCTCGGGCACCTGGAGCTTCCCCTCGGCTGACATCGTGATCTTCTCGGCCATGGACCGAGCCTACCGCCCCCTGGGCAGCAGGCCGAGGTTGTCGCAGACCTCCTCGGTCACGCCGAGCTGGTTCATCGTGAAGAAGTGCAGCCCGGGCACCCCCTCGGCGAGGAGCTTGGCGCACAGCTCGGTGGCCACCTCGACGCCGACGCGCCGGACCTCCTCGGGGCGGTCCTCGACGGCCTCGACCCGCTGCGCCAGCGAGGCGGGCACGCTCGTACCGGAGAGCGCGGCCATCTTGAGCAGCGAGCGAGCGTTCACGACCGGCATCACCCCGGGCACGACCGGCCGGGTGACGCCCCGGGAGGAGAGGTCCTCCACGAGGCGAAGGTACTCCTCGACCCTGAAGAACATCTGGGTGATCCCGAGATCGGCGCGCCGGAGCTTCTCGGCCTGCAGCCGCCGGTCCGCCTCCGGGTCGCTCGACTCGGGGTGGACCTCGGGGTGCACGGCGACCGCGACGCAGAAGTCCCCCACCTCCCTCGCCAGCTCGACGAGCTCCGAGGCATGCCGCAGCGCCCCGGCCGGCGGACGCTCGCCGCTCCACAGGGGCGGATCACCGCGCAGCGCGAGGACGTTCTCGACGCCGGCGGCTCGGTAGCGCTCGAGGATCTCGACGAGCTCCTCCCGCCGGTGCCCGGCGCAGGCGACGTGCGCCATGGCCGTCATCCCCCACTCGTGCTGGATCGCGACGACGAGCTCGTGCGTGCGGTCCCGGGTCGAGCCGCCTGCGCCGTAGGTGATCGAGGCGAAGTCCGGCCGCAGCCGCTCGAGGCGCGCGAGCGAGGCTCTGAGCCGCCGGGCGGCCTCCTCCGAGCGGGGCGGCCAGAGCTCGACGGACAGGCACCGCTTCGCCGCGAGCAGTTCGGAGACCTTCGTCACCGGGCGCTCCTCTCCGGTCAGCGGGGCAGCCGGCGGCGCGCCGCCTCGACGGCGTTGCGGAGCAGCATCGCCCGGGTCATGGGGCCGACGCCGCCGAGCCGCGGGGTGATCCATCCGGCCACCTCGGCCACGGACTCCTCGACGTCGGGAAGGAGCCTGCGCCCCTCGAAGGACGTCCCGGCCGAGACGACGGCGGCGCCGGGCTTGACCATCTCCGGGGTGACGAGGCCGGCCCTGCCGGCGGCGGCCACGAGTACGTCGGCCTGACGGGCGTAGGACGCGAGGTCCTCGACCCCCGTGTGGACGACCGTGACCGCGGCGTTGCAGCCGGGGCGCTTGAGCGCCATCAGCGCCGCGAGGGGGCGCCCGATCGTGAGGCCACGGCCGATGATGACGACGTGGCGGCCTTCGACCGGCACCGAGTTGGCCGAGAGGAGCTCGACGATGCCGGCCGGCGTGCAGGGGAGCGGGCCGGGGACGCCCATCACGAGGCGGCCGAGGTTCACCGGGTGGAGGCCGTCCGCGTCCTTCGCGGGGTCGACCGCCTCGAGCACCGCCTCCTCGTCGATCTGCGCAGGGAGCGGGAGCTGGACGAGGTAGGCGTCGACGGCGGGGTCGAGGTTGAAGCGACGCACGACCGAGAGCAGCTGCTCCTCGGAGACGTCTTCGGGCAGGTGCTCGTGGATCGACGCGATCCCGACGCTCGCGCAGTCCTCGCGCTTCATCGCGACGTAGCGGCTGCTCGCCGGGTCCTCGCCGACGAGCACCGTCCCGAGGCCCGGCTGGACGCCAGCGGACCGCATCGCGGCCACCTCCTCGGCGACCTGCTCCCGCACCCTCGCCGCGAGCGCCTCGCCGTCGAGCAGCCGAGCCGTCATGGCCGTGAGGAGGCTGCGACCCGCAGGCCACCGGCCCGGCGGGGAGCGTGCCAACGCCGGGCCGGCCCGCCCCGGGCGACCCCGGCTCCCGCGGCGCCCGGGCCGGACCCGCCGACCCCCTCAGTGCCGGAAATGGCGCTCTCCGGTGATGACCAGCGCCACGCCTCGCTCGTCGGCGGCGGCGACGATCTCGTCGTCGTGGAGCGACCCTCCCGGGTGGACCACCACCAGGACCCCGGCGTCCGCGAGGACGTCGAGCCCGTCGCGGAAGGGAAAGAACGCGTCGCTCGCCGCGACGCCGCCGGCGGCGCGCTCGCCGGCCTTCCGGGTCGCGATCCCCGCCGCGTCGACCCGGCTCTGCTGGCCGCATCCGACGCCCACCACCTGCCCGGCTCGGGCGACGACCACCGCGTTCGAGCTCGAGCGCGCGCACACCCTCCAGGCAAGCTCGACGTCGGTCATCACCTCCTTCGACGGCGCGACCTTCGTCGGGACCTGCCAGACATCCCGCCCGGAAACGAACCGGTCCGGCTCCTGCACGAGGAAGCCGTCGCCGACCTGCCGCAGCTGGAGGGGCATCGCACCCGGCCGCTCGGCGGTGAGGACTCGCATGTTCCGCCGCCGCCTCCCGAACAGCTCCAGCGCGTCTTCGGCGACCGAGGGGGCGACGAGGACGTCGGCAAGGGAGTTCCCCACGATCTCCTCGGCCAGCGCGAGGTCGACCGCGTCGCTGAGGGCCACGATCCCCCCGAAGGCCGACAGGGGGTCTCCGGCGTAGGCGAGGCGGTAGGCGGCGGCGAGGTCGGCCGCGACCGCGGCTCCGCAGGGGTTCGCGTGCTTGACGACGACCGCCGCGGCCGGCAGGCCCCCGAGCCCGAGCAGCTCGTGGACGAGGCGCCAGGCGGCGTCGGCGTCGAAGAGGTTCAGGTAGGAGAGCTCGCGCCCGCCGTGCTGCACCATCGTGTCGAGCCAGCCCGCCGGCGCGCCGGGGACCCGGTAGCGGGCGGCGAGCTGGTGGGGGTTCTCGCCGTAGCGGAGCGTCTCGCAGCGCTCGAGTGCGAGGTGCACGCTCGGCGGGAGGACCTCCTCGGGCCCTCGGGCCTCCGCCTCGGTGGAGGCGACCTGCGGCGCGGTCTTGTCGAGCCAGGAGACGATCGCCGAGTCGTACGCGGCGGTGTGGGCGAAGGCCGCCCTGGCGAGGCGGCGCCGGGTGTCCGCGGCCAGCGCTCCCTCCCGGCGCAGCTCGTCGAGGACCGGGCCGTACTCCGCCGGGTCGACGACCACGCCGACGTACGCGTGGTTCTTCGCGGCGGCTCTCACCATCGCCGGCCCGCCGATGTCGATCGTCTCGATCGACGGCTCGTCGAAGAACGGATAGAGGTTGCAGACGACGAGGTCGATCGGCTCGATCCCCCGAGCCTCGAGCGCCGCCAGGTGCGAGGGATCGGAGCGGTCGGCGAGGATACCGCCGTGGATCGCCGGGTGCAGCGTCTTGACCCTGCCGGAGAGCATCTCCGCCGCCCCGGTGACCTCGGCAACCTCCCGGTGGGCCACGCCGGCGTCGGCGAGCGCGGCGGAGGTCTTCCCGCTCGAGACGATCTCCCAGCCGAGCGAGACGAGCCCGCGGGCGAAGGCGACGACGCCGGTCTTGTCGTAGACGGAGATCAAGGCCCTCATGACGCCTTCTCCCCTCTGGCGCTCGCCGGCGCCCGGCGCTCGATGCTCGAGACGAACTTTGCGAGCGTCGCCGGGTAGAGCCGCCGCTCGACCTGCTTGATCCGCTCGTGCAAGGTGGCGACGGTGTCCCCGTCGAGGACGGGCACCGCCTCCTGGGCGAGGATCGGCCCGTCGTCGACCTCGAGCGTCGCGAGGTGCACCGTGCAGCCTGTGACCTTCACGCCCGCGGCGAGCGCGGCCTCGACGGCGTGCCAGCCCTTGAAGGCCGGCAGCAGCGCGGGATGGGTGTTGAGCACCCGGCCGGGGAAGGCGTCGTGGAGCGGGGCGGCGAGGACTGTGCCGAACCCGGCCATCGCGACGACCTCGACCCCTCGGCAGAGCAGGGCGCGGGCCACCTCCTCGCTGTAGGCCTCGCGGTCGAAGGACGGGGAGAAGTCCTTGCGCTCGAGAAGCACGGCGGGCACGCCGGCCCGCTCCGCGACCTCCTGCGCGGCGCAGGGGCGGTCGACCACGACGACGACGATCGAAAGTCCCGCCTCGAGCAGGGCGGAGAGGATCGTGCCCGCGCCGGAGGCCAGCACGCCGATCCTCACCCGGCCGGCGCCGACCTCAGGACGGCGCATGGGCGCCTTCGATCTCCGGCCCGGGGGTCAAGGCAGCTCCGAGACGATCTCGACCATCGCCTGAGCGGCCTCGGTCGGGTTGCGCGCGACGGTCACCCCCGCCCGGGACAGCGCTGCCGTCTTCGCCGCCGCCGTGCCCGTCGACCCGGAGATGATGGCGCCGGCGTGGCCCATCTTGCGTCCAGGGGGTGCGGTCACCCCGGCCACGTAGGCGACGACGGGCTTGGACATGTGCGCGGCCACGTACGCCGCGGCCTCTTCCTCCGCCACGCCACCGATCTCGCCGATGAGCAGGACGGCCTTGGTCTCCGGGTCGGCCTCGAAGGCGGCCAGGCAGTCGACGAAGCTCGTCCCCGGGACCGGGTCGCCGCCGATCCCGACCCCGGTCGTCTGGCCCACGCCCTTCTCGGTGAGCTCGTACATCGCCTGGTAGAAGACGGTGCCGGACCGGCTGACGAGGCCGACCGGCCCCCCGGGCAGGGCGATGTCGCCCGAGGTGATGCCGATGTTGCACTGCCCGGCGCTGATGATGCCCGGGCAGTTGGGGCCGAGGAGCCGGGTGCCGGGGAAGTCCCGCCGGAGCCTGGAGTAGACCCGGGCCTCGTCGTGGGCTGGCGTGAACTCCGTGATGCAGACGATGAAGGCGATCCCGGCCTCCGCGGCCTCGAGGATCGCTGCGGCCGACCCCGCGGGGGGCACCGCGACGAACGACGCGTCGGCGCCGGTCGCCTCGACGGCCTCGGCGACCGTGGCGAAGACCGGGATGCCCTCGATGACCTCCCCGGCGCGCCTCGGGTTCGTCCCGGCGACGACCTTCGTGCCGTAGGCACGGTTCCTCAGGGCGTGGTAGAGGCCCTGGCTCGTCGGGCTTATCCCCTGGACGACGACCTTTGTCGAGGCGTCGACGAAGACGCTCAACGTGACACCCCCGAGCTTGGGCCGGCGACCCCGGAGGCGCTCGCCGCAGCGAGCTCGACGGCCTTGCGCGCCGCCTCGAGCATCGTCGGCAGCGAGACCAGGCCCTCGGCACCGTGCGAGTCGAGGATGGCCCGACCCTGCTCGGCGTTGGTCCCGTCGATGCGGACGACGATCGGCGCCTTGATGTCGACCCGGCCGAGCGCCTGGACGATGCCGTTCGCCACCTCCTCGCCCCGGGTGATGCCGCCGAAGATGTTGACGAAGATCGCCTTCACCTTCTCGTCGGTGTTGATCACCTCGAGGGCGCTCGCCATCACCTCGGCGCTCGCCCCGCCCCCGATGTCGAGGAAGTTCGCCGGCCGGCCGCCGACCTGCTCGACCATGTCGCAGGTCGACATCGCGAGCCCGGCGCCGTTGGCGATGATGCCGACGTCGCCCTCCAGGCCGACGTACTGCAGGCCTCTCTCCCTCGCGAGCCTCTCGCGGTGGTCGAGCTCCTCGAAGCCGGCGAAGTCCGCCCACTCGGGATGGCGGAACGCGGCCGAGTCGTCGAGGGTCACCTTGGCGTCGAGGGCGAGGACCCCGCCGGCCTGGGTGAGCACGAGGGGGTTGATCTCGACGAGGTCGGCGTCGCCCTCGTCGTAGCAGCGGTAGAGGGAGACGAGGCACGCGGCCACGCCCGCTCGAGCCTGCTCGTCGATCCCCGCCTCGGCCGCCAGGGCCAGCGCCTCCTGCTCGGAGAAGCCGTCGAGCGGGTCGACGTGGCAGCGGGCGATGGCCCCGGGGTCCTCCTCGGCGACCTGCTCGATGTCGATCCCCCCCTTGGAGGACAGCATGCACAGGTAGCGCTTGTCGGAGCGGTCCAGGGTGAAGCTCGCGTAGTACTCCTTCGAGATCTGCGACGCCCGCTCGACCCAGAGCCGGTGGACGACGTGCCCCTTGATGTCGAGACCGAGGATCGCTCCGGCATGCGAGGCCGCCTCGGCCGCGTCCTCCGCCACCTTCACCCCGCCGGCCTTGCCCCGGCCGCCGACGTGCACCTGGGCCTTCAGCACGACGGGGAAGCCGAGCCGCTCGGCTGCGGCGACCGCTTCCTCGACGCTGTCGGCGGTCTCGCCGTCGGGGACCGGCAGGCCGAATCGGGCGAAGTACTGCTTGCCCTGGTACTCGTAGAGATCCACGGGCGCCGATACTACGCAGGGCCTCCCGGGCCGGCCCAATCGGCCCCGGCGGGGAGGCGCTCAGGCACGCTTCACCGGCGTGAGGGCGAGCAGGAAGCGCTTGCGGCCGTGCCGGTCGAACGCGATCGTCGCCTCGGCCTTCTCCCCCTCGCCCGACACCTCGACGACCGTCCCCTCCCCCCAGCGCGCGTGGACGACGCGTTCACCGGGCCCGAGACCGAGCGCCTCGGCGCCCGTCGAGCGCACCGGGAGCGCGCCGCTGCCGCGGCTCGCGCCGGGCGAGGGGGCCTGGCGGTCACCCGGCTCGCGCAGCCGGGCGGTCGAGTAACCGGGCCCGAGCGACCCGGAGACGTCTTCGACGAGGTCCTCGGGGATCTCCTTCACGAAACGGCTGACCAGGCTGTCCCGGGTCTGGCCGTAGAGGGTCCTCACGTAGGTGCTCGTCAGGTAGAGGCGCTCTCGCGCCCTCGTGATCCCGACGTAGGCGAGGCGCCGCTCCTCCTCGAGGTCGTCGGGCTCCCCCAGGGCGCGGTCGTGGGGAAACACCCCCTCCTCCATCCCGGTGAGGAAGACGGCCCGGAACTCGAGGCCCTTGGCGGCGTGCAGGGTCATCAGGGCCACCCGTCCACCGTCGAGGTCCAGGTCGTCGGTCGCGGCGACGAGCGAGGTCGTCGAGAGCAGCGACTCGAGGTCGGGGAAGTGGGAGGCGACCGTCGCGAGCTCGTCGACGTTGCCCAGGCGGCCCTCGACCTCGTGGGCGAGCGCCGACCCGCCCCCGGCCGCCTCGGCCTCGAGCGAGGCCCGATAGCCCGTCAGCTCCACCACCTGCGCCAGCACCTCCGCCGGCGCGAGGTCGGCCAGGCCGACCAGGCGGCCGAGCAGCTCGAGGAACCCCCGCACGGCATGCAAGGAACGGCCGGTGACGCCGGCCTCCTCGGCGCGCTCGAGCGCCTCGCCGAAGGCGAGGTGCCGCTCGCCGGCGAACCTCCCGACCTTCGTGGCCGTCGCCGCGCCGATGCCTCGGCGGGGCACGTTGAGCACCCTGCGCAGCGAGACCTCGTCAGCCGGGTTGGCCACGAGCCGCAGGTAGGCGAGGAGGTCCCGCACCTCGCGCCGGTCGTAGAACCGGGTCCCGCCGATCACCTTGTAGGGGATCCCACGCGCCGAGAGGGCCTCCTCGACGGCGCGACTCTGGGCGTTCGTCCGGTAGAAGACCGCGATGTCGCCGAGGGCGACCCCCTCGTCCCGGCGGAGCGCGGCGATCTCGTCCGCGACGAAGGTCGCCTCGTCCCGCTCGTCGCCGGCTCGGTAGCGACGGATGCGCTCCCCCGGCCCGAGGGCGCTCCAGAGCGACTTCTCCTGGCGGAGCAGGTTGTTGCCGATCACGGCGTTGGCAGCGTCGAGGATGTGCTGGGTGGAGCGGTAGTTCTGGTCCAGGACGATCGTCCTCGCCTCCGGGAAGGCGCGGGCGAAGTCGAGGAGGTTGCGGACCTCGGCGCCACGGAAGCGGTAGATGCTCTGGTCGGAGTCGCCCACGACGCAGACGTTCCGGTGCAGCCCGCCGATCAGCGTCACGATCTCGTTCTGCGCCCGGTTGGTGTCCTGGTACTCGTCGACGAGGACGTGGAGGAACCGACCCTGGTAGTGCTCGAGCACCTCGGAGTCCCGGAGCAGCAGGCGGACCGTGACGCCGAGCAGGTCGTCGAAGTCCATCGCGTTGGCGGCGAGGAGCCGCCGCTCGTACTCGGCGAAGACCTCGGCGACCCGACGCTCGTAGATCGTCCGCGACCTCGCCTCGTAGCCGGACGCGTCGAGCAGCTCCGACTTCGCCTGGCTGATCGCCCCGGTGACGGCACGGGCGGGGAAGCGCTTCTGGTCGACGCCGAGCTCCTCGAGGACGTGCTCCACCAGGCGGCGGGAGTCCGTCTCGTCGTAGATCGTGAACCCCGGCCGGTAGCCGGCGCGCTGGGCGTTGCGCCGGAGGATGCGCGCGCAGGCGGCGTGGAAGGTCGAGATCCACATCTCTCCGGCCTCCTCCCCGACGAGCGCGACGACGCGCCGGCGCATCTCGTCCGCCGCCTTGTTCGTGAAGGTGATGGCGAGGATCCTCCAGGGCGCGACGCCCGAAGCGAGCAGCCGGGCGATGCGGGCGGTGAGCACCCGGGTCTTTCCCGAGCCTGCGCCGGCGACGACGACGAGCGGCCCCGAGGTGTGCAGGACCGCCTCGCGCTGGGGAGCGTTCAGTCCCTCGAGGAGCGCCTCGAGCTCGCCCGGCGAGGTCACTCCCACTCGATCGTGCCCGGCGGCTTGGACGTGATGTCGTAGGCAACGCGGTTCACCCCTGGGACCTCGTTGACGAGGCGCGCCGCGAGCCGCTCGAGCAGCTCGTAGGGAAGTCGGGCCCAGTCGGCCGTCATGGCGTCCTCGCTCGTCACCGCGCGCACGACGACCGGGTAGGCGTAGGTGCGCTCGTCGCCCATGACCCCGACGGTGCGCACGGCCGGCAGCACCGCGAAGGCCTGCCACAGCTCTCGCTCGAGGCCCGCCCTGCGCACCTCGTCGAGGACCACCGAGTCGGCGGCGCGCACGATCTCGACACGCTCTCGCGTCACCTCCCCGGCGATGCGCACGGCCAGCCCGGGCCCCGGGAACGGCTGGCGCCAGACGATCTCCTCGGGGAGGCCGAGCTCCTCGCCGACGGCGCGCACCTCGTCCTTGAACAGCAGCCGGAGCGGCTCCACGAGCTCGAGCCCCATCCGCTCCGGGAGCCCGCCCACGTTGTGGTGCGACTTGATCGTCGCTGCATGAGGCCCCCCGGACTCGACCACGTCGGGGTAGAGCGTGCCCTGGGCGAGGAAGCGGGCGTCGGAGCGCTCCTTCGCGACCTCCTCGAACAGCCGGATGAACAGCTCCCCGACCCGCTTTCGCTTCTCCTCCGGGTCTTCCACGCCTCCGAGCGCCGCGAAGAAGCGGTCCGCTGCCTTCACGTGGACGAGGTCCAAGCCCAGCCGGCGCGAGAAGGTCTCCTCGACCTGCGCCGCCTCCCCGGCGCGCATCAAGCCCGTGTCGACGAAGACGCAGGTCAGCCGGTCGCCGACCGCCTTGGCGACGAGCGCCGCGGTCACCGCCGAGTCGACGCCCCCCGACAGCGCGCACAGCACCCGGCCGGCGCCGACCTTGGAGCGGACCGACTCGACCGCGCCCTCGATCACGCTGCTGCGCGTCCAGGTCGGACGGCATTCGCACATGTCGTGCAGGAACCTCTTCAGCAGCTCCTGCCCCCGCTCGGTGTGGACCACCTCGGGGTGGAACTGCACGCCCACGACGCGGCGTCCCGCGTCCTCGAACGCGGCGACCGGCGCGCCGGGGGTGGAGGCCGTCACCTCGAAGCCCGGCGGCGCGGCCACGATCGAGTCGGCGTGGCTCATCCAGACCTCGTTCGGGCTCGGCCAACCCGCGAGGAGCGAGGAGCCCTTGGGCGCCGGGAGCACGGTCAGGGGCGTCCGGCCGTACTCACCGGCACCGGTGCGGGCGACCTCGCCGCCGAGGTCGAGGGCGATCAGCTGGGCGCCGTAGCAGATGCCGAGGACCGGCACCCCGGCGCGGTAGATGCCGGGGTCCACCCTGGGTGCGCCCTCGGCGTAGACCGAGCGCGGCCCGCCCGAGAGCACGATCCCCTTGGGCCGGCGTGCGAGGATCTCCGAAGCGCTCGCCGAGTGCGGCAGGATCTCGGAGTAGACGTGGGCCTCGCGTACCCGCCGGGCGATCAGCTGCGCGTACTGGGCACCGAAGTCGACGACGACGACCGCGTCGGAGGTGCCGCCCATGCGGCGAGGGTACCAGCCCGGCGTCGCGGCCCGAAGCGGGCGAGCAGCGCCCAGGCGAGCAGCGCAAACGCCGCAGCCAGGGCGAGCGCAATGCCTTCGGTCAGCCGTGGCGGCCAGTACTCGACGACGACGCGAGAGGTGCCAGCGGGAACCTCCGCCTGCATCAAGTCACCTGCCGCCCGCTCGACTCGCAGCTCGTGCCCGGCCGCCAGGGCGTGCCAGCCGGAGACGTCGGTGATCCGCATGAGCAGCGTCGCCGCCCTGGGGACGCGCACCTCGACGACGTAGCTGCGGTCGCCGGGGTGGGAGACCGACAAGACCCGCGCCGCGCTGCCCCCGGCGAAGCCGAAGCGGGACGCGCCGGGCACTGCGTAGAGCCCCTCGCCGGCGATCGTCGTCACGAGGCGGGTGCCAGGTGGCCGGGGACGTCCGGGCTGGGCGAGGATGTAGGCGGCACCGTAGAGCCGGGCGAGGGCGGCCGAGTCGACCGACGGGGCGAAGAGGTTCAGGCCCACGGGAGAGGTCTGGCCGGAGTCGGGGACGGGCCAGGCGTCGAAGTACGCCTGGGGGATCGTGGGGTCGTGCGCGGCCAGCTCGTCGATGCCGTAGGGGAGGTTCATCTCCGGGTACAGGCCGACGCCGCGCCAGAAGCGCACGCCGCAGAACGGGCCCGGGGGCGCCCCGGGGCCGCAGGTCGTGTTGTCGCCGTCGAGCGCCACGAGCGAGCCGCCGACGACCCCCCGCAGCTCGGCGAGGGCGGGGGTGAGCGGATAGCCCTGGTGCGAGTAGCTGTTCAGCCCGACACCGGCGAACAGCAGGAAGCAGCCCTGCGCGGCGCACAGCGCCGCGGCGGCGAGACGGCCCTCGCCCGACGTGCGCCGCGACCCGACCTTCCCACCCGGCTCCGCCCTCCCGCCGCCCCGTCTCGCCCGGAGCGATGCCGCGACGATGAGCACGAGGAGGAGCAGGATCGAGCCCGTCGGCCACAGCAGGCTGGAGCGGCGCAGGGACTCGAGGACGGAGTCGCTCGGCGGGAGGGCCGCCGCCGGCGCCCGAGCGTCGCCGACCTGAGTCCACAAGGCGACGAGGACGCCGCCGACCGCGAGCGTCGAGCCGGAGAGCACGAGGCGTACGCGGAGCTCGCGCCAGCGCCGCATCGCGGTCTCGAGCCCGACCGCGGCGAGCAGGGCGACGAACAGCTCGAGGACGGGCTGCATCCGCTGGAGCGCGACGGCGGACAGCCCGGCACGGGCGAGCAGGTGCTGGACGGGGGCGCCGCCGCCGAGGTCGTAGACGACGAGCAGCGAGCAGAGGGTCGCCAGGGCGAGGCCGATCACGATCGGGCGCCGCCAGCACAAGATGGCAGCGAAGAGGGCGAGGACGATCGCGACGACCCCGAGGTAGGCGGCGGTCTCGTAGTAGTTCACGGGCCCGAACCAGAAGCTGCCCCGGATCGGGAGGCCGTAGTAGCCCTGGGCGAAGAGCAGGACCGCCGAGTGGAGCGGGATGCCGGTCGCGACGTACTTGCCGTTGCGGGCCGAGGCCGACAGCAGCGGCGCCCCCGGCAGCAGCAGCGGGGCCGAGAGGGCGCCCCCCGCGACGACGCCAGCGGCTACTCGGGCCGTGCCGGCGAGGGAGATCGCGGCGAGCCGCCGCTCCCGCACGACAAGGGCGCACCCGGCCGCGACGAGCGCGATCCCGAGGCCGAGGACGATGAGGACGTAGGACTCCGGGAAGCCCCCGTAGATGCAGAAGGCGACGGCCAGCGCGAGCAGCACGACCTCTCGGGCGCGCCGCCGGGAGCGGTAGGCGAGGAGCGCGCCCGAGAGGATCCAGCCGGCGAGGGCGACCGGCCCGGAGACCGACCAGCCCAGCCAGCCGCTGAAGGAGCCGGCGAGCATGAAGCTCGCGCCGGCGAACGCCGCGGCGAGCGGCCCGCACCGCAGCACCCGGGCCGCGACGTAGGCGCCGGTGCCGGCGAGCAGCAGCTTGCCGAGGACGGTCACGAGCATGCTGGCGCCGAGGGGCGCGAGGTAGCCGAGGAGCGTCGGGAGGGCGAAGGGCGCTGACTCGAAGTTCAGCAGCTGCGGCAGCCCGGTCCCCGACAGGCCGTTCCACAGCGGCAGCTCACCGTGGTGGACGAGGCGCCAGTCCAGCCCGTTCCAAGGAGCGGACTGGGTGATGATGTCGCCGTTGATCGAGTTGTGCAGCGGCTCGGGGTGGACGAGGCGCGTCAGCAGCGACAGGCCCTGGCCAAGGTCCGTCGGGCCGAAGCTCCACCCGTCCTTCAGCGCCGGGGAGAGGAACAGCAGGGCCAGGACGACGACGAAGGCGATCCCTGCGACGTCGCCCCGCCATCGGGCCCTACAGGCGGGGGTGCCCGTCACCGTGGCCGTGCAGCGGGGCGACCATCACCTCGGCCTTGTGCAGCTCCCGCAAGGTGGCGTAGCCGGTGCTCGCCATGGCGCTGCGCAGGGCGCCGGCGAGGTTCGTGCGTCCCTCGCCGTCGTGGCCCGGTCCGACGAGGATCTCCTCGAGCGTGCCGAGCCGCTGCACGAGGGTCAGGGAGCCGCGTGGCAGGCTCGGGTGGGCCGCGCTGCTCGTCCAGTGGAGCCCGAGCCCCGGCGCCTCCTCTGCCGCGGCGAGGGGCGCCGAGAGCATCACTGCGTCGGCCCCGCAGGCGATCGCCTTGGCGACGTCGCCGCCCGTCTCGAGCCGGCCGTCTGCGACCACCTGGACGTAGACGCCGGTCTCCTCGAGGTGGCGGGCGCGTGCGGCCGCCGCGTCGGCGATCGCCGTGGCGAGGGGCGCCCCGAGGCCGAGCACCCGCCGAGTGGCGTCGGCATCGGAGCCGGTGCCGACCAGCACCGCGACGGCGCCGGTGCGCATCAGGTGGAGGGCCCCCTGGTAGGAGACGCAGCCGCCGACGACGACGGGGACGTCGAGGCGCCGGACGAGCTGGCGGAGGTCCAGGGTCTCCCCGCCCTTCGAGACGTGCTCCGCCGACATCGCGGTGCCCCGGACGACGAGGATCTCGAGGTCGGCGGCAGCTACGACCTCCGCGAGGTCGGCGACGCCCTGAGGGCGGGCCGCCCCGCAGGTCACGGCCCCGGACCTGGCGACCTCGGCGATGCGCGCCGCGACGAGGTCGACTCGTACCGGCGCCGAGTACAGCTCCTGGAGCCGACGGGTCGCACGGGCGGGCTCGACCTGGGTGAGCTCCTCGAGCAGCGGCCCAGGGTCGTCGTGGCGCGTCCACAGCCCCTCGAGGTCGAGCACGGCGAGCCCGCCGAGCCTGCCGATCTCGGCGGCGGTCGCCGGGCTGACGACCGAGTCGCTCGGCGCGGCCATGAAGGGCAGGGCGAAGTCGAACGCGTCCAGCCGCCACGAGACGCTGACGTCCTCGTGGTCGCGCGTCCGACGGGAGGGGACGAGCACGACGTCCTCGAGCGAGTACCCCAGGCGTGCCGGCCTCCCGATACCGATCTCGACCTCAGCCACCTGCCCCCCCTCTGGCCAGAGCGGCGCTCACGCTACTTCGGGCCCGGCCGGGCGCGGCGAGCCGGCCCGAGCTCGCCCCTGAGGCCGCCCGGCCCACTCCCCTCTGGTCGCCGACGCGCCCGCCTGGGCGCACCACGAGGTAGGCGGCGACGGCGAGGAGGGCGAGCGCCGGGACCTCCAGCCCGAGCGCGCCGCCGAGGCCGATCGGCGGCTGCCAGCTCCAGTGCTCGAGGAAGCCGAAGTCCGACCCGGCCGTGCCGACGGCGTAGCGGCGCAGCATCTCGTAGAAGGCGGCAACCTGGGCGAGGAAGGCCGCGAGCGCGACGACGCCCGCCAGCCGGCCCCGGCGCTCGGCGAGCGCGCTCCGCCCGGCGAGCGCCGCCGCGAGGATCGGCAGGCCCACGGCGAAGGGAAGGGTGTCCTTGCCGGCCCAGGTGAATCCGTACCGGTGGACCTGGGAGGTCGAGATGGCGACCGGGACGACCACGATCGCGACCGTGACGACGAGCAGCGTGAGCGCGTCGCGCAGGCGCCCGACGACCGCCCCGGCGAGCGCGAGGAGCCCGACGAGCCCGTACCAGACGACATAGGTGAACGTCGGCGAGTAGGTGTCGAACCAGCCGAACACCCCGATCATCCCCGGCAGGTAGAAGTCGTTGTGGAGGAAGGAGGTCTCGAGGATCCTGCTCTCCGAGACGCTCCTGCCGACCGGCGTCGTCGAGTAGACGTCGAAGGACCGCTCTCGAAGGATCCACGCCGTGGCGGCGACCCCGACGAGGAAGACGACGGCGAGGCCCACCTGGACGCGCCGGTGCGCGACGAAGGCACGAAGGCTCCGGCGCTCTGCGACGGCGACGAGGGTGAGCGCCGTCAGGGCCAGCCAGAAGGGGGAGATCGGCCGGCTGAGCTCGAGGACGCAGGCCGAGAGCCCGAGCGCGCCGACAAGGCCGGCAGGAGGGTCTTCGAGGTGCTCGAAGACGAGCACGGACCCGGCCGTCCAGGTCGCGATCGCCGCGCTCGTCTCGAGCCCCGCGGGGTTGACCACGCCGCCGAGGAACAGCACCATCGGGGTCGTCGCTACGACGACGCCGACGACGACGACCCGGTGGCGCGACCAGGCGACGGCCGTCGCGACGGCGAGGGCCACGAAGGCCGAGGAGAGGAGCGCGGAGACCAGCCGCATCAGGTACAGCTCGACCTCGCCGACGCCGAGCAGGCTCGGCAGCCCGACGATCGAGTAGTACAGCGGCGGGTACCGGGCGTTGTAGATGACCACCTGCCTCGTCCGGGCGGAGCCGCTCGGACGAGGGGCGCAGCTCGCGGGCACGGTCGGCCGGCGGTGGTAGCAGGCGGGGATGTTGCGCGTGGTGGCGTAGAAGTCCGGGACGCTGACGATCCCGAGCGGGCTCGTCGAGCCGCCGAGGAGCTTGCCGACGAGCTCGCCGCGCACGACGGCCGCCGCCTTGATGACGTGGACCGGCTCGTCCGGCGCGGCGAACAGCGGCGTCGCGAGGCTCCACCCGCCGATCGCGAGAAAGGCGAGGAACAGGGTGAGCGCGAAGGCCCTCCCCGGCCGACCCGAGACGGGGGGAGCCGCCTCGGGCGCCCCCTGGACGCCCGAGGCGCCGGCGGCCGGAGGGCTCATGCGGCGACGACGCGCTCGAGCAGCTGCCACAGGATGCGCGCGCTCACCCCCCAGACGAGGTCGTCCCCGAGACCTGCCGCCCCGCCGAAGAAGTGGACCGTGCGCTCGAGGCCTTCGGCGGGCCACCGCTCCTGCCAGGCCGCCCCGTCGGCGAGCAGTTCCGCCATGGCCACCTCGTGGACCGACTCCACCTCCGAGCGGTTGAGCACGAGCAGGGGCCGGCGCCGGAGCACGCCGAGGAAGGCTGCGATCCGCTCGCCGGCAGCACGGCCGACGACGCCGACCAGCCCGACCACCTCCACCTCGCCCGAGCCGAGGCCGATCTCCTCGCCGGCCTCCCGGACCGCGGCCTCGGCCGGCGACTCGCCCGGCTCCACCAGGCCGCCGGGGAACGCGATGTGCCCGGGGTCGCGCTCGAGCCGCTCCGACCGCCGCGTGAGCAGGACGATCGCCTCTCCGCTCGCCGAGGCGAACACCGGCACGAGGACGGCCGCGTTGGCGGCGCGCATCTGCGGGGCGCCGGGCCCGAGGGGGGCGACGGCGGCAGCAACTCGCCCGACGGTGATCCTCGATCGGCGCTCGGACGGCAGCGACGCCCAGGGCGGCGGGGGGCCGATGCGGGAGCCCGCCGGGCGGGGGACGCGCTGGCGATAGGCGGCCGGCTGCACCGGGCGAGCGTACCGCCGGGCGCAGCGCCCCCCGAGGTGGCACCGCCGCGGGCGGCGGCGCGCTACCGGCGGCGGCTCGGGGCCATCCGACGAGCGCGCCCCGCCGGACGCGTCGGTGGCCGGGCGAAGGCCCGGCCACCTGCCACTCAGGCGCTGTGCTCGACCCGACCCTCACCGGACCCTGCCCGGTGGGCCGGGGCAGGTCACATCCCCATTCCACCTCCGGCGGCGGCGGGCTCCGGCTTCGGCTCGGGCTTGTCGGCGACGAGCGCCTCGGTCGTGAGCAGCAGGGCCGCGATCGACGCGGCGTTCTGCAGCGCCGAGCGCGTCACCTTCGCCGGGTCGATCACGCCCGCCTTGACGAGGTCCTCGGTCTTGCCGGTGAGGGCGTTCAGCCCGACGGACCCCTCGAGGCCCTCGACCTCCCTGACCTGCACCGCACCTTCGAGGCCGGCGTTGAGCGCGATCCACTTGAGCGGCTCCTCGAGCGCCCGGTAGACCGTCCTCGCCCCCGTGGACTCGTCGCCGGAGAGGCTGGCGACCACCTTCTCGACCGCAGGGCGGCAGCGCAGGAGCGCCGTGCCGCCTCCGGCGACGATGCCCTCCTCGATCGCCGCCCTGGTCGCGGAGAGGGCGTCTTCGATGCGGTGCTTCTTCTCCTTGAGCTCCACCTCGGTGGCGGCGCCCACCTTGACGACGGCGATCCCTCCGGCGAGCTTCGCGAGGCGCTCCTGGAGCTTCTCGCGGTCCCAGTCGGAGTCGGTCTCCTCGATCTCGTGCTTGATCTGCGCGATCCGACCCTTCACCGCCTCCGGCGAGCCGGCCCCGTCGACGATGGTCGTGTCGTCCTTCGTCACGACCACCCGGCGAGCCCGGCCGAGCAGGTCGAGCGTCGTGCTCTCGAGCTTCAGGCCCACCTCCTCCGAGATGACCTGCGCGCCGGTGAGGACCGCCATGTCGCCGAGCATCGCCTTGCGCCGCTCACCGAACCCGGGCGCCTTCACCGCGATCGACTGGAAGGTGCCGCGGATCTTGTTGACGACGAGGGTGGCGAGCGCCTCGCCCTCGACGTCCTCTGCGATCACGAGCAGCGGCTTGCCCGACTGCATGACCTTCTCGAGCACCGGGACGAGGTCGTGGGCCGCGCTTATCTTCGAGTTGACGATCAGGATGTAGGGCTCCTCGAGGATGCCCTCCTGGCGCTCCTGGTCGGTGACGAAGTACGGCGAGAGGTAGCCCTTGTCGAACTGCATGCCCTCGGTGAAATCGAGCTCCAGGCCAAAGGTGTTGGACTCCTCGACGGTGACCGTGCCGTCCTTGCCCACCTTGTCGATCGCGTCGGCGAGCACCTCGCCGATGGAGGCGTCAGCGGCCGAGATCGCCGCGACCTGGGCGATCTCCTGCCGGCCTTCGACCTCTCGGGCCATCGAGTGGATCGCCTCGACCGCCGCCTCGACCGCCCGCTCGATGCCCCGCTTCATCGCCATCGGGTTGGCGCCGGCTGCGACGTTGCGCAGGCCCTCGCGCACGAGCGCCTGGGCGAGCACCGTCGCCGTCGTCGTCCCGTCGCCGGCGACGTCGTTGGTCTTGGTGGCCACCTCCCGCACGAGCTGGGCACCCATGTTCTCGAAGTGGTCCTCGAGCTCGATCTCCTTCGCGATCGTGACGCCGTCGTTGGTGATCGTCGGCGCGCCGAACTTCTTGTCCAGCACGACGTTGCGACCCTTGGGCCCGAGCGTCACCTTGACCGCGTCGGCCAGCTTGTTGACACCCTGCTCGAGGCCGCGTCGGGCCGCCTCGTCGAACCTGAGGATCTTCGGCATCAGCTCACGACCTTCGCGAGCACGTCGCGGCTCGAGAGGATGAGCAGGTCCTCGCCGTCGATGGTGATCTCCGTACCGCCGTACTTCGAGTAGACGACCTTGTCGCCCGGCTTGACGTCGAGCGGGATGAGCTCCCCGGTGTTGTCGGCCCGGCGGCCCGGTCCTGCCGCGAGCACCTCGCCCTGCTGCGGCTTCTCCTTCGCGGTGTCCGGGATGACCAGGCCCGACGCCGTCATCTCCTCCGCCTCGCTCGGGCGGACGACGATCCGATCGTCCAACGGCTGCAACTTCATCTTCCGAGGCCTCCCTTGGCTTCGTTGGCACTCCGACCTAGCGAGTGCTAACGATACCGATCGAGCGGCCCGCGAGCAACCGAGGGGCAGCGTGCGGCTGCCGGCCCGACCGGCGCCCGTGCCCGCCCGGCCCGAGGCCGGGACCTTCGTCCCTACCGCTCGGCGCCCCAGCGTGGCTCGATGGGTGTCGGCAGGCCGCTCGCGAGGAGGTTCCCATGGGACAGGTCGAGGTGCTCGAGGACGTCGTCCGGAACTGGGCCGCGCAGGCGGCGCCCGGCGAGGGGCGGATCGCCGACAACGCGGCGGCGCTCGCCCGGGCCGCCTACGCCGAGGGCGCGACCGTCCTCGAGGCGTGCCGAGCCGCCCGCGCCTACGTCCAGTCCGCCGCCCTGCACCCGGCCGGCCACAGGGCCCGGCGTCACGGCGCGGCGTAGCGTCACGCGGAGTCGCGCACGACGAGCTTCGAGGGCAGAAGGACCCGACGCGGCTCGGTGATCGTCTTGTCGAGCAGGCCCTCGAGGATCCGCACCGCCTCCATCGCCGACTCCTCGAAAGGGATGCGGACGGTCGTGAGCGCCGGCTCGACCATCGTCGCCGCCACCGAGTCGTCGAAGCCCGCGACGGCGACGTCGTCGGGCACGCCGAGGCCCGCCTCCCGAAGCGCCGCGATCGCGCCGACCGCCATCCGGTCCGACGCGCAGAACAGCGCGTCGAAGGTCGTGCCCCTCGCGAGAAGCTGCTCGGTCGCAGCGCGCCCGCTGTGGGAGGACCAGTCCCCATGGGCGACCAGGTCCTTGCGGTACCTGCGCCCGACGACGCGCCGGTAACCCTCGTAGCGGCGCCGGCCGCTGCTCGTGTTGAGCGGTCCGGTGATCGTCGCGATCGAGGACCGGCCCTTCGCGGCCAGGTAGCGCACGATCTCCTCCGCCGCCCCCTCGTCGTCGATCGCCACCCAGGAAAGCGCCTCCTGGTGGCCGAGCGGCTCGCCGAGGACCACGACCGGCAGCCCGCTCGCCCGAAGACGCTCCAGGAGCGGCTCTCGAGCGTGCGGCAGGGTCAGCAGGGCGCCGTCGACGTGGCCACCGGTGAGGTAGTCCCCGAGGAACAGCTCCTCGTCCTTGCCCTCGGCCGCCGTCACGAGCAGGTGCCGGCCCCGCCGCCGCAGCTCGCGGGAGAACACCCGGACGAACAGGCCGAAGTTGGGGTCCTCGAAGAGATGCTCCTGGCGCTCGGAGAGCACGAACGCGACCGACCCGGTCCTGCCTGAGGCGAGGCTCCTGGCAGCCGGGTTGACCGAGTAGCCGAGGATGTCGATCGCCCGCTGCACCTCGGCCATGACCGCCGGCCGGACGTGACGACCCCCGTTGATCGCACGCGAGACCGTGCCTCGGGAGACCCCGGCGAGCCGGGCGACGTCCTCGATCGTCGGGCGGCCGGACGGCGACGACACGGGATGATGCGCAGGCACCGCCCAGCGAGCCTATTGCCGCCGCCGCCGAGCCCGACCCGCCCGCAGCTGTTGCCTCCGCTCCGCCTCCTGCTGCTATCGTCGCGTCGCCGTTGGGAGCGCTCCCACGCCGTGCGAGGAGTGGGGGTGGCGAGGCTCATACGGCGCCAGGACGACGCGCAAGCACAGCAGGAGGGGGAGCAGCATGATCGACAAGAACCGTGCGAGGGGGTCGCGCCGCTGGCTGGGCACCCTGCTCGCCGCGACGACCCTGGGCGGCTCTATGGCCGCCGTGGCGCTCGGCGCCGGCACCGCCAGCGCCGCCCGCCGACCCGACGCCCACGCCAGGGCCACCCTCGTCTGGTGGACCTGGACGGCGAACCCGCAGAACGTGATCGCCAACTTCGAGAAGAAGTACCCCTGGATCACGGTGAAGCAGCCGCCCAACTATGGCTCGGGCAGCACCTTCTACGCCAAGCTCACCACCGCCCTCGCCGCAGGCACCGGGCCGGACGTGACCCAGGTCGAGTACGACCACCTCCCGCAGTACGTCGGGGCGAACGACCTGCTGAACATCGCCAAGTACGTGAGCTCCTACAAGAAGGACTTCCCGTCGTGGGTCTGGGGCCAGGTCTCGAAGGGCTCCGCCGTCTACGCGATGCCCGAGGACATCGGCCCGATGGGGCTCATCTACCAGCCCGCCGTCCTGAAGAAGTACCACCTCCCGGTGCCGGCGACCTGGGCGCAGTTCGCCTCGGACGCCGTCACGCTCCACAAGGACGACCCGAGCATGTACCTCACCTACTTCCCGGTGAACGACGCCGACATCCCTGACGGGATGTTCTGGCAGGCCGGGGCCCGCCCGTACCACGAGCTGTCGAACGGCACCTGGCAGGTCAACGTCGACGGGCCGGTCGAGCAGAAGATCATCAAGTACTGGGCCACCCTCGTCAAGGAGGGCGCGGTCGCCGTCGACCAGGACTTCACCGCGGACTGGGGTCATCACATCGCGGAGGACCGCTACGCCGCGTTCATCTCCGCCGCCTGGAGCCCGACGTACATGATCGACGAGTACCTCCCGAAGAACACGACCCAGCGCTACGCGGTGGCCCAGCTCCCGCAGTGGTCCGCCGGCGCCCACGTCGGCGCCAACTGGGGTGGCTCGACCAACGCCGTGACCAAGGACTGCCCGCCGAACCTGGTCGCCGACGCGGCATTGTTCGCGGCGTACATCAACACCTCCAAGAGCGGCCTCACCATCGACGAGAAGCCCGCGACGGCGGCCGGCGGTGGACGAGGCCTGTTCCCGGCGGACCTCGCGCGGGCGAGCGTCGCCCAGTTCAACGCCCCGGTGCCGAACTTCATCGGAAACGTGAACGCCGAGTTCTCCAAGCTCGCCGCTGAGGTTCCGGAGACCTGGCAGTGGAGCCCGTGGGAGACCGAGTTCGACACCTACCTCCCGACGAACCTGGAAGCCGCGGTCGCCGGCAAGCTCGCCTGGTCGCAGGTGCTCCCGAAGACCCAGTCCGAGCTCGTCGCCTACGCCAAGAGCGCCGGCTACACCGTGGAGAGCTGACAGGCGGCCCGGACCGACGGCGACCCGCCGCCCGTTCCGCGATCGCCGCGGGACGGGCGGCGGCCCCCCACGGAGACAGAGCACAACAGCGCACAATGGTGAGCACGCCGGCCACCCGCCCATGCACGATCGAGGCGCGCGTCGGGCGCGACAAAGCGCTCGGCGCGTCGCGGCGGCGGCGCGCCAGCCGTGCATCAGCAGGGTTCGGGATGAACGTCCCCTACCTCGGCCTGTTCGCCCTCTTCTTCGCGGCGCCCATCGTCTACGCGATCGTCCTCAGCCTGCGCTCCCCGCTCACCGGCGCCTTCGTCGGCCTGCGCAACTACTCGGCGGTGATGTCCAACGGGCAGTTCTGGAGCGCCGTGCAGCGCATGGGCTACTTCGGCCTCGTCCAGGTCACCGTCATGATCTGCCTCGCCATCGCGCTCGCCTTGTTCCTGGACAGCCCCTACTGCCGGGGGCGGAGGATCTTCGCGCTCGTCTACTTCCTGCCCTACGCGGTGCCCGGCGTCATCGCCACGCTGATGTGGGGGTTCCTCCTCGAGCCGGACCTCGACAGCGCGCTCAACCTGCCCCACCAGCTCGGGCTGGCCGGCGGAGCCATCGACCCCCTCGACTACCGGCTCGCCCTCTACGCCATGATGCTGATCGTCACCTGGGAGTTCACCGGGTACAACATGACGATCCTTCTGACGAGCCTCACCAACGTCCCCCGTCAGGTCCTCGAGGCGGCGAAGATCGACGGCTGCTCGGAGCTGTCGCTGGCGGCGAGGGTCAAGCTCCCGCTCATCAGGCGGACCGTCGTGTTCATCGTGATCCTCTCGATCATCGGAACGCTCCAGCTGTTCAACGAGCCGATGCTGCTCAACGACATCGCCTCCATCGGCTCGAGCTACTCACCAAACCAGATCATCTACTACACCGCCTTCTCCTTCGGGAACGAGCAGGTCGCGGCGGCGCAGTCGGTCGTGCTCGCCCTGATCACGATCGTCGCCACCGTCGCGTTCTACACGACCGTCCGCCGGAGGATCGACCCGCTCGCCACGACCCGGGCCCCCCGATGATCGGCCGCCATCTCAAGCCCGCCGTCGGGAACGCGCTGCTGCTGATCGCGGCCGTGCTCGTCCTCGCTCCCATCTACTGGCTCGTCGTCGCCTCCTCGAAGACGCCCTCGCAGCTCTTCTCGAGCTCGACCTTCCTCCCCCTGGCGCATCCGGACTGGCTGTCGAACCTGCGCGACCTGTTCAGCTTCGAGAACGGAGCCTTCGGCTACTGGCTCGCCAACTCCGCCGTCTACGCGCTCATCACCGCCTCGCTCGCCACCTTCGTCTCGACCCTCGCCGGCTACGGGCTCGCGAAGTACCGCTTCCGGATGCGCCGCGCGATATTCGGCCTCACCGTCGGCTCCTTGATGGTCCCCGCCACGGCCCTCGTCGTGCCGCTGTTCCTCCTCGAGCACGACGTCGGGCTGCTCGACACCTACCAGGGGGTGATCCTCCCGCTGCTTGTCTACCCCTTCGGCGTCTACTTCATGTCGATCTTCGCGGCCGAAGCCGTCCCGGACACCCTGATCGACGCGTCGCGCATCGACGGAGCGGGCGAGCTGCGGATCTTCTGGACCGTGGGGCGGCCGATCCTCATGCCCGGGATGGTCACGCTGTTCCTGCTCTCGTTCATCGGGACCTGGAACAACTACTTCCTGCCGCTCGTGCTCCTCGGGGACAGCTTCCGCTTCCCGCTCACAGTTGGCCTGGCGACCTGGGCGAGCGAGCTCCATCTCGCCGGGGTGAGCCAGCCGCTCTACCCCGAGGTGCTCCTTGGCTCGCTGATCTCCGTGCTGCCGATGATCGTCCTGTTCCCCTTCCTGCAGAAGTACATCGCCAGGGGCCTGACCTTCGGCGCGATCGCCGGCGAGTAGCCGCGGCCGTCGACGGATCGAGACAAGACACAAGAGACAAGAGACAAGAGACAAGAGACAAGAGACGAGAGACAGGCAAAGGAATAGGCCCACCATGCCGACCCGTGAGCACCATGCCCCGCCGCCCAAGCTCCCCCTGTTCGCGCGCAAGGTCCGCTACGGCGGGGACTACAACCCCGAGCAGTGGCCCCGGGAGACCTGGCGCGAGGACGTCCGGCTGATGAGAGAGGCGGGCGTCGACCTTGTGACCGTCGGGGTGTTCTCCTGGTCCCGGCTCGAGCCCGAGGAGGGGGAGCTCGACGTCTCCTGGCTCCTGGAGGTGCTCGACCTCCTCGGGGCCGCCGGGATCGGCGTCGACCTGGCGACGCCGACGGCCGCTCCCCCACCGTGGATGGCCGCCCGCTACCCCGAGACGCTGCCGGTCGACGAGCGTGGCACGCGCTACAGCGGCGGGAGCCGCCAGCACTTCTGCGTGTCGAGCCCCGCCTACCGCCGCCTCGCCCTCCGCATCGTCGAGGCGCTCGCGAGAGAGGTCGCCGGGCACGACGCCGTGGAGCTGTTCCACATCCACAACGAGTACGCCTGCCACGTGCCCCGCTGCTACTGCGACCTCTCCGCTGCGGCCTTCCGGGCCTGGCTGGTCCGACGCTACGGAGACGTCGACGCGCTGAACGAGGCCTGGGGCACCTCGTTCTGGAGCCAGCGCTACTCCAGCTTTGACGAGGTCCAGCCCCCGCGGGCCACGCCCGCCTTCCAGAACCCGACGCAGGTCCTCGACTTCGCACGCTTCTCCAACGACGAGTTCCTCGAGGAGTGCCGTGACGAGGCCGAGGCCCTCCACAGGGTGCGACCGGACGTCCCGGTCACGACCAACTTCATGGGCGCGTTCAAGCCGCTCGACTACTTCGCCTGGGCGCGAGAGCTCGACCTCGTCTCCACCGACAACTACCCCGACCCGGCCGATCCCGACTCGCCGATGCTGAGCGCCTTCCACTACGACCTGATCCGCTCGCTCGACAAGTCCAAGCCCTGGATGGTCATGGAGCAGGCCGCGTCACGCGTGAACTGGCGCCGGCGCAACGTGGCCAAGGTCCCCGGCGAGATGCGGGCGACCTCATACCAGGCGATCGCAAGAGGCGCCGACGGGATCCTGTTCTTCCAGTGGCGGGCGTCCCGGTTCGGAGCGGAGCGGTTCCACTCGGCGATGCTGCCCCACAGCGGCGAGGCGGCACCGAGCTGGAGAGAGGTCGTCGGCCTCGGGCGCGAGCTCGCCTCGCTCGGCCCGCTCGCCGGCACGACCGTCGAGGCCGACGCGGCGCTCGTCCTCTCCTGGCCGAGCTGGTGGGCGATGGAGGAGCCGGGCAGCCCGGCCGCGGACGTCACCCTTGCCGACCAGGTCGCCTGGATGTACCGCCCGCTCTACGAGCGCGGCGTCACCACCGACGTCTGCCATCCCGGTGAGCCGCTCGAGCGCTACCGGGCGGTCCTCCTGCCGAGCCTCTACCTCGTCACGGAGGAGGAGGGCGCCAATCTCGTCGCCTACGTCCGGCAGGGCGGAACGGCAGTGATCTCCTTCTGGTCCGGCATCGCCGACGAGCGGCACCACGTCCACCCCGGCCCCTACGGCGGGCCGCTCCGCCCGCTCATCGGCTGCGACGTCCTCGACGTCACGCCCCTGCCGACAGGCGACGAGGTCGAGGTCGAGTGGGACGACGGCAGGCGCACGGTCGCCGACCTCTGGGTCGACATCGCTGCCGACCGAGACGACGGCACCGTGCTCGCACGCCTCGCGAGCGGCCCCTGGTCGGGGCGTCCGGTCGTCGTCTCCCGCGGGGTCGGCGACGGCAAGGCGCTCTACGTCGGCGCCCGGCTCGACGCCCTCGGGCTGGGTCGCGTCTACGACCGCGTCCCTGCCCTCCGGGGCGCCGAGACCCTCGCCGCCGCAGGACCCGGGGTCGAGCGCGTCGTGCGGTCGGGAGGCGGCGTCAGCTACGAGTTCGTGATCAACCGGTCGGGCGAGCAGCTCGAGGTGCCGCTCGCGACCCCGGGGACCGAGCTTCTGAGCGGCAAGCCCGTAGCCGGCACGGTCCGCCTCGAGCCGAAGGGCGTCGCGGTCGTCCGCCGGGGGTGAGCGCCGAGCGGCCTCGCTAGGCCGAGAGCCGGTGGGCGACGAGCTCGAGCGCCAGGCTGTAGCCCTTCACGCCGCAACCGACGAGGACCGCCGCCGCGATCGGCGACAGGTAGGAATGGTGGCGGAACTCCTCGCGCGCGTGCACGTTGCTGATGTGCACCTCGACGAAGGGGATCTCGACGCTCTCGAACGCGTCGCGGATGGCGACGCTCGTGTGGGTGTACGCGCCCGCGTTGACGATGTAGTACCGGCACCCCTCGCGCTTGGCCTCGTGGATGCGGTCGACGATCGCCCCCTCGTGGTTGCTCTGGAAGCACTCCAGGGTGAGCCCGAGCGCCCGTGCCTCGTCGCCGAGCGTCGCCTCGACGTCGGCGAGCGTCACGTTGCCGTAGATCTCCGGCTTACGTGTCCCGAGCGCGCCCAGGTTCGGGCCGTTGATGAGCAGCACGTCCACCGGTCGCCCCTCCCGAGCACGGATGTAGCGGCCGTAGCATAGCCAGGCCTTGCGCGCCCGGCGCGGCCTGCCGTGCCTCAGGGGCGGGCGCCGAGACCCGGCAAGCCGCTCCCGGCCGCGCTTCGCCGCCCGTGCTCGGCGAAGTACCGCCGAGCGCGCTGCAGGCAGGTCGAGGCGTATCCAGCCGGACCGAGGCTCGCGAGCCGCGCCAGGTTCGGTATCTCGAGCGCGTAGATCGTCTCTGGCATCCTGGCGACGATCTCGGCGACGTCGATCGCGCCCTCGCCGAGGTACAGGCGCCGGTCGCGGACCTCGTCCCGGAGCTCGTCCGCCGAGGCGGGGACCGCGGCGGGGGCGTCGCAGAGCTGGCAGAAGTGGAGCCACTCCGGGGGTATGTCGGCGAGCTCTTCGAGGGCGGCGCCCGCTCGGTAGAAGTGATAGGTGTCGACGACGACGCCGACGTTCCTCGCCTCGACCGACCGGAGGAACGCCAGCGCCTCACGCAGCGTCCGGATCTCGGCGATGGCGACGAACTCGAGGTTGAGCCGCAGGCCGTAGGGTCGAGCGATCTCGCAGAGCTGCTCGAACATCTCTCGCGCGTAGGGCCCGTCCGCGGTCCAGATGCTCGCCGTGACGTCCCTCGCGCCGATCTCCGCGCCGGCGGCGAACCCCGCCTCGTAGCTGCGGGGGTCCATCGAGGGCACCACCCGGACGAGCTCGATGTCGCTGACCGGGAGACCGGTCGCCGCCAGCGCCTCTCGAGTCCGACGCATGAGGACCGGGTCGTGTGCGATCTCGCAGTCAGGCTCCCCCGGGATGCCGAGGGGCATCGTCCGCAGCCCCACACAGTCGTAGCCGGCGTCGGCGGCAACGTGCACCAGCTCCGGCGGCGTGCACTCGAGCACGGTCAGGTGATCGAGCGAGAAGCGGGCCTCCATCAGCGCCTACCTCGGCTCGGTGGCGACGTGATGGACGCGCCGTCCGGGTGAGTAGATGTCCATGATGTTCCAGTGCCCCGCGGTCGGCGTCGGCACGTTCTGCATCGCGACGTCGATCACCACGGGCTTGCCGCTCGCCAGCGCGTGCTCGAGCGCCGGCTTGAACTCCTCCGCCGAGCCGACGAGGATGCCTTCGACCCCGTAGGCCTGGGCGATCGCCGCGAAGTCGGTCCTCGCCGGCATCCCGTCATCGCCCAGGAACACCGTTCCGTACGTGGTGTCGAAGTGGGCCAGCTCGAGCCCGGCGATCGTGCCGAAGGCGTTGTTGTTCATCACGACCCAGACGACGCCGACGTTGCGCTCGCGGGCCGTCGACAGCAGGGCCGGGTTCTGGCCGAACCCGCCGTCGCCGACGAGGGAGACGACGACGCGCTCGGGGCAGGCGATCTTCGCACCGAGCGCAGCCGGCGCGCCGAAGCCCATCGTCGCGTAGGCGCTCGGCGTGAGCATGGTGCCGGGCGTGAGGACGTCGAACTGCTGGCCGACGCCGTTCTTGTTCCAGCCGACGTCGGTCGTGACCAGCGCGTCGCGAGGGAGCGCCGCCCGCACCTCCGCGAGGATCCGCTCGGGCCGCATCGGCCACTCCGAGCTGCGCTCCGCCTCGCGGTTGCTCGCCTTGAACGACTCCCGCTCCTCCCTCATCCGGGCGAGCAGCTCCGGACGGTCCACGCCCTCGGGCACCACCCGCCTCGCCACTTGCGCGAGCACCTCGAGCGCTGCCTTCAGATCTGCCACGGCCCCGATCGAGACCGGATAGTTGCGGCCGATCTCTGAAGGGTCGATGTCGATCTGGATGAGCTGGCTCGGGGGGAAGGAGAACGTGTACTCGGGCTCCCAGGAGGAGCTGTCGGCCTCGGCGAAGCGTGTGCCGAGCGCGAGCACCCAGTCTGCGCTCCTGCATGTCTCGTTGACGTACTTGGTGCCCCAGAAGCCGGTCATACCGAGCACGAGCGGATTGTCGTCCGGCACGGCACCTTTGCCCATGAGCGAGTGCGCGATCGGGAGCGACAGCTGCCTGGCGAGCGCCTCGAGCTCCTCGCTCGCCCCCGCGCCGAGGACGCCGCCGCCCGCGTAGACGACCGGCGCCTTCGCCTGGGCGAGGGTCCGGACGATCTCCTCGGCGACTGCCTCGTCGATGGTCGGCTTGGACAGCGACCGCGTGTTGCGCATGACCCGGTCGAACCGCTCGACCTCGACCTCCGCCGAGAAGACGTCCATCGGCACGTCGACGAGCACCGGACCGGGACGCCCGTTCTCCGCGAGGGCGAACGCCTTCTCAAGGACCTCGGGCAGGAGATGGGGCGAGTCGACACGCCAGGCTCGTTTCACGAATGGCCGGTAGATCTCGTACTGGGACGCGTCGGCGTGGAGGTTCACCTCCTGGTGGGGGTGCTTGCCGAAGTAGTGGCTCGGCACGTCGCCCGCGATCACGACCATCGGCACGGAGTCGAGCGCGGCGTTGGCCACGCCCGTCGCGGCGTTGGTCAGGCCGGGCCCGAGGTGGGTGAGGACGACCGAGGCCCGGTGCGTGGCTCGGGCGTAGCCGTCCGCGGCGTGCGCGGCGATCTGCTCGTGCCGTGTGTTGACGAACTCGATCTGCTCGCTCCTCGACATCGCCGCCAGCAGCGCGATGTTCGTGTGCCCGCAGAGCCCGAACACGTGCCGGACGCCGCGCTGCTCCAGGTAGCGGACGATCTGGTTGCTCACGAGGTCCTTCACTTCTGTCCACCCCCGATCTCCGGGCCCGACACCGCCCCGCCTCGGCTCCCTGGTCGCTGGCCCTGGTCCACCTCGAGCCCCCGGCGCGCCGGCCCGACGTAGCGGTAGGGGATCTCCCTTGGCATCGGGCCCTTGATGCGGCCTCCCTGCTGGCGCTGCTCCCAGGCGTGCGCCAGGATGCCGACCGACCGCGAGAGGACGAACAGCCCGCGGCCGAGCTCTGGCGCGAAGCCGAGCTCGCTGTAGATCACCGCGGTCACCCCGTCCACGTTCATCGGGATCGGCGCGCTCCGACCGCGGCCGAGCACGGCCGTCACGCTCCTCCCGATCGCCGCGTAGCGCCCGCTCACCACGCCCTTGGCGGCAGCTTCGTCGACCAGGGCGAGCAGCCGGGGCGCGCGAGGGTCCTCGGGGTGGAAGCGGTGACCGAAGCCCGGCAGGTACCGCACCCCCCGCTCGCGCCAGGAGTCGACGACCGCCGAGGTCACTCTGGCGAGCGCCTCGACGTCGCCCGGGCCCGCGCCCTCGCGCGTGGCGGCCTCGTCGATCTCGGCATAGAGCTCCATGCACTGCTGGCCCGCCCCGCCGTGGACGTCGTCGAGCATGTTGATCGCCGAGGCCATCGCGCCGTTGAGCGGCAGCCCGCAGGTGACGGCCATGCGCGACGCGGCGATCGACGGCGCGCTCGGACCGTGGTCGACGGCGGCGACGAGGGCGGCCTCGAGCAAGTCGGCCTGTGCCCGTGTGGGCAGCTCGGCACGCAGCATGAGCCAGACCATCTCCGAGAAGCTGACGCGCCCGATGAGGTCCTCGATCGCGTAGCCCCGTATCGCGATCGAGCCCGGGCGAACGTCGATGATGGACGTCGTCCACCACTCCTGCGCCAGGCGGAGCAGCACCTCGCTCGACGGCTCGGAGGGGTCGGGGCCCGTGGCCATCGGATCAGCCGCCGACTGCGCTACCGACCTCGAGCGCCGGGTCGTAGAACTCACCGAAGAGCTCCTCGTCGGAGGGGCGGTCCTCTTCGATCGGCACCGACACCCAGGTCGTGTTCATGTAGTGCTTCAGGCTCACGTTCTCCGAGACGATGTTCCCTCCCCAGGTCCCGCATCCCAGGCTCGAGGTCATCGGCATTCCGTTGTTGAACGCCCCGGCGTTCGCCTTCGACTGGGGCTGGCGGACCATGATGCGGGAGACCGGCGCCGCGAGGGCGAGCTCGTGGATGTGCTGCTCGTCGAAGGAGTAGATGCCGCAGGAGTGGCCCTTCCCACCCACCTCGTAGATCGCCTTCACCATCTCGAGCGCCTGCTCCCAGCTCTGGTACTTGTAGACGGCGAGCAGCGTCGTGAGCTTCTCGCCGGAGAAGGGGTGCTCCCTGCCGATCCCGTCGCCCTCGACGATGATGAACTTGCGGTCCTCGGGTACGTCGAAGCCGGCGATCTTGGCGAGCACCTGGGGCGCGATGGCCACGGTGCTCGCAGTCCGGTGGCCTTCGTCATCCCACATCGCCCGCTGGAGCAGCGCCTTCTCCTCGCTGCTCGCGAGGTAGCCGCCCTCGGCCTGTAGCGCGGAGACCATCTCCGGGTAGATCCCGGCGTCGATGATCAGGTTGCCGTCCGCAGAGCAGCCCGAGCCGTAGTCGGATGTCTTCGAGATACGAGTGTTGCGTGCGGCGTCCGCGACATCCGCGGTCGAGTCGATGACCATCGTCGAGTTCCCGGCACCGACGCCGTACGCGGGGGTGCCCGAGCTGTACGCGGCGCGCACCATCGGCTGGCCCCCCGTGGCGATCACCAGATCGGCTCTTGCCATGAGCGCCTGGGACATCGGGATGTTGACGAGCGTGAGGCACTGCAGCAGGTCGGCGGGCGCACCCTGGGAACTGAGCGCTTCGCGCATGAGCCGAACGGTCTCCGCCGACGTCCTCTTCGACCTCGGATGCGGCGAGAAGATGACCGCGTCGCGAGCCTTGATCGCGTAGATCGCGTTCCCGGCCGGGGTGAGGTCCGGGTTGGTCGTGGGCACGATGCAGGCGATCACGCCGACCGGCTTGCCGTACTTCACGATGCCCTTCTCGGGAACCTCTTCGATCACGCCGACGCTCTTCTGGCGAAGCGCGTCGCGCAGCACCCCCCGGATCTTCATCCGCTTGCCCATCCGGCTCACGGGATCCCCGAGGCCGCTCTCCTCGACGCCCATCTCGACCAGGCGCTCGAAGGTGACCCTGTTCGCCACCGACCAGGCGACTGCCCGGCAGAGGCGGTCGACCTGCTCCTGGGAGTAGTGCTCGATCTCTGCCGCCGCGGCACGCGCCCGCGCGAGCGCGCCGTCGAGCTCGGCCTCTTGCTCGGCGGTCAGGGGTTTGGGCTCGGACATCCCCACTCCTCGGTGATCGACGGCGGGCCGCCGGTGGGCTCGGGCCGAGGCGTCGCCCGGGGAACGCGAAGCCGGGCCTGCCGGGACCGCACGCCGGAGCCACTGCGACCCAATGTATGGATTAACTAGTTCGTTACTTACAAGATACCGAGCCCTGCCCTTCGGGTCAAGGCTCCAGGCGCGGCGGCGAGGTCGTGCTGCGCTCTTGCCCTCTCAGCGGCCGGCTCGGCAAGACCGCCGCCCTCGACGCAGCGCGGGCGGGCGGACCCCCGGGGCCAGTTGCCGCGCCTAGCACGGCTCGTGGCACCGGGGGTCCGGCTCAGGGCTCAGCCCGCGGGGTAGTAGTACTTCGCGTCCACGCCGGACCTGGCGCT
The DNA here is from genome assembly GCA_021786195.1 of Actinomycetes bacterium. Lineage (GTDB taxonomy): Bacteria > Actinomycetota > Acidimicrobiia > Acidimicrobiales > Bog-793 > JAKAOD01. The sequence continues at coordinate 4,410 of JAJYNS010000083.1, read as the reverse complement.
CGCCGTGGTGATCAAGATGTTCGGGAGCAGCACGGACTTCTTGATCAACGACTTGTGCCCGGTCAGGTAGTCGTAGACATCCTGGACGCCGATCTGACCCTCGAGCGCAGGCTGCTGCGCGATCGTGGCGCTGATCGCGCCGCTCTTCACGAGGGCGATCGTCGGCGGGTCCGCGTCGTAGCTCACGATGACGAGGTGCTTGCCCTTGCCGGCGAGCGCCGCGCCCTCGCCGTTCGGCTCGGCGGCCCCGAAGAACGCCTTCACCTGCGGATGGGCGGAGAGCACCGCGCTCGCGTCCGTCTCGGACCCGGTCAGCGCCTGGCCGGTGAACTCGCTCGCGACGATGGAGATCTTCGGGTAGTGCGCCTTCATCTCCTGGACGAAGCCCTTGACACGAAGCACCTGGGTCGTCGCGGTGGGGGTCAGGCTCAACGTCGCGACCTGCCCCGAGCCCTTGAGCTGCTGAGCGATGAACTTCGCCGCCGTCTCGCCACCTTGGATGTTGTCCGACGAGATCGCCGCGACGATGCCGCTCTTGTTCGCGAGCGCGGTGTCGACGGTGACGATCAGCACGCCCTCTTTCATGCACTGCTTGACGGCGGGCTCCATCGCGACCGGGTCGGTCGGCGCGATGAGGAGCGCCGCCGGGTGACGGGCGCACACCGCCTCGACGACCGGCGTCTGCGCCGACGGCGTGAAGTCCGGCGATCCCTCGTAGATGACGCTCCAGCCGTACTTCTTGGCCTGCGCGCGCACGCCGTTCAGCATCCCATTGTAGAAGCCGACGCCGGTGGCACCCGGGATGAACGCCACCGTCTCCTTGGTCGCGCGAGGCCGTACGCTCGCCGCGCTGGAAGAAGAAGCGAGCCCGACGACGAGCGCACCCGCCGCCAGCGCGCCGCAGGCCGCCAGCGTTTCCCATCTCCTGATCAAGTTCCGCATGCGGAGAGATCCCCCTTCTGTTGTCTCTGTGCTCTGTTTGCGTTCGTCGGCGGCAGGAGGTTCCTGCAGGGCGTCAGCGCCGAGCGGCACCGCCATTGCCGCCTTGCCCCCTCGAGGGCGACAAGCTCAGGCTCCTTTCCCCCTTTCCTTGAACTGGTCCACGTACACCGCCGCGATCAGCACGACGCCGACCGCCACCAGCTGCCAGAAGGGCGGGACGTTGATGATGATCAGGCCCGTGAGGAGCACCGCGATGAGCGCCGTGCCGAGCAGCGAGCCGAGGATCGTCCCTTTTCCTCCGAACAGGCTTGCTCCGCCGATGACGACGGCAGCGATCGCGTCGAGCTCGTCGTTCGCGCCCGAGGTCGGGGCCGCGACGGCGAGCCTGGTCATGACGAGGATGCCGGCGACCGCCGAGAGGATCGACGAGAGCATGAAGATCTTCACGAGGTGGCGGGTGTCCCTGATGCCCGCACGCACCGCGGCCTCGCGGCTGTCGCCGATCGCGTAGGTGTGCTCCCCGAAACGCGTCCTCGAGAGCGCGAGCGCGCCCCCGACGGTGAAGACCGCGGCGACGAGCACCGGGATGGGGATCCACCCGCCCAGGTCGGTGCTGCCGATCGTCCCGACGCCGGAGGGGATCTGGGAGATCTCCTGACCGTTGTAGACGAGGTCCGCGATGCCGGTGCAGATGCCGAGGGTGCCGAGAGTGACGACGAACGACGGGATCCGGTAGCGGGCGGTGAGCAGGCCGTTGACGACGCCGACGATCACCCCGACCGCGATCGCGGAGGCGAACCCGGCCACGATCACGAGATCGGCCGTCGTGCCCGTGGCCGAGCCCCCGATCTCGGACATCACCCAGCCGCCCGCCATCCCGGAGAGCCCGAGGACTGCGCCGTCCGAGAGGTCGATCTGGCCGGCGACGATCACGAAGGTCTGGCCGATCGCCAGCATGAGGACCTCGGTCGCCGTCGAGCTCGTGTTCAACCAGTTCGACTGCGAGAGGAACGCCGACGACTTGATCGAGAAGCCGACGATCACCGCGACGAGCACGAGGACGAGCCAGGTGTAGCTGCCGAGACGCAGCCTCTCGACGACCCGCCTCGCCTCCCCGCGCGCCTGCCGCGCCCGGGCGGCCTCGGGCGGGCTCTCCCTGGCGGCACGCTCCTCGCCCGCTGCCTGCAGCGACAGGTCCGTGCGGCTCATGAGCTCGCCCTCCGGGCACCCGCCGGTGTCCGCGCCGGCGTGGACCCGGTGATGTAGCCGACGAGCGTGTCCACCGCGAGCTCCTGCTTCTCGAGCACCGCCACGACCTCGCCCAGTCGCAGGACGACCACACGGTCGCAGACAGCCACGACCTCTTGCATCTGGTGGCTGATCAGCAGCACCGCGATGCCTAGCTCACGGGTGCGACGGATGATGTCGAGGACCTCCCGCTGCTGCTCCACGCCGAGCGCGCTCGTCGGCTCGTCGAGGATCAGCACCCGCCCGCACCAGGTCACCGCTCGGGCGATGGCCAGGCCCTGTCGCTGGCCGCCGGAGAGCGTCCGGCAGGCGCTGCGAACGTCGGGCACGCGTGTGAGCAGCTTCGAGAGCGACTGGCGGGTCTGGCGCTCCATCTCCCGGCGGTCCAGCCATCCGAGCCGCCTTCCGAGCGGATGCCTGACCACGAGCTCGCGACCGAGGAAGAAGTTCGAGGCGACGCTGCGCTGCATCGTGAGCGACAGCTCCTGGTAGACGGTCGCGATCCCCGCCTCGGTGGCGACGGCCGGGCTCGACAGCTCGCGGGGCTCGCCGTCGATCTCGACGTGGCCCGCGGAGGGCGCATGGACCCCGGAGAGGATCTTCACGAGGGTCGACTTCCCTGCCCCGTTGTCGCCCACGAGGCCGACCACCTCACCGGCGTGCACGTCGAAGTCGACCTCGCTCAGCGCCTCGAGGCCGCCGAAGCGCTTCGTCACCCCTCGCACGCCGAGCACCGGTGCGTCTCCCGCCATCGCCTCCCCCGCCCTTCAGACCGCCGAGGCGGGCTCGTGCTCGGCGATCAGCGCGTCGAGGTGCTTGAGCATCCGCTCGGCGTCGGGGCGGATGCCGGTGAACAGCTCGAAGGCCTCGACCGCCTGGAAGACCGCCATCCCGCCGCCGTCGACCGTCGCGCAGCCGAGCCGGCGCGCGCTGCGCAGCAGCTGCGTCTCGAGCGGCCGGTAGATGACCTCGGCGACCCAGAGGTCCGGCCTGAGCCAGGCGGGGTCGAACGGCACGCCAGGGTGGCCGACCATGCCGACCGGTGTCGCGTTCACCACCCCGCTGGCGCCCGCGAGCGACCTCGCCAGCTCGCTCGGGGCGACAAAGGACGCCCGGCCGGAGCCGTAGTGGGCCTGCAGGGCCCGAGCAAGGCCCTCGGCGCGAGCCATGTCGATGTCCACGACCCTAAGCGTCCCCGCAGCCCGCGTGAGGAGCGCGTGCGCGACGGCAGTGCCGGCACCGCCGGCACCGACGACGACCACCTCGTCCATCACGGCATCCGGCAGGGCGCGTACGAAGCTCTCCTCGAAGCCGTACCAGTCCGTGTTGTGGCCGACGGCTTGACCCTCCTCGAACACGACCGTGTTCACCGCCCCCACGAGCGACGCCCGGCCCGAGACCCGGTCGAGGTGCCGCACGACGAGCTGCTTGCAGGGGTGGGTGATGTTGAGCCCCGCGAAGCCGAGCCGGCGCGCGCTGTCGACCAGCTGTCCGACGTCCTCGGGCGCCGCGCCGAGCCGGCCGAGATCGAAGGTGAGGTACACGTAGGGCAGCCCTTGCATCTGCGCCTCACGCTCGTGCAGCGCCGGTGAGAACGACGCCTCGATGTCCGATCCGATCAGGCCCACGACGATCCGACCGGCCGTGCTCACCACGAAGCGCCCGCAGGCTGCTGCCACTGCCGCCGCACAGCTGCCGCCCCCCTTCGCCACCCGCGGGTAGCCACCTGCCAGTAGTGTACGAACTAGTACGTTATCGATCCCTCGCGGAGGCGTCAAGACCCGGTAACGTCGCAGGAGGAGGGGGTGGTGGGCGATAGCACTTGACGAGATCCTCCCGGCTGTGGCCGGCAGGCGTGCTCGCGACCCGGACCGGACCCGGCGCGAGATCCTCGAGATCGCGACGGAGGAGTTCAGCCAGCACGGCTTCAACGGCGCGCGCGTCGACAAGATCGCGGCCCGGACGCGGACGACCAAGCGCATGATCTACTACTACTTCGGCGGCAAGGAGCAGCTCTACACCGCCGTGCTCGAGTCCGCCTACGCCCGCATCCGCGCCGCGGAGCAGCGCGTCGATGTCGATCACCTCGACCCCGTCTCGGCGATCCGTCGGCTGGCAGAGCTGACCTTCGACCACCACGAGTCCCACCCCGACTTCATCCGCCTCGTGTCGGCGGAGAACATCCACAGCGCCCGCCACATGAGCCAGTCCAAGTCGCTC